>NZ_JAYWDT010000113.1:0-3686 GCF_043779715.1 Flavobacterium sp.
TGGAGATAAAAAGTATTTCGATTTTGGAATTTCGAACGAAAATCAAGGAAAAAATCTAAATAACGGCTTGTGTTTTTGGAAAGAAAGCTTCGGAGGAAGCACAATTGTTCAGGATTTTTATGAAGTAAAAACGAGTAATTATATTTTATTAGACAATGTAATATTATGATTCGATTTTTAGATTTAAATAAAATTAATAAACCTTACGAAACTGCTTTTCAAGAAAAGTTGAAATCCGTAATGAATTCTGGCTGGTATATTTTAGGTAATGAAGTAAAAATTTTCGAAGAAAATTTTGCCAATTATTGCCAAACCAAACACTGCATCGGAGTTGGAAATGGTTTAGATGCTTTGGTGCTTATTTTTAAAGCTTATATTCAGTTAGGAAAACTACAAAAAGGAGATGAAGTTATTGTTCCTGCAAATACTTATATTGCTAGTATTCTAGCCATCTTACAAGCGGATTTAATTCCTGTTTTGGTCGAGCCAAAATTAGAAACTTACAATATAAATCCTGATTTAATTTCAGAGAAAATAACATCTAAAACCAGAGCAATTCTTGCAGTTCATCTTTACGGGCAATTAGTCGATATGAATGCTATAAACGAAATAGCAAATCAGCATAACTTATTGGTAATAGAAGACGCAGCACAAGCTCATGGAGCAAAAAACAATTACGACCCGAGCGATAGCGAACAGGCGAAGCAATTACGAAATAATAATGTCCAAGCTTACAGTTTTTATCCAGGGAAAAATTTAGGTGCTTTGGGTGATGGCGGCGCAATTACTACAAACGATGATGATTTAGCAAAAACCATAAAATCATTACGAAATTATGGCTCAGAAACTAAATATTACAATGATTTTATTGGTGTAAATTCTAGATTAGACGAACTTCAAGCAGCTTTTTTGAATGTAAAACTATCTGATTTAGATTCGGATAACGAAAAAAGACGAATCGTAGCAAAACGTTATATTTCAGAGATAAAAAATGATAAGATTATTTTACCTTTTTGGGATAATACCTTCAATCATGTTTTTCATTTGTTTGTTGTTAGAACTCAAAATCGAGAAAAACTGCAACAGTACTTGTTAGAAAACGGAGTTGAAACACTTATACATTATCCCATTGCGCCACACAAACAAAATGCTTTATCTAGTTATAACAATTTGTCTTTTCCTATTACCGAAAAAATGCATGAAGAAGTTTTAAGCTTGCCTATAAGTCCAGTTATTGCAGATGATGAAATTGGTTTTATTATCAAAATTTTAAATCAATATTAATTGAATTTCTTAAAAAATATCGTTTCGTCACAACTATTTAAAATCACTTCTTTAAATAGTATTAGTGTACTTATTAAGATAGGAATTGGACTAATCACTTCGAAAGTTTTGGCTATTTTCGTTGGTCCAACAGGAATGGCTTTGGTGGGGAATTTGCGTAACTTTTTAACTTCGGTAGAAAGTGTTTCGACTTTAGGTTTCCAGAACGGAATTGTAAAATATGTTGCCGAAAATGAAGAAGATAATCTTCAATTCAAAAAAATATTTTCCACCTTATTTTTTAGTTTGCTAACTGTTACGATTGTTATAAGTAGCACTTTGTTTTTGTTTGCTAATTACTGGAATCAAGTTGTTTTTGGGAATAATTTAGAATACTCTTATGTATTTAAAGTATTGGCGATTGTCTTACCATTATATGCTTCTTCGTTATATTTAGTGGCTATTATAAACGGATTAGGACGATTTAAAGCAGTCATTTATATTAATATTATAGGAAATATTATAGGACTTTTTGTTACTTTATTATTTATTTGGAAATGGTTGGTTCTCGGCGCTTTATTAGCAATCATTATTACACCATCATTATTATTTTTTGTTACGGTTCGTTATATTTCTAAAGAAATTTCGATAAAAAATGCCATCAGTTTTAGCTTATTTGATTTTAAAATTATAAAAAACCTATCCCATTATTTTCTTATGGCTTTGGTTTCAGGGATTTTTGGACCGATAGTTTTTTTAGTCATTCGGAATCAAATTATTGATACTGTTGGTATAAAAGAAGCCGGTTTTTGGGAAGCAATGACTAGAATTTCTACATATTATTTACTTTTTGTAAACACTTTACTTACGGTATATTATTATCCAAAATTAGTGTTGGCAAAAACCAATGAAGAAACAAAATTAGTGTTTTGGAGCTTTTACAAAAATGTGTTGCCTTTATTTGCTGTTGGATTATTTATCATTTATTTGTTTCGAGGTATAATGATAAAAATCCTTTTTACTCAAGATTTTGAGCCAGTTTCTGATTTGTTTTTGTGGCAATTGGTTGGCGATTTTCTAAAAGCAGCTTCTTGGATTTTAGGTTTTCAGTTTTTTGCAAAAAAGATGACAAAATCATTTATTGTAACAGAGATTTTATCATTACTAATACTTTATTTTTCTAGTATTTATTTTATTAGTATTTTTAAAATAGAAGGTGTTGTTATAGCACACGCCTTTACTTATGGTATTTATTTGTTAGTTTTGGGAATTTATTTTAGAAAGAGTTTAGTGTAAAGAACTTCCTATTTTGCTAGTTTTAGCATTTCGACATCTCCTTTTCCAGATCCGTAAACAGTAATTGATTCAAATTCATTTAGATTTAAAACTGAATTTATTCTATTCACTTTTTCTATTCCGTAGCAGTTTTTGCTTACAAATTCGCCAGTTATTTTATTATTTTCAATTTCAATTTGAGTTCCTATTACTGGAACTGAAAATTGCTTACTCCAAGGCTCAATCCATTCAGGAATAGAAGCTGTTACAATATAAACGGTATGATTTAATTTTAAATGATTGATAAATTGCTCGTAAATTTTTTCATTCAAATCAGCATTAATTTTTTGTAAGGCAAAATCATTACATTTTATTGTGAAATCATTATAATTTGTGTTTTTTAAAAAATGTTTAATAAATTTTTGCTTGGCTTTTTCATTAGATATAATTCCCAATTTGAAACCAATTAAGTACTGAGAAATCATAAATAAACCGATATAAAAATTCAGTTTTCCTTTACTGAATTTTGTAAATTCTAACAAACTGTCTTTTTTGTAAAGCGTACCGTCAAAATCAAATAAAGCTAGTATTTTCATTATTTATTAAAATAAAGTAAATAACTCATTAGTATAACCCAGCAAAGGATTGTTATTTGAAGAAATCTATCTTTCAAGACTATTTTTGTAGGAGAATAAGTAGATTGTTCTACTAAAGCCAACTTCAAATAACGGAAAATACCATTTATCACAAAAATTATAGATAAATATAAAAGTTTTGAGTGATAGTTGTCTTTATTCTCAGGTGAAATGCAATAAAAAATGTAGCAAACAATAATTATTGAAGCTAATATTCCTAAAATGGTATCTATAAAAGAAAGACTATAACCTTCAATGTTTTTACGAACATTTTTACCATCTAATGATAAAACTACATCGGTTCTTCTTTTAGAAATTCCTAAAAATAATGCCAATAAATAGGTTATGAGCAAAATCCAAACAGAAGGTTCTATATTAGAAACTGAAGCACCTGCTAAAATTCGCAATACAAAACCAATAGAAATTATGTTTACATCTAGAATTGTAATGTGTTTGAGCCATTTTGAATACAAAATATTTAGTAAAATATAAATTGCAATTATAACAAACAAT
>NZ_JAYWDT010000114.1:0-8073 GCF_043779715.1 Flavobacterium sp.
TTTGTTTTCTAGTAAAGAATAAACCACGTAACTTCTGTTTAAAGTTAATACTTCAAATAATGTAAAATACAAGGACAATAATTTATTCTTATCAGGATAATTAGCATAATTCTCATCTTTTTGGAGAGTAGAAATTGTATTTTCAAAAAACTTAGTCCAAATAGATTGTTTTATAGCATCGAGAGAACCAAAAAACGAATAAAAATCCGATTCTTCGATAGCGTTGTTTTTACAAAAAACATATACATTTTTTGTATTATGATTGTTCTCTAAAACATCATTCATATATAAACTAATGATTTTATTATCATCAATTATATCTTTTTTTGATTCCATTTTTTTTGCAGTTGCCATAATCATTTGATTAAATATCTTACACAAAGATAGTTATTGTCTAACTATGAATTGAAAAAGCTAAACAAAATTTATGTTAAATATTTTTCAAAAAAAATGAAATAAAAAAAAGCTGTTTCATGAGAAACAGCTTCTAAAATATTGTGATAAAAAGATTAGTTACCAGATTCTTTTTTAGCGTCATTTACCATCTTGTCATTTGCAGTAATTGCAAACTCTACACGACGATTTTGAGATTTTCCTTCAGCTGTTTCGTTAGATGCAATAGGATCTGCTTCTCCAAGTCCTGAAGTATTAAAACGAGAATTTGCCAATCCTTTTCCTGACAAATACGATTTTACAGAAGCGGCTCTTTGTTGAGATAATTTCAAATTATAATCATCGGCTCCTGAACTATCTGTATAACCATATATTTGAATATCTGTATCTGGATATTCATTAAAAACTGGCACTAATTTATCTAAATTTGCTTTGGCTGTAGATGTTAATGTTGATTTATTAGTATCGAAACGAATTGAATTTTCACCCAAAGTCAGTTTGATTCCTTCTCCAACTCTTTCTACTTTTGCACCAGGCAAAGTTTCTGATATTTTTCTGGCTTGTTTATCCATTTTGTTACCAATAACACCACCGGCAACACCACCAATAACACCACCTAAAACAGCACCTAAAGCGCCGTTACCACCTTTTCCGATGTTGTTCCCTAAAACACCACCTAGTATTGCACCTCCAACTGCGCCAATTGCGGCTCCACGTTGGGTTTTATTTGTGTTTTTTACTGACTCGCAACCTGATAAAACAGTTCCTAAAAGAAACGAAAGCGAAAGTATGTATATAATAGACTTTTTCATATTTGTAGTTTTTAGTTTGATTTTTTAAATTGATAAACGATATTCGTCATTTTGCCACCAATGTTTATTTTATCAATCAGTTTGAATGATTCAGCAGTTTGATCAGCAACCGTAAGAATGTAACCTTGTTGCATTTTTTTAGCTTTTACACCTTCAGCCAAAAACTTTAATACAAATTGTCCGTCTTTGTTTACATACCATTTAATTTTCGAAGCGAAAGTCGTGCAATTAGCTTGTGTTAAAGCCATATCACCCGAATCATTGTTTGAAATAAATTTCCACGTACTACCTTCGAAACATTTTGAGTCAGCCAAATCGAAAGAAGTGATTTTAAACACATCCGAACCTGAATAAGTTACAGATGCGATTGTCCAATTTCCCTTGATAGCCACTTGAGATTTCCTGTCAACATTTGTTGCAGCCGCGGGAGCGGGAGTTTTACAAGAACTAGCTACTAAAGCTAATGCGAAAAATAAAATTAGTTTTTTCATATTTAGATTAGATAATTTAATAGGAACAAATTTATGAATAATAATCCGACAAAGATTGTAAAATTCCTTTATTTATTTGTAAAATTACGACCACGTCAATTTGTCATTTTTATTGTTTTGGCACTTTATTTGACAAAAAATCAATTATAAATTTAACAATAAAAATCTAAATATTATGACAACAGGAAAAATTAATGTTTCGGTAGAAAACATATTTCCCTTAATCAAGAAATTCCTATACAGCGATCACGAAATTTTCTTGCGTGAATTAATTTCTAACGGAACCGACGCCACTTTAAAACTAAAACACCTTACAAGCATTGGTGAAGCCAAAGTTGAATACGGTTCTCCCATTATTGAAATTAAAATCGATAAGGAAGCTAAAAAAATTCATATTATAGACCAAGGTCTAGGAATGACTGCTGATGAAGTAGAAAAATACATCAATCAAGTGGCATTTTCTGGGGCTGAAGAGTTTTTAGACAAATACAAAGATTCTGCGAAAGATTCAGGAATCATTGGTCATTTTGGTCTTGGTTTTTATTCTGCATTTATGGTTGCGGAAAAAGTTGAAATTATTACAAAATCATACAAAGACGAACCTGCTGCGCATTGGACTTGCGACGGAAGTCCTGAATTTACTTTAGAAACTGCTGAAAAAACCACTCGTGGAACCGAAATCATCCTGCACATTGCCGAAGATTCTTTAGAGTTTCTAGAAGATTCTAAAATTTCTGGTCTATTAAATAAGTATAATAAATTTATGCCTATTCCGATTAAATTTGGAACTAGAACAGAAAAAATAGAACAAAAGAAAGGTGATTTTGTTGAAACAGAAGACAAAGAAAATATTTTTACAGAAGTAGAAGCTGATAATATCATTAACAATCCGAATCCAGCTTGGACAAAGCAACCAACGGATTTGACCGATGCTGATTACAAAGATTTTTACCGTGAGGTTTATCCAATGCAGTTCGAGGAGCCTTTGTTTCATATTCATTTGAATGTAGATTATCCTTTCAACCTAACTGGAATCTTGTATTTCCCAAAATTGGGTTCAGATTTACAAATTCAGAAAGATAAAATTCAGTTGTATCAAAATCAGGTTTATGTGACCGATAATGTAGAAGGAATTGTTCCCGAATTTTTAATGATGCTTCGTGGTGTGGTCGATTCTCCAGATATTCCGTTAAATGTTTCTCGTTCGGGATTACAAGCAGATGGCGCGGTGAAGAAAATATCGAACTATATTACTCGTAAAGTTGCCGATAAGCTAAAAGCTCTATTCACAGAAAATCGTGAAGATTTCGAACAAAAATGGAATGATATAAAAATCGTTTTAGAATATGGAATGCTTTCGGAAGAGAAATTTTACGAAAAAGCAGGTGCTTTTGTTTTGTATCCAACGGTCGATGGTAAATATTTTACTTTAGATGAAATAAAAGAAAACTTAAAGGAAAACCAAACCAATAAAGACGGAAAATTAGTTGTTTTATACGCAGGAAATAAAGAAGCACAGCATTCTTATATCGAAATTGCAAAAGACAAAGGTTATGAGGTTTTGTTATTAGATTCTCCAATTATCTCACATTTGATTCAAAAAATTGAAAGTGACAATCAAGATATAACTTTCGTTCGTGTCGATTCAGATCATATTGATAATTTGATTAAGAAAGAAGAAACTACGATTTCTAAATTATCTGATGAAGAAAAAGAAAGTCTAAAAACATCTTTAGAATCATTTATTCCCAAAGCATATTCAGTACAACTGGAAGCTTTAGACAGCAATGCTTCACCATTTATCATCACACAACCAGAATTTATGCGCCGTATGAAAGAAATGAGTCAGTCTGGCGGTGGTAGTATGTTTGGCATGAGTCATATGCCAGAGATGTACAATTTAGTAGTAAATACAAATTCTGATTTAGCTACTTCAATTTTAAATAACAAAGACAAATCGGCACAAGAAAACTTGGTAAAACAAGCTTTAGATTTGGCAAAATTGTCACAAAACCTTTTAAAAGGAGAAGAGTTAACTGCTTTTGTAAAGAGAAGTTTTGAATTGATAAAATAATGTTTATTTAGTTATTTGTTTAATCATTTATTTTAAATAAGCCTGTGAGTGAGAACTTACAGGCTTTTTTTATCAAAAATTAAACCTTTTTATAACTTCATAGTCTTACTTATAAACTATTAAGATTATGAAAAAAATAACCACTATCCTATTTGTGTTTCTAGGAATTACATTAGGTTTCTCTCAAGAAAATGACATCCCAGAATTTACTGGTGATAATTTTAGTTTAGAAGGCGCTCTAGCCATTTTTAAAAAATCTACTTCGTTAGAAGAATTCGAGAAACTTATTAATGAAGAAAACAACAACGTAAACAATCTCGATTTGAATAACGATGGCAACACCGATTATATAAATGTAGATGACATTAAAGAAAACGATACACACGTAATTATTTTAAGTACATATTTGAGTGAAAATGAAAAACAAGACATCGCAACAATTGGTATCGAAAAAACCGGAAACGAAGAAGCAACACTACAAATAGATGGTGATAACGAATTGTATGCCGAAAATACTATTGTCGAGCCTTTTGACACTCAAGATTCGATAGGCAAGTCTAAATCTGGCTCAGCTATGCCAGAGATTATTACAACTAATGTTATGGTAAATGTTTGGTTTTGGCCAAGTGTTCGTTTTATTTACTCTCCAAGATATGTCGTTTGGATTTCGCCACACCGTTGGGGATTTTATCCAAGATGGTGGAAACCTTGGAAAACACATCATCATCATATTTTTTATAAAAGATGTGCACCTCATCGTGTGTACTATCACAAAACGTCAGTTCGTCGCGTAGTTGTAGCGAGAAAAGTATATGCACCTAGAAGACACTCTTCTACACTTGTTATTAAAAGTCGTCGAGGAACAGCGGTAGTTCACAAAAACAAGCGTGGTAATGTAAAAGCAGTAAAAGTTTCAAGACGAGGAAGACACTAATTTCAAACTTTTCATTATGAACAATAACACTCTCTGGTCTTTGCGATTGGGATTTTCTAACAAGCAAGCTCAAACTATCGCGAGTTTGGGTTTGCAAAAATTCTTAGAAAAATCATTTCAGGCAAAATACGATTCTCAAGTTCCTGCTTTTTTAGACAATAGTCCAAAATCGTTTACAGAGTTACGTAACATTCGTCAAAAAATAAAATCTGATCCCGAGAGCGCAAAAGAAATGCTTAAAAAAGAGGTGCAAGTTTCTAATGAAATGAAAGCATGGTGGATTAAGAAAATGATGACCAATGAGTTTCCGCTTCAAGAAAAAATGACCTGCTTCTGGCACAATCATTTTGTTTCTACTTATCAGAAAGTGAAGGTGAATTATTGGGTTTTTCAGCACAATCAATTATTGCGAGAAAATGCTTTTGGCAATTTTAAGGAACTCACTAAAAAAGTTTTAAAAAGCAATGCCATGGTTCGTTATCTTGACAATGTAGATAACCGAAAAGACAAACTAAATGAGAATTTAAGTCGAGAATTATTAGAATTATTTACCCTTGGAATTGGAAATTATACCGAAAGTGATATTAAAAATGGAGCAAAAGCATTAGCGGGTTTGGGAATTGGCGAAAATGAAGCGCAATACCGTCCCATTTTCGAAGACAATGATACCATCACTTATTTAGGAAAAACAGGGAAATTTAAAGCCGATGATTTAGTAGATATTATTTTCGAACAAAAAAATGTTCCTTATTTTATTACACGAAAAATCCTGAAATGGTTTATTTATGACAATCCATCAACTGAATTAATTACTTATTATGGTGATTATT
Organism: Flavobacterium sp.; assembly: GCF_043779715.1. GTDB lineage: Bacteria > Bacteroidota > Bacteroidia > Flavobacteriales > Flavobacteriaceae > Flavobacterium. The sequence continues at coordinate 5,535 of NZ_JAYWDT010000114.1, forward strand.
TTAAGAAAATGAACTTCGAAATAAAACCTTTGTTAACCAAAATTTTTACCGAAGAATTTACTAAAAAAACAGCAGGTTCAAAAATTAAGAATCCGTTAGAATATAGCTTACAACTTATTTCAGAATTACATATCGAATTAGAAAATCCAAAAATATTAGTTTTATTTCTTCGAGAACAAGGAATGGATTTATTTAATCAACCCAATGTAAAAGGTTGGGTTGGCGGTAATTCTTGGCTCACCTCGCAAGTGTATTTGCAACGAAATAATGTTGCCGATTTGTTTTGTAGTGGTAGAACTATTAATAGAAAAATGTTTAATGGTGAAGAAAAAGACAATAAAGTACAATTTCAAAAAACAAACATTAAACTGGATTGGAATAAAAGTGGAAACAACAAACAAATCATTGCTGAACTAAAAGACCGATTATTATTTGAAACTGATGAAAACACTCAAAAAGATTTCGAAAAAATACTAAAGTACGATTTCGATTCTAACACAGAAGGTTCTGAAAATGCAGTCTTGCGATTGTTTAATGCCATGGTAAAAACTCCTGAATACCAACTTATTTAATACTAAAATCATGAACAGAAGAAACTTTCTCTCGCTTACAGGAACTTTTACTGGCGGTGCTTTGTTGTTACCCGATTTTTTGTTTGCTTTTGGTTCTCAACAAAATCTAGTTATTGGAGAACAATGTTTGGTTTTTGTACAATTAAATGGTGGAAACGATGGCTTAAATACTTTTATCCCGTTCCAGAATCCTTTGTATTATGATTTGCGCCCAAAGATAGCTTTATCAAAAAATGAAGTCATTAGTACTACACAAGGAATGGCTTTTCATCCTGCTCTAAAAAGTTTTGCAACAATGCAACAAAACGGTGATTTGGCTGTGATTCAAAATGTGGGTTATCCTGAACCTATTCGTTCCCATTTTCGAAGTCAAGAAATTTGGCAAACAGGCTCGGCTTATAACCAGTATTTAGATGATGGCTGGCTAGGGCGTTATTTAGATTTACAATGCAAAGAACATCAGCCAACAGCTGGAATTAATCTAGATTCGATAGATAATTTAGCACTAAAAGGACAAGAACCTAATTCGATTACAGTAAAAGACCCGAATCGATTTAAGACCAATAATGAAAACGATGATTCAGTTCAATTGTCGACTAATCCTCAATTGGACTTTGTACGAAAAATAGCCAACTCAGTTACAGAAGGCTCCGACGAAATTCAGAAAGCATTAGCAAAATCTACATCGGAAGTGAGTTATCCAAAAACTGGATTGTCTAAAAATTTAGAATGGATTGCAAGATTAGTAAAAGGAAATTTGAACTCGAAAGTATATTATACTTCACTCGGAGGATTTGACACACACGACAATCAATTGGCCATTCACAATAATAAATTGACAGAACTTAACGATGCGATTTTTAGTTTTTATACCGATTTAAAGAATGCTAAACTCATACAAAATGTAACTATTGTGATTTTTTCAGAATTTGGCCGTCGCGTAAAAGACAATGGCAAAGGAACCGATCACGGAACGGCTGCGCCTATGTTTATTATTGGCGGAAACAATACGGGAAAAGTAATGGAAAACAATCCGAATCTTTCTGATTTAGATAATGGAGATTTAAAACATGAAGTTGATTTTAGAAGTGTATATGCTTCGTTATTGGAAAATAAATTAAATTTTGATGCTACAAAAATTGGCATTCAAAATAAAAAAATAGAAGGTTTGTTTTAAAAAGAGAAACTAAAAGTCATTATCTTTTACTTCAATTTCTTTAGCTAAGGCTGAAAATAGTTTTTCTATTTCTAAAGGTTTCCAAAGAATACCATTAAACAAATTCGAGTTTTCTTTATCTTCTTTTGTCATCACATCAGCAGTTACAGCAAATATTGGCGTATTGTTATTTAGATTTTTGTTAGATCGAATAAGTTTTGTAGCTTCAAAACCATTCATTTCCGGCATATGAATATCCATTAGGATAAAATCATATTTTTTTTGTTGGGCTAATTTAAATGCTTCTTTTCCATTTAAGGCATGATCTGTAATTATACCCCAATTGGATAGTAATTTTTTCATAAGCAAAGCATTCATTGGGGTGTCTTCAGCAAGTAATGCTAGCTTGTTTTTTAGTTGATAGGAATTAGTTTTTGTTGTAATTATTTCTTGAGATACTTTTCTTACTTTAAGTTCAAAATAAAACTCAGAACCTTCTCTTACTTTACTCTTTACTTTAATTTCACTATTGTGCAATTCTATTAATCTTTTTACAATAGCTAATCCAAGACCCGTTCCGCCTTGTTTTCTAGTCATTATCGGCTTAATTTGGGAGAAGCTAACAAATATTTCTGATATGTCATTTTCTGAAATTCCTTCTCCCGTATCTGTAATTTTAAATAATATTGTGTCAAATTCATTTTCTTCATTTAACACTTTTACTATGAATTCTACTTTACCATGATCTGTAAATTTTATAGCATTACTAATCAGATTACTAAATATTTGGGATAATTTCGTTTTGTCTAAA
>NZ_JAYWDT010000115.1:0-3673 GCF_043779715.1 Flavobacterium sp.
AGCATTCAAAATATATACTTAAATAAAAAGAATGAAGTTCGTGTTAATTTAACAAAAGTATTTATAAGTAAAAGACTAGAGATTTCTTACGAAAGATTCTTAAATAAAAAACTCTCAACGGGTTTGAGTATATTATTTTTGGAAAGAAATATAAACGAATTTCCTAATTTTTACTGTAATGATTGTTATAATAATGCAAAAACAAATGATTATCAAATTATACCTTATGTTAGATATTCATTTTCAAAAAACACAAACAGGAATTGGTATGGGGAAATATTCTCCTCTATAAACAGTGGAAAATATAAAACCATCGACAGGTTATTTGACGGAACATACGGATACTATGACAAAGTTGAAAAAAAATATACTAATGTAGCTTTGGGTTCTTCTATTGGGTATAAATTTTATATCAAAAAAAGATTTGTTGTCGATTTACATTTCGGATTAGCTCCAAACTTACTTAGTCCTAATTATGGTCCTGATGTTGTAACAAGAATTGGCGGAAATGTAGGATATCGATTTTAAAAACAATAAATTATGAGAACATTAAAACATTTTTTACTAGCTATTTTTGGTATTATTTTTTTGTCAAGCACAACATGTGAAAACGATTATAATGATATAAATGTCAAAAACTTATATATCCCAAATCTAATAGAAATCGAGACACAACCAAGTTATAACATGAATGATGTTTTATATATTAATTCTTCTTTTTCTAGATATTTACCCGAAGCTGGATATAGTACACTTTTAGATATTTATAAAACAACCGGTTCCGACAAATATTGTTTTCGTTTTAGTTTAGAAAAAAAATCAGCATACAATACTTGGTCAAATTTAGATATAAATACAAGCTTAATTATCGATAAAGGAGAATTTCAATATGGAGCAATTTGTGTTTTAAATAATGTGACCAATAAATATGAGTTTAGAGCAGGGATTCCTTTGCTCGAAGCTGGTCAATATCGAATTTCTATTGAATCATACTTTAACCAATATTCATATTCAAACAAAGTAAATGTGTATATAAAAACTACCGTAAATGATTTAGATAATGAAGGTTTTTACAATTTTACGGTAAATTAATTACCCAGTCAATTTCACTAAAACCATTCAATTTCAAATACTCATTCGTTAACTTAAAATGATTATTTCCAAACCAAAAACCACGATTAGCACTTAATGGCGAAGGATGTCCAGTTTCTAGAACCAAATGTTTTTCTCTATTTATTTTACTTCCTTTTTTGTGTGCAAAACTTCCCCAAAGTAAAAAAACAACCTGTTCAGAATTTTCTGAAATGTACTGAATAACTGCATCAGTAAAAACATTCCATTTCAGGTGTTTGTGGCTATTAGCCAAATCTTTTCTAACAGTCAATGAAGCATTTAAAAGTAAAATTCCTTGCTTTGCCCAAGATTCTAAACTACCAGAAGTTGGCGAAAAAATTCGGTCATATTCAGTATTTATTTCGAAAAAAATATTCTTTAATGAAGGCGGAATTTTCACACCATCATTCACCGAAAAACACAAACCATTAGCTTCACCATCTCCATGATAAGGATCTTGACCAATAATAACAACTTTCAAAGTTGCAAAATTACAAAAATTGAAAGCATTAAAAATGAATTCCTTTGGCGGAAAACAAGTATGATTTTCGTATTCTTCATCAACAGCATTCATCAAATCTTGAAAATAAGGTTTCTCTTTTTCAGTTTCAAAAAAATCAGACCAAGAATTAGCTTTAATTATAGGTAACATTTATATTTTTTTACAAATATAAGCACTTTGATTCATTACTACTCTTAAACTTTGTAACTTTGAGCCTTTGCAACTTAGAACCTTTGCAGCATAAAAAAATGATTTCAATTACCGAAAAAACACTACAAGATTTACAATTTTCTACCATTTTAGAAACAGTTTCTAGCATTTGCAATACTGATATTGGTAAGGAAAAAGCTTTAACAATAACACCTTACAAAGACGAAGAATCTTTGATGACTGCTTTGCATCAAACATCAGAATATATTGCTTCTTTTCAAAACAACAATGCCATTCCTAATCATGGTTTTGATGCAATCACTTACGAAATAAAATTTCTAGGTATCGAAGATAGTTTTCTAGAAGTAGGAAGTTTTCGGAAAATTGCCACTTTATCTGAAAATACCAATGTTTTACTTCAATATTTCAGGAAATTTGAAGATTATTATCCCAATTTATATAAAAAATCAAGCCAAATTGAACTTACAAAAACCATTATCAGTTGCATAGATGATGTGGTAGATAAATATGGTGAGATAAAAGACAATGCTTCTCCAGACTTATTAAATATTCGTCGCGATATGAATGTTGTTCGTGGAAAAGTGAACCAAAGTTTTGGGATGGCGCTAACACAATATAATGGTTTGGGTTACTTAGACGATATTAAAGAAAGTTTTGTTAATAACCGTAGGGTTTTAGCAGTTTTGGCTATGTATCGCCGTAAGGTAAAAGGAACAATTTTAGGAAGCTCGAAAACAGGAAGTTTGGCATTTATAGAACCAGAAGCCACGTTAAGATATTCTCGAGAATTAAGTAATTTAGAATATGAAGAAAAAGAAGAAATTACTCGAATTTTAAAGCAACTAACCAATGTAATTCGTCCATTTTTGTCATTATTAATTCAATATCAAGATTTTTTAAGTGATATCGATGTGATTGCTGCCAAAGCAAAATATGCCAACCGAATAAATGGTATTTTGCCAAAAATAACCAAAGAAAGAAGAATATATTTTCGTGATGCCTTCCACCCTATTTTGTACTTAACAAATAAAGCTAAAAACGAAATTACGCATCCACAAACCATCGAATTTGATTCTAAAAACAGAATCATTGTAATTTCTGGACCAAATGCTGGAGGAAAAACTATTTCGTTAAAAACCGTTGGATTGCTACAATTAATGTTGCAATCTGGTATGTTAATTCCTGTTCACGAACGAAGCGAAACTTGTTTGTTTGATAGAATTTTGACAGATATTGGCGACAACCAATCTATTGAAAATCATCTGAGTACATACAGTTATCGATTAAAGAACATGAACTACTTTCTGAAAAAATGTAATGCAAAAACATTATTTCTTATCGATGAATTTGGTACAGGTTCCGATCCTGATTTGGGTGGTGCTTTAGCAGAAATTTTCTTAGAAGAATTTTACCACCGTGAAGCTTTTGGCATAATTACAACACATTATACTAATCTTAAAATCCTAGCCGATGAACTACCATTTGCTACTAATGCCAATATGCTTTTTGACGAAAAATCTTTAGAGCCCATGTACAAGTTGGCTTTGGGACAAGCAGGAAGTTCTTTTACATTTGAAGTAGCTCAAAAAAATGGGATTCCGTTTGGATTAATTAATCGTGCCAAAAAGAAAATAGAAACAGGTAAAGTTCGTTTTGACAAAACCATTGCCAATTTGCAAAAAGAACGTTCTAAAATGGAAAAAACTTCGATTAATTTGAAAGAAGAAGAAACCAAAGCACGTGAAGAAAGCAAAAAAATGGAAACTATAAATGCAAAAGTCAAACAAAAATTAGAAAATTATCAAGAATTGTATGATAGTAACCAGAAAACCATTTATTTAGGACAGAAAATAGAAGCTATTTCAGAAAAATATTTTAATAATAAAA
>NZ_JAYWDT010000116.1:0-3640 GCF_043779715.1 Flavobacterium sp.
GCAAGGTCATGCTTTGATTATTGGTGGAAGTTATGGTAAAATGGGTTCGGTGGTTTTAGCTTCAAAGGCTTGTATAAAATCGGGGGCAGGGCTTGTTACTGCTTATATTCCAAAATGTGGTTATGATATTGTACAAATTTCAATACCAGAAGTTATGGTTATTACCGATGATTATTTAGAACATATTATAAAAATAGATTACAAATTTGAACCACAAGCAATAGGTATTGGAATAGGAATGGGGCAACATCCAGACACGCAACATGCTTTTTTCAATTTTCTAAATATGAATAAATTACCATTAGTTATTGATGCCGATGCTTTGAATATTCTTTCCCAAAACATAGAATGGTTGTCGTTATTACCAAAAAAAACAATTTTGACACCACATCAAAAAGAACTAGAACGACTAACTGGTAAATGGAATTCTGAGGAAGAAAAACTTCAAATGATTAAAAAAATTTGTATTGAATATGATCTGATATTTGTTTTAAAAGGAGTTCCTACAATTATTATTGATAATACAGCTACTTACGAAAATACTACAGGAAATCAAGCGCTAGCTACCGCAGGCAGTGGAGATGTGCTAACAGGAATTATTACCAGTCTTGTTGCTCAGTCTTACAAACCTATTGACGCGGCAATTATTGGTGTTTATTTACACGGATTAACAGCTGACATTGCATATCCAGATGTAAGTTATCAATCTTTTATCGCATCAGATATTATCGAGACTCTCGGTGAAGCCTATTTGCATATTATTACATGATTTTTTTGATGACATATTCTTGTCTTAAAATAATACTGATAAAAAATGTTGCTTTTTAATTATTGTTTGCGGAATTTTGGAGTCTTAAAATTCTAAAATGAACAATACCCATTATATTACTTCCGATGTTATCTCTATTGAAGAAGTAGCACAAATTATTTACGAAGGAAAACAAATTGCACTTTCTGAAGAAGCCACATTAAATATCGAAAAATGTCGTGCTTATTTAGATAAAAAAATGCAAAATAACGACAAACCAATTTATGGTATAAACACAGGTTTTGGTTCGCTTTGTAATGTGATTATTTCTGATGAAAATTTGTCTAAACTTCAAGAAAATCTGGTTAAATCTCATGCTTGCGGAACTGGTGATGAAGCGCCACAAGAGATTGTGAAATTAATGTTGTTGTTAAAAATTCAATCGTTGAGTTACGGACATTCTGGTGTACAATTGCAAACAGTTCATCGATTAATAGATTTTTATAACAATGATATTCTTCCAATAATATATACACAAGGCTCACTTGGTGCATCGGGCGATTTAGCACCTTTAGCACATTTATCATTACCATTATTAGGAGAAGGCGAAGTGTATTATGATGGTTTCAGACAACCAACTCACAAAGTTTTAGAGAAAATGGGGTGGGAGCCTATCGTTTTACAATCTAAAGAAGGATTGGCTTTATTAAATGGGACTCAATTTATGAGTGCTTACGGCGTTTATTCGTTAATAAAAATATCAAAATTATCGTATTTAGCCGATGTTATTGCAGCGATTTCTTTGGAAGGTTTCGATGGAAGGATTGAACCTTTCAATGAGTTAATACATATGGTTCGTCCGCATAAAGGACAAATAAATACGGCTCGTCGTTTCAATGATTTATTAGAAGGAAGTCAAATTATTGCTCAAGAAAAAAAGCATGTTCAAGATCCGTATTCTTTCCGTTGTATTCCTCAAGTTCACGGAGCAAGTAAAGATGCTTTCGATTATGCAAGAAAAACATTTAAAACCGAAATTAATTCCGTAACGGATAATCCGAATATTTTTATAGAAAGTGATATTATTATTTCTGGCGGAAATTTTCATGGACAACCTTTGGCTTTAGCCTTAGATTTTCTAGGAATTGCTGTGGCAGAATTAGGAAGTATTTCCGAAAGAAGAACTTACCAATTAATATCTGGTTTGAGAGATTTACCACCATTTTTAGTAAGCAATCCAGGATTAAATTCAGGATTTATGATTCCGCAATATACAGCGGCAAGTATTGCTAGTCAGAACAAACAGTTGGCAACGCCAGCAAGTATAGATAGTATTGTTTCTAGTAATGGTCAAGAAGATCATGTCAGTATGGGAGCAAATGCAGCGACAAAAACGTTAAAAATTGTTGAAAATCTTGAACGTATTTTAGCTATCGAATTAATGAATGCTTCGCAAGCAATCGAATTTAGAAGACCATTACAGTCGAGTGATTTTCTCGAAATGTTCATCAAATCATTTAGAGAAGAAGTACCGTTAGTTACCGAAGATAGAATCTTGCATTATGATATAGAAAAAGCTATTTTGTTTTTGAATAGTTTTCAAATTGATGATGTAGAGTAAAACTTATATTTTCTTAAATTCCTTATATGATCAAATTTATTTTGAATGTATAAGGAATTTTATTTTACAATAAGTTGATTCAAAATCAACAACTCATTATCTCCTTCAAGATTAGGAATTCTTTGTAGTTTTATGTTTTTCGATACTATAAGTTTTACAAATTTTTCGTTTCTAATTTGAGCCGAATTATCACTTACAATTGTATTAAAAATAACAAAGCCATTTGTGTTTAATACTTTCAACACATTACTGATAAATGCATTTTCAAAAAGAAAATCAGGCATAATATTATCTTCAAAAATATCGAGGATTATCAAATCGTAGGTTTCTTTAGTTTCTGCTACAAATTTTTCAGCATCAGCAATAACAATCTGAAGGTTTTCAATTTTATCTAAACCAAAATATTTATTGGCAAGAGTTATCGTTTCAGCATCTATTTCTACACCAGTAATTTTTCCTTTATATTGTATTTCATCAATCAAAGTTTTAATTACGCTTCCACCAGCAACTCCTAATATTAAAGTACTTTTAAATGATTGACTTGCTCAAAACCAATTTTTTTCAATCCAAATCTCAATACTTTTTGCAAACTTCCGTAAGAAAAATTAGTGTTCTCTGAATCCAATACTAATTGTCCATTATTCCAAGTTATTTCCAGATTTTTATTAATATCAGATTTTATTTCATCTATTTTTATTGGGATTAAATAACTTAAAAGTCGCTTGAAATTCATAATTTGCCTTTTCAAATAGTAAATATAATGTTATTTTTGATAAAATATTAAAAATGAAAAAACGAATATATAAGTTAATTTTCTTCAAACTTATGGGTTGGAAAATTAACGGAACCATTTCGCCAGAAATAAAAAAATGCATTATGATTGTTGTGCCGCACACGAGTGCACATGATTTTTATTTAGGTATTTTAACGCGAGGAATTACAGATTTAGAAATGAATTTTGTGGCCAAAAAAGAATTATTCAAATTTCCATTTGGCGCTTATTTTCGTTGGATGGGAGGAGAGCCACTTGATAGAACAGGCGGTTTGAATAAAGTAGATGCGATTGCAAATATTTTCACCAAAAGAAAAATTTTTCTTCTTGCGATTGCTCCTGAAGGAACTCGTAAAAAAGTTACCGAATGGAAAACGGGTTTTTATTATATTGCTATGAAAGCAAATGTGCCAATTATTCCAGTAGTTTTTAATTTTGGAGAAAAAGAAGTAAAACTCTGCGAACCATTTTATCCAACAGGGAATATTGAAGCGGATCT
>NZ_JAYWDT010000117.1:0-3638 GCF_043779715.1 Flavobacterium sp.
GTTGCCGATTGAAATATTTGCAATTGTTCTTCATTTTGTAAATCTATCTGAGAACTTTCTACAATTTGTAACGAAATATTTCCATTTGTGTTGTGAATCCAAAAAGGACCGCCGCCAGGTTCATTTTCGTTTTTTACCATACCGCAAATACGAATTGGCTTGTTGAAAATTTCTTTTATGTAGGTAATTTTATGATGAAAAGCAGTTTTTTCAAAATCATTTGAAATTACAATATTGAGCTTGTTTTTTGCGAAAGAAATAATTGCTTCTAGGTCGTTTTCAGAAACTAAATCATTATCAATATTTTTTAAATAGGTGAAAATTTGATTTTGCAACTGTATCAGAATTCCTGTTAATGCTTTTTTGTAAAGTGCAATAGTTTCAATATGGTTTTGAATCACATTATCTATATTTTTAATAAAAATAATATCCGCGTCAATATCATTTAAATTCTCAATTAAAGCGCCATGTCCGCCAGGTCTAAATACTAATTTGTTGTTTTTATCACGAAAAGGATTGTTCTGAAAATCGACGGCAAGCGTATCTGTTTTTTCGTTTTGATAAGAAAAACTGATGTTTATTGTAGTGTTATTATCTGATTCTATTTTACTTTTTACAGTCGATAAAATATGTTCAAATTCCTTTTGATGTTCTTCCGAAACGGTGAAATGCAAATTAGAAACTCCGTTTGATGACGCATAACAAGCACTTTCGTTTAGATGCTCTTCGATAGGTGTTGCAATATGATTTTTGTATTGATGGAATGGCAAAATGCCTTTTGGTTTGTTAGCAAAATCTAAGTGTTCTGAGTCAATCAGAAATTTTATGAAGTAATAATTTTTCTTATCTGTTGTCCAAGAATGAATGTCTGGGAAAGTTTCTTCAAGTTTTTTATTTAGGGCTTCAAAAAAAGGAAATTTCTCTATTCCTGTTAAAAAAACAGTCAGACTAGTTGCTTTATTTTTATTAATATATCCGTTTATAGTATCGGTTTCAATATCAAAATCATTTAGAAATTCATTCAAAAATTGAAACATTCTGCTGGCTGCTCCAGAAGCTGGAACAAATTTTTCTAGTTTTAAATTTGATCCTCTTTGGTCAAAAGCAACAATTTTTTCTTTAAATTCTTCTTCGGATAAATTCCAAATTCCGTTTTGTAAAGTAGCTGGACTTTGTAAGGTGATTTTTGGGATTTTATTTCTAAAAATAGAAAGTTGATTTGAAATTGTATCTAATAAGATTCCTTTCTCTTCAATTTGCTTGAAATCGGAATTGCTGAAGTCGTAAGTTTCTATTAAACTACTTTTTGCGGTACTGTTTTTTGCTGTAATATTTTCTTCCATTCTAAATAACCATAAACGGCAACAATTGTAAATACTAGAAATTGTAAACTTGTAAATGTATACCCTTTTGCAAAATACAAAGGAATTGAGATAAGATCGCCAACAATCCAGAAAATCCAATTCTCAATTTTTCTTTTGGCCATGAGCCACATTCCAACAAAGAATATTGCGGTCAAAAAGGTATCTACATAAGAAAACCAACTCGTAAATTTACCAAAATAAAGATATACAATGATAACAAAAACAAGTGTTAATACAAAAAGAATAAATGCTATTATTTTCTCTTTATTTGTTATTACTGAAATTGGAAATTCCACAACATCTCCTTTTTTTCGAGTCCAATGATACCAACCATAAATACTCATAATAAAATAATAACCGTTTATCATCGAATCGCCTAATAAATCCCATTTCCAAAGTAAATAGGCATATATAAATGTGCTAACTAGTCCTGTTGGAAAAACCAAAATATGGTCTTTTTTGGCACACCAAACGCTCCACAATCCAAAAAAAACGGCAATTAATTCAAGTGTAATTTCGTAGTTTGGATAATCTTTATATTGAGAAAATAAATATTCTATCATTTGTAATGTTATAGGTTTTGGTTAAAAAAATTCAAATTATTTTCGAAAGCAGTTCCTATAACTACTAAATCGGCGCCAGCATTATGGATTTTTTCAATATCACTGAAATCTGTAATTCCGCCACCAACGATTAATGGTATGTTGATGTTCTGAGAAACTAACGTGATAATTTCTTTAGAAACAGAGACTTTCGCACCACTTCCCGCTTCTAAATAGATGAGCTTCTTGCCTAACATTTCGCCAGCTTGTGCTGTTTGAAGAATATATTCTTGGTTGTTTCTCGATAAGGGTTTTGTTTTACTCACGCGTTCTACAGCGGTTTCTGCGCCACTTTCTATAAGAATATATCCTGTTGGGATAACTTCGAGATTGGTTTTTTTTAAAATTGGAACGGCGTTTACTTGATGCTCTATGAGGTAATCTGAGTTCCTTCCTGAGATTAAAGACAGAAACAAAATTGCATCGGCTTTGTCTGATATTTGCGACGGATTTCCTGGAAAAAGTACAATTGGCAAACCGCAATTTTTCTTAATTTCTGATACTAATTCGTCAATAATATTAGCACGAACGATGCTTCCTCCAACAAAAATATGTGTTGCTGGGGATTGGTTAATTTTTTCGATTAATCGATGAATATTGTCTAAATCGATTTTGTCAGGATCCAAAAGAATAGCAAGTAATTTCTCTCCCGATGCTTCGGGATTTGCTTTGGCTTTTAAGATTTGATTGTAAATAGTACTCATTTTTTATTTACTTCTAATTTTCGAATGCATAAACTAAAGTATAATTTTGTCTATTATCCGAGTCTATTTCTTCGAAAAAAATGTCGAAAGATTCAATCAGATTGTTAAAAGACAATTGAGCCGTTGTTTTTTTGTCGGATAATAAAAAAGGATTTTCAAAAATATGATCTGGAAAACTAATCCCTTTTTCATTTTTAATTTTGAAGACAGATTCTTTAATTCCCCACACAACAGTCGCTTTTCTAATTTGTTCTTCTTCTGATAAACCTTCCAGGTGAGAAATATTCATAAATCGAGAGGCAATTTTTAGAACTTTTTCTTTAGCCAATTCGATGTCAATTCCTATGGGTTTATCGCTTATTGCAATAGTTGAAAATTCGAAAGAATGAGATATTGAAATAAATAGATTGTCTTTTAGATGCGGTTTTCCGTCTTGATCATAATGCAAATCAAAATCAGAATAACCAGTTTCTTGCAGTAGTTTGCGAACGCTCAAGAAGCCTCGTTGATGCATTTCGGATTTCATCGTGTTTAACCTGATGAGGTTTACGTCGTTAAGGACAACTTCATCGAATAAGTCTTCGAAAGATTCTTCAATTTTCCAAATATAAATTTTGGTAGATGAATCGTGTGTAATTATTTTATGTAAAGGCATGTTATGTAATTGATTTTTAGCCCCGATTGCAACGCAAATCCTTTTTGTTTTTTCTTTAAAAATAAAAAGATTGAAGTGTAAAGCGGGAAATAGCTCCTGAAAAAAATATTAATTAGTGGTCTATTAATTAGGCCGTTAAACAATGTATAAATATTCCGGAAATTAGTTTTTTTATAAACTTATTACGTAAATTTGCAAAAAATATTATAATACAAATATACTATAAATATGAGTACAGCGACTATGCCTTATGTGGCTTTCAAAGTAAAAGACATTTCTCTAGCGGCTTGGGGAAGAAAAGAAATTGAATTAG
>NZ_JAYWDT010000118.1:0-3618 GCF_043779715.1 Flavobacterium sp.
TAAAGAAGAGTTAAAAGCAAATCCGAGTTATCGATTATTAATTCAAAAAGGTAAACCGTTTTGTAGTGGCGTAATGTTCGTTCCCAATAACGACATAAATTTGCAATTGTTTAATCCGAGTGAATGGAAAGGATGTGGAACAGATGATGAACATTATATAATAAATTTTTTCAATACCAGGTATCCCCGTCTTTTTAAACAGGTTGGTATTTTAGACCCAGATCGTTTTCCGAATGGTCTAAAATGGCGACTAAATTATACAATCGATGTAGTAAATAAATTAATAAAAGAACAATCGATTGATTTATTACACTTTAATTACATTGCAGGAATCGAAAACAAAATTTTAAAAATGACCGAATATGGAATGTGGTTAAAACAAATGAATATAATAAATGTGCCTGAACGTTTTATTATTGATATTAATGGAGTTTGTTTAAACAAAAATCATTCTGTTTATCCTCCTCACCAAAAGGGTAATCAAATTGAATCTTATATGTATGAATATTTTAGTCAAAAAAAAACAATCTATTCAGAATATGAATATCTTCCGATAACATGGACTGCAATTGCAGTGGAAGGAAATACGAAACGCATAACAGATTTAAAAGAGTGGATACGAGGATTTTGTAAAAAAAACCCTACCCGTAAATGTTGGACCGTTGTTCAACACTGTAAAGGTATCGAAAAAGCATTAGGTATATATTTACCCAGTAATTGGTTAATTTTTACAACAAGTAACCCAAATGCAATTCTTGAAAAACCGTTATTAGTAAAATCGAAACGAAACCGTAAAGCTAAACCTATTATAATTCCGACTAATAACCATATTATAATTCCATTATTTTCATCGGAACATTTTACTACTGCTGAGAACGATAATCGCGATATTTTAGCTTCATTCATTGGCGATATACATGTGCATCCGCTGCGCAATAAGTTATTAAATACTAATAGTAGTACGATAATCGTAAAAAATGGTTGTTATAAAAATCCTACGGATCAAAAATCATTTAAAGATTTAATGACACGAAGTAAATTTGCGCTGTGTCCGAGAGGTTTTGGAAATACTTCTTTTAGAATTATCGAAGCTATACAATTTGGAACAATTCCTATATATATTTCAGATGTATTTAGTTTATTTTATAACGATGAACTCAATTACAACGAAATAGGTATTTTAATCAAACCTGACGAAATTTCAAACATTTATAACGTATTAAAACAAAAAACCGACGCAGAAATTACACAATATCAAAATAATATCAAAGGGTTATACGATAAATATTTTACAATGCAAGGATGTTGTGAATACATCATAAGACGGATTTCTAGTTAGTTATCGTAATTAGTTATTTTTTTAGTAGTTATTGGGCAACGTAGCGCACGCTTCGATCTTCTTTGGATTCCATATTATACGATTATACCACACCCACGTAGTCCCTACATTACGATAATTATAATAATCATCACTCTCTTTATTTAGAAGCGAATATCCATGATGGAACAGACAAAGCTCGAAATCCCTGGAGTATTCCTGATTACAATTTTTATAACGATATCGATAGACTAATCGTTTTATTACTAGTACGATGTTTTTATCCATCAAGATGACCCTCTAATAATGTTTTGGTAATAGAACATATATGGAATCATTTTTATAATTACATATATACTGCACTCCACTTCGCGCTGGCAATATGCGGTAATTAAAAATAAAACATCGTGCAGAATCATATACTTTGTTTGGATAATGAGAAGAAATAAATTGATCGTAATATGATTTATTACATTTTTTTAAACAATGTATGTGAACTAATCGTTTAATTAATCGTATGATGTTCTTATCCATCAAGACAACCCTCTTTTTTATCTTATTTCTTACCAATTTCTTACCAATTTCTTACCAATTTTTAGTAATTTTTAGGTAACAAAACAACAGCTACAGAATCATACTTGTAATTACAAATGTTATTAGCACTTATTATGGGAAATACGCGATAATTAAACATAAAACATCGTAAATAGTAATACACCTCACACGGATATCGTGTTGATATAAAATAATCGTGATAAAATATATTACATTTTTTCAAACAATGTATGTGAACTAATTGTTTAATTAATCGTATGATGTTCTTATCCATCAAGATGACCCTTTTTTCTAGTAATTTTTAGGTAGCGGAATTCTTGTAGTCATATGTATATTATGTAAATAATATTGGGTTGGATTTAGTTTAATTACATCGTAGTCTCGATAATTAAACATAAAATTGCAGTTATTCATCATATATGTAAAACCTGAACCAGATAGTTTATATTCATTTTTATATTTATTTAAACAATTTCGGCGTGCTAATCGTATTATTATTTGTATTATTAATCGTATGATGTTTTTATCCATTTTTTTACGACCCTACGTTATTTTTTTTGTAGTCGGTGCGTAAAAAAATATAAAAAGAAAAAGATTTAATATCATAACACATATTATCATAAAATGTATGCGTGCAATGCTTGTAAAAGAATATTTAATAATGTAAAAGTTTATAAAACTCATTTGGATAATAAAATACCGTGCAATTTTAGGTGTATAGAATGCGGAGAAAAAATGCGTACGAAAGCATTATATTTAAAACATCGTGAAAAAGCATGTGAACCTATCGAGCGCACAAAAGAAGAAATTGAAGGAATGTTTGGAGAACCTATCGAAGGTAAACCCGTTATTATTACTCTTGAGGAATTAGGTATTCCGGCTCGTCCTAACCATGCCATAAAAACACGTAACGTAAAAGAAGCCACCAATATGGCGATAGATAATGTACCTATTGTAGTTGAAGATTCATTTGATAGTATCGAAACACGAGTCATCATGGAGATGGGAATTATGCCTGTTGAATTGTTTAAAGACGAAGCGCTAAAATTACATTTGCCTGAAATCGTTGATATGTTAGACGAATGTGCAAATGGTGTATGTACAGTAGAAGAATTAGTTCCTAATTTGTTCGTTCTATTGTTTTCTAATGTAGAATCTCCACATCATATAAATGTTATTGATAATGGAACACCACCTTTGGAACATTATAAAATTTTTAACGGACTGGAATATGTTAAAGATTTTATGACTAAAGACTTACGTAATAGTCGATTTTTCCAATTAATGATGTATTATTTCCATAATATGACAGAAGTGCCGATGATCGAAGATAAAACAGCCAAATTTATTAAAACTATCTTGTTACCACATATCGTTAAATCATATGCTGATGAACGATACCATAATTTTATCCAAAAACGAATGGTACGTAATCATGATATTATTCAACATATCGGATTAGAAAGAGTAAATGATAAATATAGTGAATTTGTACGAATTAAATTAGGACGCGTTGCACCTGCTCCTATACCCCAACAACAACCTCAGTCTATAAATGATGATTTAAATACTATGAATAACGAAGAAAAAGGGGAAAAAGAACCTTATGTTCCGCAACCACCATTATCGTATTTGGTTACTAAAAACCATGTTCTTAAACATATTGCTGACCACTTGTCATATGAAATGTATATGATGGAATCACTTAAATTATTACGCGATAAAGAAACTGAACCTATTCAAAA
>NZ_JAYWDT010000119.1:0-3610 GCF_043779715.1 Flavobacterium sp.
TGATACTAAGTTTGACCGTTTTGGTTTCGAATTTAACTTGGTGGATACTGCGGGAATCCGTCGGAAAGCTAAAGTAAAAGAGGATTTAGAATTTTACTCGGTAATGCGTTCTGTGCGTGCTATTGAGCATGCAGATATTTGTATCTTGATTATTGACGCCACACGTGGATTTGAAGGTCAGGATCAAAGTATTTTTTGGTTAGCAGAAAAAAACAGAAAAGGAGTTGTGATTCTGGTTAATAAATGGGATTTGGTGGAAAAAGAAACCATGTCAACCCGCGATTACGAAGAGAAAATCAAGCAAGAATTAATGCCGTTTACAGATGTGCCTATTCTTTTTGTTTCGGCTTTGACCAAACAGCGTTTGCTAAAAGCGTTAGAAGCTACTGTAAAAGTGTATGAAAATAGACAACAACGTATTGCTACCTCAAAATTCAATGAGTTTATGTTGAAAGTTATCGAAGCGTATCCGCCACCAGCTACCAAAGGGAAATATGTAAAAATTAAATATTGCATGCAATTGCCTACGCAGACGCCACAGTTTGTATTTTTTGCCAATATGCCGCAATATGTTAAGGAACCGTACAAGCGTTATCTAGAGAATAAAATTAGAGAAAACTGGGATTTTTCAGGAGTGCCAATCGATATTTATATTAGAGAGAAATAAGAATAGAAAACCACTTTGTAAAGAAGTGGTTTTTTTGTTAGCACAGATACCAAAAGCCTAAGATTTGATTCTTGGGCTTTTTTGTAGTATTTGTTACTTGTTAATCGATTTATAAGTTATTTGAAGATTTCTATTGTTAAGAAAATTATTATGATTATTTTTGAAGAAGGAAGAGCTATTGTAATGGCAAGAAGCTATCTGTATTAGGATAGATTGGAGTTGTTTTATGGCGCATATTTAAAATCTGGCAAGCATTTAAACTAAAGTAGTATGAAATTATTAGTTACCTTGATTTTATCGATTTATTCAACAATTAGTTTTTCTCAAAATTTAACTTTTGAAGAATTCATAGGTTTGAGAAAAAAAAATTTAGCTGATGTAGAAGAATCACTTTCAATGAAGGGATGGTCATTATACACAGACGAGAACAGTACAAACGATGATTTGGTTATATTCGCTTATAGAAGAAATGATTATAATAAGCATGCTGATTCATTTTTATCATATTATAATTATGAAAATAATAATAGTAAAAGAGTTCACATTCAAATTAGAAATAAACAAATTTATAGTAATTATATTGCCAGACTAAAAATTAATGGCTTTAAATTAATTAAAAATGCACTAAAAGATAATGAAATTGAAAAAGTGTATCAAAACACTAAAACGACTGTTTCTATAGTTGTTTCTGATGAAATAAATGACAGTACTTTAAAGCCTTTCACAAACTATGGTTTTAGTGTCATGAGTAATAATGAATATGAATTGAACTTTAAAGATTAAAACATGGTTCATAATAAAGGAATAAAGATAAGTCCAAAATATTACCAAAAAGATTGGACTAATCTCAATCTAAATTCAAATGACAAACTAAATTGGGATAAGGCAATAGAAATTTTTATCGATAGAATTGATGGAAGATATTTTACACAAATAGATATTTTAGAAAAAAATAATGCGCATTCAGGATTTGTTATTATGTCGCTTTGTTGCTTATTAATTGAAACGCTTGAGCAATTTTGGAAAGGTAATATTCAAAATAGTCATATTCAAAAAAAATATACATCAAAAAAAAGTATTTTCAATTTTCTACTCAGAAAAAAATCGCAAAAAATTTCAAACGATGCTTTAATTTATCACGAATTTTTTCAGCGTTCTGAAAACTTATCGAACTTCTTTGACGCTACCCAAAAGTCAAATATTTTTTATACCAAAATTAGATGTGGTTTATTACATCAAGGTCAAACAAAAGGACAATCCTTAATACGCGCAAAAAATACAGAACCTCTTTTAAAATGGATTAATGAGAGTGATATTAATCAAGGATTAATCATTAATAGAAAGGAGTTTGTTAAAGAAATTAAACTTATATTCAATAAATACATAGAGGAATTAAGGACAAATCCTGAAATAAATTTCAAAAAGAAAACTTTAAAAAGAAAAATGGACTACATAGTTAACTTAAAATAAACTGCTGACAAAAATTACTACAACGAATTTGGGCAATCGGCTTAATGGAAAGACGGTTTTGTATTTGGGGTATTTGGCAAATCCGTAAATAGGACTTAATTTAGTCCCAAACCCTCTGTAGTACCAGATTGTTATAGGCGACCTTATGAGAACAGAGCATAAAATAGTAACTATGGAAAGAAAAACAATACTTCAAATACGAAATGAATTAGGAATTTATAACAATATTTTGAATATGTATGTCAAGATTTTCGGTATGAGAATATTTAGTGAGAAGTATCTTTTTTCACCGAATGTTTATGATTTAAGAGATTATCACGAAATAAAAGATGAGCTTTATTATTTATTAATATCACAAAAAGATAAAATACAGGAATTTTCAAAAGACTATTACAAATGGAAAAGTCCAAAATATATTTCTGAAAAAATTGGAATTAATTTAAATATTCTTTTATCATTTCTAAATATGTATAAATTAGACTTTCTTGAAGCAGAAGGAACAATTGATATTTTTGATCCAAAGAGTGAATTGGTAGTTGAGAGATTTTTGAATGTACGAAAAATGATTGACGACATTATTTTTGAGGATACTGAAATAAAGAAAATTTCAAGTTATGGTATTTTGAAAAGAATAGAGAATTTGAATTAATTAAATATTAAATCAGCCCATAACAATCACTACAAAGACTTTTGGTCTAAAAGGAAAATGGTCTTGTTTTGATTATTGCTAATCCACGAAGTGGGCTTTATTTGGTTTAAAACCCGCTGTAGCGCCAGAACCATAATCCCGAAGAAATTCGGGATTTTTTTTAGGGTTTTTTTTTCCAATTCAAACGATGAAAAACACTCAATCGAATAATATCGCGATCAAAAAAGTCAACACCGCTTGGTCGTCTTTGATAACTGTTGAGGTAACCTAACTCAGACGAAAAATGGTTGCTGGCTTGAAAATGTTGCGAAATTTAAACAATAAATACGTTTGTTGCATAATTAATGCAATTTATGTAATTTTGCACAAAAAACGCAACAATGGACTATGTGATTTTAATGGCAGATATTCTTGAAAGCCGAGAAAAAGATGCTAATGAATTGATGTTGGAGTTTAAAGAAACTGTCAAATATATTAACGATAACTGGCAAAAAAATATAATTTCTCCACTAACGATTACATTAGGTGACGAGTTTCAAGCAATTATTGATAATGTCGAAAATGCTGTAAATATTATCATTGAAATAGAAGAATTCATTCTCGCAAAAGAATTCAATTTCAAACTTCGGTATGTTTTAAATTTTGGAAAAATAGAAACTGAAATAAATCGAGAAATAGCTTATGAAATGTTAGGAGAAGGCTTAACTGATGCAAGAAAAGCGTTATCCGATTTGAAAAACTCAGAAAGTCGATTTCTAATAAAATTTAAAAAAGAGGATTTGAGAATTGAAAAAATGTTAAATGATACGTTTAAGATATTTCAA
>NZ_JAYWDT010000120.1:0-7919 GCF_043779715.1 Flavobacterium sp.
TACCCATTACAACTTCCATCAATAAAAATGAATATAAAAACAAAGGATTGGTGTTGGTTGACGATGTTCTTAACTCTGGAACAACATTAATTTACGGTGTAAGACATTTTCTAGATGTTGATTTGAATAAGTTTAAAACCGCAGTTTTAATAGACAGAAACCACAAAAAATACCCTATAAAAGCTGATTTTAAAGGCATTTCACTATCAACGTCCTTGTTAGAACATGTACAAGTTGTTTTTAATGAAAATGAAGATTGCGCTTTCTTAGAGTAATATTTTCTGAATCTCTTCAATAACATCAAACGGAGATTTATCATCGCCTACAAAAATCGTATGCTTACATTGATTATAATAGAAACTTCTGTCAAAAAGATGTTTGGCAACAAATTCTGTTAACTCATCATCAGATAAATCTTTAATAAGTGGTCTATTTGCTTTATTAATTTTTAATCTTTCTGTTAATGTTGGGATACTTACATTCAGATAAATAGAAATCACATCGTCCTTTTGTAAAAACAAATGATTGTTTGCATAACAAGGTGTTCCGCCACCAAGACTTAGCACAAACGATTCGTTCGAGTTGAGTTTATTGGCAAATACTTCATGTTCTTTTTTTCTAAAAAAAATCTCTCCTTTTTCTAAAAAAATATCATTTACAGTTTTAGAAACTTCATTTTCAATCAGGTGATCTATATCAAAAAACGGTAAGTCGAGTTTTTTTGACAGTAATTTTCCTATTTCTGTTTTTCCAGAAGCCATATAACCAACTAAAACAATTTTTTTCATGAAGCTAAAACCTTATAAATTAACGCACTGAGCGTGTTTGAGAAAAAAAGACAAATTTAATACAAAATTGCTTTGAAAAATCAATAATAACTTCTTATATTTGCACCCGCGTTGAAGAAATACAATGACTTGGTAGCTCAGTTGGTAGAGCACATCACTTTTAATGATGGGGTCCTGGGTTCGAGCCCCAGCCAGGTCACAAAAAAGTCGTTCGCCACAAGCGAATGACTTTTTTTATTTAAGGCCACGTGGAGAAACGGTAGACTTGCCAGCTTGAGGGGCTGGTGCTCGCAAGGGCGTGCGGGTTCAAATCCCGCCGTGGTCACGGAAATCAAATATTTTCAGTGCATTACAAAGGTTTTAGTCAACATTTAGTCAACTAGATTGATAGAAATGAAGATTAAAACCTTTTTTATTTGCTATAATATTCAATTTGATAATTTTTTTTTAAACACAACCAATTTTAACATGATAATTTTTTAGCTTTAAATAATATATTTAGGAAACCGTACTACGTATCAAAATTATCAGATTTATTATTTTAATAAGTCATACTTTCTTCTTACTTAAAATAAAAAAGCGACCCTTGTGAGGCCGCTTTGAATGTTTTCACAACGGAATAATCCTTATTGTGAATTGCTTCAAAATTGTAACACAATGATACAACAAAAGTTTTATTATTTGTATGTGGTTTTCCGTAAACTAGTTAATTTTCTTTTTATTAAATTTAGGGATTAATTTACAGTTAGGTAAAATTTATCAAAAATATAGCTATAAAATGAAAAAAATATTAGGATTGGATTTGGGAACAACATCAATTGGTTGGTCATTTATCAACGAAGCAGATGATAATGAAACCTCATCCATTATAAATGTCGGCGTTCGCATCGTTCCGCTCACTACTGACGAAGAAGCAGATTTCAAGAAAGGAAATACAATATCAATAAACGCAGATAGAACATTAAAACGTGGAGCAAGAAGAGGTTTGCAACGTTTTAAGCAAAGAAGAGATGCTTTATTGGAAACATTTACCAAAATAAAATTCATTTCTACTGATTTTATTTATGCCGAATCAGGTGCAGCAACTACTTTTTCTTCTTATAAATTAAGAGCAAAGGCTGCAACGGAGGCTGTTAGTAAAGAAGAATTCGTAAAAATATTGTTAATGCTCAATAAAAAACGAGGATATAAAAGCAGTCGAAAAGCAAAAACAGCCGAAGAAGGAGACGCTATTGATGGAATGGCAATTGCCACAGCGCTTTTTGAAAACAATATAACTCCAGGACAATGGGTCTATAATTCTCTATCAAATGGAGGAAAATACATTCCTGATTTCTATCGTTCCGATTTACAAAAGGAATTGGAGAAAATCATAACTTTTCAGAATAAATATCATCCTGAATTTATTAATAAAATATTACTCGAAGAGATTCATGGAAAATCAAGAACGCTCACTTCTCATTACTTCACAAAAACATTAAAAATAGAACTTGCCGAAAATAAAGGAAGTAGAGAAGAAACCAAATTACAACATTACAAATGGAGAAATGATGCTTTGACAAATGAACTCGATTTGAAAGTTTTGGCATTTATTATTACTGAAATCAACAATCAAATTAATCAATCGAGTGGCTATCTTGGTGCTATTAGCGACCGTAGCAAGGAATTGTATTTCAACAAAGAAACGGTTGGACAATTCCAATATAAACAACTTCAAGATAATGTTCATTCAAAACTAAAAAATCAAGTTTTTTACCGTCAAGATTATTTAGACGAATTTGAAAAAATTTGGGAGACACAAGCTCAATTTCACCCTGAATTAGATGACAAACTAAAATCAGAAGTTCGAGATATTACGATTTTCTATCAAAGAAAATTAAAGTCTCAAAAACATTTAATAAGTCATTGTGAATTTGAAAAAGGACATAAAGCCATTCCAAAATCGTCTCCTTTGTTTCAGGAATTCAGGATTTGGCAGAATTTGAATAATATTGTTGTCAAAAACGAAACGACAAAAGAGCCTTTTCTATTAAGCGAAGAATTAAAACAGCAAATAGCCGAAGAACTTCAGTTTAAAGACGGTTTAACTGATATTCAACTAATGGCTTTTTGCGAATTAAAAAAGGGTAGTCATTCCGTTAATTTCAAAAAAATTGAAGGAAATCGAACCAATACTGCACTTTTTAAAGCTTTTGAAAAAATCCTTGAAGTTGAAGGTTATGATGAATTAGACATAACTAAATTAGACGCAATAGAAGTAAAAAAAATCGTCAAATCTGCTTTTTCAGATTCAGAAATTAACACTGACATTTTAGATTTCGACCCAACCATTCAAGGAAATGACTTTGATAAGCAACCATATTATCAATTGTGGCATTTGCTTTATTCTGCGGAAGAAGATGAGTTTCTGAAAAAAAGTTTGATGTCTAAATTTGGTTTTAAAGAAAATCACATTCCTTTTCTTTTAAACATCAATCTTCAAGCTGACTATGGCAGTTTGAGTGCCAAAGCCATTAAAAAAGTATTGCCTCATTTGATGGATGGGCAAATTTATGACAAAGCTTGTTTAATGGTTGGTTATAATCATTCATCATCATTAACAACTGAGCAAAATAATGATAGAGTTCTAAAAAATACACTGGACTTACTCAAGAAAAATAGTTTACGAAATCCAGTAGTAGAGAAAATCTTGAATCAAATGATTAATGTGATTAATGCCATTATGGAAGACCCAACAATGGGAAAACCTGATGAAATTCGTGTAGAATTGGCTCGTGAGTTGAAAAACAACAACGAACAGCGCAAAGAAATGACTAACAACATTAACAAAAGTACTGCCGAACACGATAAAATCAGACAATTATTACATCACGAATTTGGAATAGCAAGAGTAACGCGTAACGACATTATTCGTTACAAGCTTTGGAAAGAATCAGATGGTATTTCGTTGTACACAGGAAAACCTATTGAACCATCAAAACTATTTTCTAAAGAATATGACATTGAACACATTATTCCTAAATCGAGATTATTTGATGATAGTTTTTCTAACAAAACAATTTGCGAACGCCAATTAAACATTGACAAAAGCAACAAAACCGCCTATTCTTTTTTACAGGAAAAATTAACTCCTGAAGAATTTGACCAATTTGAAAAAAGAGTAAAAAGTTTTTTTGGGAAAATAAGCCGAACCAAACAGAACAAACTCTTGATGGCAGATAATGAAATTCCCGAAGGATTTATTGACCGCCAATTAAGAGAAACACAATACATAGCCAAGAAAGCAAAAGAAATTTTATTGGAAGTCTCCAGAAACGTAACAGCAACTATCGGAAGTGTAACTGATAAATTACGTGAAGACTGGGAATTGATAGATGTAATGCAAGAACTCAATTGGGATAAATATGATAAATTAGGTTTGACCAAAATTGAAGAAGGCAAAAACGGAGAACGTTTGCGTAAAATTAAAGATTGGACCAAACGAAACGACCATCGCCACCACGCTATGGATGCGATAACGGTAGCTTTTACCAAACCCGCTTATATCCAATATTTAAATAATTTGAATGCAAAAACTCAGGGAGATAAAAAAGCAAGTGCCATTTTTGGAATTGAAACAAAGTATTTAGAACGTGACAAAAACAATAAATTACGCTTTAAAAAACCTATGCCAAACTTTAGAGAAGAAGCTAAAAAGCAACTCGAAAGTATTTTGATTTCTTATAAAGCCAAAAACAAAGTAGTTACCAAAAATAAAAACATCACAAAAATTAAAGGTGGCACTAATGAAAAAATTCAGCTTACACCTCGTGGACAGTTGCACAAAGAAACCGTTTATGGAAAGCTGCAACAATATGCAACCAAAGAAGAAAAAGTAAGTGCCAATTTTACGGAAGATTATATCAACAAGGTTGCAAAAAAACAATATAGAGAAGCTTTACTTTCTCGATTAGTCGAAAATGATAACGATCCTAAAAAGGCTTTTACAGGCAAAAATGCTTTAGCTAAAAATCCTATTTATTTGGATGCTGAGAAAACAGATGCAGTACCTGAAAAAGTAAAAATGGTTTGGCTGGAAGATGACTATACCATTAGAAAAGATATTACACCTGATTTGAAAATCGATAAAGTAATTGATATTGGCTTAAAAACCATTCTTCAAAATCGTTTGAACGAATTTAATGGCGACCCGAAAAAAGCCTTTGTCAATTTAGACGAGTATCCTATTTGGCAAAACAAAGAAAAAGGAATTGCCATAAAACGAGTTACTATAAGCGGAGTGAGCAATGCGCAAGCTTTACATACCAAAAAAGACCATTTAGGGAACGAAATTTTAGACGAAGACGGAAAAACAATTGGCGTTGATTTTGTGAGTACTGGAAATAATCATCATGTAGCCATTTACAGAGATGAAAAAGGTAATCTACAAGAGGAAGTGGTTTCTTTTTATGATGCAGTGGTTCGTAGGAATTTAGGATTATCCGTAATCAACAAAAACCACCAAAACGGATGGGAGTTTTTGTTTTCAATGAAACAAAATGAGTTTTTTATATTTCCATCTGATTCTTTTAATCCACAGGAAATGGATTTACAAAATCCGTGTAATTATCATTTGATAAGTCCAAATATTTTTAGAGTTCAGAAAATAGCTACTAAAAATTATATGTTTAGACATCATTTAGAAACAACAGTTGATGAAAAAAATGAGTTAAAAGATATTGCTTATAAAAGCATTAGAAGTACTTCTCCACTAATCGGAGTAATTAAAATTAGAATTAATCATTTAGGTCAAATTGTTCAACTTGGAGAATACTAAATTATGATAAAACGCACTCTTTTCTTTGGTAATCCAGCTTATTTGAGCACCAAAAACGAGCAAATCGTTATTTCTTATCCCGACAAGGAACAAGAAACCAAAACTGTGGCTATTGAAGATATTGGGGTTATTGTTTTAGAAAACCAACAAATCACAATTACCAATGGTTTGTTAGAGAAATTGACCAATAATAATGTTGCATTAATCAATTGCGACCAATACCACCTACCGATTGGTTTATTAATGCCTTTAAATGGGCATACAGAACAATCTGAACGGTTCAAGAATCAAATTAATGCTTCTGCCCCACTCAAAAAGAATTTGTGGCAACAAACCATTAGTTCCAAAATTATGAACCAAGCGGGATTACTCAAAGAGAAAGGAATCCCGATGCGAAAAATGGAACTTTGGGCAAAAGAAGTCACCTCGGGTGATGCGCTCAATCACGAATCGAGAGCTGCAGTTTTTTATTGGCAAAGTCTTTCGCATATACTCACCAGGGATGGTAGTGTTTTTAGTCGTGGACAAAATGGATTACCACCAAATAACTTATTAAATTATGGCTATGCCATACTCAGAGCGATTACAGCACGTGCCATTGTCAGCTCCGGAATGCTTCCGACTTTGGGTATCTTTCATCGCAACAAATATAATGCGTATTGCCTTGCTGA
Organism: Flavobacterium sp.; assembly: GCF_043779715.1. Classification (GTDB taxonomy): domain Bacteria; phylum Bacteroidota; class Bacteroidia; order Flavobacteriales; family Flavobacteriaceae; genus Flavobacterium. The sequence continues at coordinate 6,276 of NZ_JAYWDT010000120.1, forward strand.
TGATATTATGGAGCCTTATCGCCCGTATGTAGACTTGATTGTATGCCACATTATGGAAACCGAAGATTCTTTTGAGGAATTGACCATTGACTTCAAGAAACAACTGCTAAACATAGCCAGTATGGATGTTTTTATTGATGGAAAGAATAGCCCGTTAATGGTTGCAATGAGTAGAACAACACATTCTTTACACGAATGTTTTGAGGGAAAATCTAGGAAAATTTTATACCCTGTTTATGTATGATGAACATTACACCCGTTTAAACCAATATAGAAGTTTGTGGATATTAGTATTTTTTGACCTGCCTACAGAAACCAGAAAGGAACGCAAAATAGCTTCTTCATTCAGAAAGAAATTATTAGACGATGGGTTTTCTATGTTTCAATTTTCGATCTATATGCGGTTTTGTGCCAGCAGGGAAAATGCAGAAGTACACACCAAAAGAATTAAGAATAACTTACCCGAACACGGTAAAATTGGTGTGATGCAAATAACAGATAAGCAATTTGGGATGATGGAACTTTTTTATGGTAAAAAACCCGTAGAAACTGACAAGCCTTCTCAACAATTGGAGCTTTTTTAAGAGTTTAGGATTCTAAAAAAGCATAACTACTTGTGCTACAACAAACAAACACTACTTCTTTTCGATTTCAAAAAATAGCCGTAACTACCAACATATCAAACGATTATATCGCGGTATGTTGGGAATTATAAGCTAAAATACAATTTTGAAAGCAATTCACAACTAAGCGGCTATTGTGGCTTTGCTTTTGTTTGTTGGGGATTATAAGCTAAAATACATTTTACCTCTTCAAAGCAAAATGCCCTTTTACAATTCTTCCATCTGCTAGTTCTATCGAGTACCAATAATCCGTTGCAGGTAGGGCTTGATTGTTGAAAGTACCATTCCAACCTTGGCTGGTTGGTATGATTTGTTTGATTAATTTACCAAAACGGTCAAAAATATAAATGATGGTTTTAGAATTTAAACCACTATTTGCACCCTTTATATTCCAATAATCATTATAGCCATCTCCATTTGGGGTAAAATAATCTGGAATTCCTAAAACCGCAACTTCTTTGGGAACAATACCACAACCATTTAAATCTTTGATGTAAACCGTGTGAATTCCTGCACTCACATTAGCAAATACATTTTCATCTTGGTACAAACCATTTATATCATCAAGCGCATAAACATAATTTCCTGCACCCGTAACATAAACCGTTATACTATTTGGTGTGGTTAAATCTATTACGTTTACCGATGTAATGGTAGCTTTATCGGAAGCAGTAACAGTAATAGTTCTTGTTTTAGGACAATTTAAATTATTAGAAACATCAACCGTATAAATTCCTGCTTGATTTATGTTTAAGGTATAATTTGTTCCTATTACAGTTGGACTACCGTTTAGTTTCCATACATACGTATAGTTTGGTGCTTGGGTTGGGTCTAAAAGTCCAGCATCTATAGTTTTTTGTATAGTTTGTTCGTTACAAACCAACTCATCACCTAATAAATTAATATTGGGTACTGGCTTTACAACAAAAGCAATAGTGTAAGTTGCTTTACAAGTGGTATTCGTTGGATTAATAACTTCTACTCTTATGTTTTGCGTGGAGGTTACAAACGGGTTTGGGAG
>NZ_JAYWDT010000121.1:0-3604 GCF_043779715.1 Flavobacterium sp.
AAAAAGCAATAGCAAAAAAGAAAGATATTTTTGGTTTTGATGCCAAAAGCAAAAAATACATGCGAAATCTTAAATTTATAGAAAAAGATAGCAGTATTGCAATTATAAAAATTCAAGGATTTAAAGAAGGAGATTATGAAGAGTTTTACAAACAAAGTTTTCAGAAAATAAAAATTTTTAATACTAAAACTTTAATTATCGATTTAAGAAATAACGGTGGAGGAAGACTTAATGAAATAGCAAAATTGTACACTTATCTAACTGATAAAGATTTTAATTTTGTTGAAAAATCATTAGTTACCAAAAAAACTAGTTTATTATATGCCGATTTTTATAAAGGTGGCGGAGTTGGAACTAAAATTCTAAAAACAATTTTTGCTATCGGATATTATCCATTAATGTATTTTTCGGTTCATAAAAATGAAGATAACAAATATTACAAACAAGCAAGTTCTAAAACCAAGAAACCAGATGCGAATAATTTCAAAGGAAAAGTATATGTACTTATAAATGGTGGAAGTTTTTCTGCTTCAAGTATTATTTCTTCTAATTTGAAAGGGGCAAAAAGAGCTATATTTGTAGGAGAAGAAACAGGCGGAGCCTATAACGGAACTGTTGCAGGAAGAATGCCAATGGTAGAAATGCCAAACTCTAAAATAAATGTTAGAATGGGACTTATGGCTTGTATTCCAGTTTATAAAACAGATATTGAAGGTCACGGAATATATCCTGACAAAGAAATAATTCCAACTCTCGAGGACAGAATAAACAATATAGATCCAGAATTGAATTGGATTTTAGATGATATTAAAAGTGAAAATTCAATTTTGACAGCCAAAACTGACAATTAACATTTCGTTAAATAAAACTTAAATTAAACAACTAAATAAAATCTACTACTAACTTTACGTAGTAGATTTTCTTATTTAAACTATTCTTATGAAAAAACTTTTTCTAGCTTCTATTCTGTTGTTTGGGTTACAAAGTGTTTCGGCACAACTGACAGTTCCTAAAGATAAATTTACGCATCGTGACACGCTTCAAGGAGGTTTGCGAGCAGAAAGAGCTTGTTTCGACGTGCAACGTTATGATTTGAACATCAAAGTTAATATTGAAGAAAAATCGATAATGGGTTACAACGATATTACTTTTAAAGTTGTTGAAAATACTAATAAAATTCAAATCGATTTGTTCGAGAATATGCAAGTAGATAGTATTGTTTTTAACACTAAAAAACTGAATTATAAGCGAGATGAAATTGCTGTTTTTATCACTTTCAACGAAAGTTTAAAAGCTGGAAACCAAGAAAAAATTCGATTTTATTATTCAGGAAAACCAATAATTGCTAAAAAAGCGCCTTGGGATGGTGGTTTTGTTTTCAATCAAGATTCGAAGGGAAAACCATGGGTAGGCGTTGCTGTGCAAGGTACGGGAGCCAGTTTGTGGTATCCAGTAAAAGATTCTCAAAGCGATGAACCGGATTTGGGTGCAACTATAAAAGTAGCTGTTCCTAACGGATTGATGAATGTTTCTAACGGAAGATTAATAGGTTCAGAAGACCTAAAAAATGGTTATACTCGTTGGGATTGGGAAGTGAAAAGTCCTATAAATACTTATGATATTACTTTAAATATTGCGGATTATGCCCACATACATGACAATCATAAAGGGCTTGATTTAGATTATTATGTTTTGCGTGAAAACGAAGAGAAAGCTCGCAAGCATTTTGAAGAAGTAAAACCTATGATGGATTGTTTTCAGTCAAAATTTGGAAAATATCCATTTACCGAGGATGGTTACAAATTAGTAGAAACACCTTATTTAGGAATGGAACACCAGAGCGCTGTGGCTTACGGAAACCATTACTTAAAAGGCTATTTAGGAAATGATTTGTCAGGAACAGGAGTTGGTTTGTTATTTGATTTTATTACCATTCACGAAAGTGGTCACGAATGGTTTGGTAACAGTATCACTAGTAAAGATATTGCTGATATGTGGATTCACGAAGGATTCACACAATATTCTGAAATCGTTTTTGTAGAATGTCAGTTTGGTTATGACAAAGCGATGGAATATGCTTATGGATTGCGTAATAATGTGAATAATGACAGACCAATTATTGGGCAATACGGCGTAAACAAAGAGGGTAGTGGCGATATGTATCCGAAAGGTGCATTGCTTATAAACACCATTCGTCATATTATAAACGATGATGAGAAATGGTGGAAAATACTCTTAAAATATTCCGAAACATACCGTCATCAAATTATTGATACTAAAATGGTAATAGATTTCTTTAACCAAGAATCAGGAATGAATTTGACACCAGTTTTTAATCAATATCTTAGATACACTACAATTCCTAGACTAGAGTTTAGAAATAGCGATACTAAAGATCAGTTCGAGTTTGCCTGGAAAACTGACGAACCCAATTTTGAGATGCCAATAGATATTGTTTTTAAAAATAAAAAAGTTAGACTTATGGGTACTAACAAATGGCAAAAATTACCGTTTAAAATGAAATATGTTTTACAAATTGAAGTTTTACAAAATAAATTTTACGTAAAAAGCGGTATTTAGTGATAATTAACAAAAAATTAAAACATTATTTTTTTATATTGTTAAAAGTTCGTAATTTAGTTATATAATTTAACTTATGTAATTTATGGATACGGTAAAAAAATTAAACAAATGGGCAAATGCTCACACTTATTATGGTATAGATTTACTACGTATTTTAGTAGGGATATTTCTTGTTTGGAAAGGAATTTCTTTCATAACCAACACAGAATACTATGATTATTATGCCGAACCACTAAAAAAAATAGGTGGCGGAATGGTAATTATACACTATGTTGTAGCAGCAAATATGGTAGGTGGTGTAATGCTTATTTTTGGATTACTAAGCAGGTGGGCTATTTTTGCACAATTACCCATTTTACTGGGTGCTATTCTGATAAATTTTATAGGAAAAATGGACTTTTATAATTTAGTATTATCCGTCTCTCTTTTTGCGATATGTTTATTTTTCTTAATGTATGGAAGCGGAAAACATTCTGCGGATTATTATTTTAAGATGCAACAATAAAATATAAAAATGATTTAAAATTTTTATAAACCAAAACTTTATCTAAAGCAAAAACACATTTTAATGAAGCAAGCTTCTTAAAAATGTGTTTTTTATTTTGTGGGGAGAGTAGGATTCGAACCTACGAAGACGTAGTCAGCAGATTTACAGTCTGCCCTCGTTGGCCGCTTGAGTATCTCCCCTTCATAGCCGAGTGCAAATATAAAACTGTTTTTTTGGTTTTCAAAGAAATAAATAAATAATATTTGTAATTTTTTGTAACTCTTTGGAAGTAAACAAAATAAAAAATCTCCTAGTAATAGGAGATTTTTATAATTGTATGATATACTGGTTTATTTAGCCAATAACTCAGTAATTTTAGCTTTTAGCTCGGTACCATGAAGGTCTTTTGCAACAATATTTCCGTTTGCATCTAATAAGAATGTAGCAGGAATACCTTGTACATTATATGTTGCTGCTATAGGATCTGCCCAATGTTTTAAGTTAGAAACTTGTATCCAAGTTAATTCATCTTTT
>NZ_JAYWDT010000122.1:0-7896 GCF_043779715.1 Flavobacterium sp.
AATCAGTACAGGAATAGAAATAAGTAGTGCTTTTTCTGTAAAGTAAATTTCTTTTAGTTCCTCCACAAAAATATTTCGACAACCTTCACTTGTTTCAGGGGATGTTGTATTTGAATTTCCTTTCCCTTTTTCTAGCCTGACATTTTTGTCCGTTTTGGTTATGGTACTTTTCATTTGTTTTTTAATTTATTGAAAAACATTATTTCTATAGTGTAAAGTTGGTGCTATATTACTTCTAAGGTATTACACAATTACTCGTATGTATTACATCTTTCACATATTTATTAAACTTTTCTTTTAAAATTAATCAGCATGAAATCCTAACTATTCGGAGCTTGTCAAAGTCTTTAGTTCATTTATATTTACTAAAATAATAAGAACAATTTTAGGGATACAACTTGTTAAAGGGGATAGATAATCCACATTGTAAAAACTGCGGAAAAATACCACATTTTGTTTTTTTCCGAAACATGAATAAATGTTCAAAAATAAAAGAGCTCTTTTTTGCCAACAACACAGACAGGTAAATAGAGAATTATTCAAACATTTTATATCTTGAAAAATGAGATGTTGAAAAATAAAACTAAATTTGCTACTTGACATCTTTTATAATAATGAACAGAATTAAAGAAGTACTTGAAGAAAAAGGAATTAAGCAAACTTGGTTAGCCGAACAGCTAGGTAAGAGCTACAATATGGTTAATGGTTATGTGCAAAACCGACAACAACCAAGACTTGAAGTGCTATACGAAATAGCTAATATTCTAAAGATTGATGTAAAAGAACTTTTAAAAACTAACGAAGAAGTATATAAGTGCAAGTAGTTATCGACATATTAGAAAACGAGTTAATCCAGAAGTACCCTGACGTTCTCGGAATACTACTCCGCGACCAAACCACCCAAAAAAACATTTTTTGGGCGACTGACAACTACGAACATCGCGGAGACTCATACAAATTCAATTCTGAAATTTTACCTGATTTAATCACAGGAGAAAATGGCAATGTAATCATGCCTAGAGTTCATAAAGACAAAACATTACAATTATCCCGCTCCAAAGAAATGGCAGAAGTTTTCACTCCTTCTTGGATATGCAATACACAAAACAATTTGGTTGACAATTCTTGGTTTGGAACAGATGGTGTTTTCAATAAAGAAATCGTATTAAAGAACGGAAGCAAATCTTGGGAAACAACAAAAGAAAAAATAGTTTTCCCAAAAGGCAAGACTTGGCAAGACTATGTTCGTGATACCCGATTAGAGATTACTTGTGGAGAAGCTCCCTACCTAGTGAGCAGATACGATACAACAACCGGAGAATTTATTACTATTGAAAACAGAATTGGACTTTTAGACCGAAAATTAAGAGTAGTAAATGAAAATTTGGACTCAAAAAACGAATGGCTAAAAGCAGTTGAAACTGCATATAAAAACACTTACGGTTTTGAATGGCAAGGAGATAGTTTGCTCTTGGCTCGTGAAGCCTTGCTGATAACATTCATTGAAAACTTTACATACAAATTTGAGACTGAACCAACTCTTGAAACCATCCAAAAAATTGCACAAATTATTTCTTGGAATATCTGGCAAATGGACGGTTTAAAAGGAGTTATTCCCAACAGTTGTAAGGATGAAATTGTAGAAGTTTCAGATTTCTTTGAAACCAAAACAGAAATAAAGAAATGCAAAGGTTGTGCAACACAAAACATAAAGCTTCATAATGGGATCTATTGTACTATTATGGATTGGGATATAGAAAAGCCAATTAAATTCATATCTCTTTTAGAAAAATAAATATGGCACAAGCAAACACTATCAATACCGCTATACTTAACGAAATAATTATCGGTAGAGTTGAACCTCAAATCTATGCTTTTACTACTCAAACTATTCCTAATTATTTAAAAGTTGGTGATACTTATCGTCCAATTGAAACAAGATTGAATGAGTGGCGTAAATACTTTCCTAATCTTGAAAAGAAGTATGGCAATGTTGCAAAAGTCGATGATGAAACTTTTTTCAGAGATTATGCAGTGCATTATTATCTTGAAAACGATTTGAACAGAAAACGTTTAGGACGTGATGTTTTCAAAGATATTTACTATTCAAATGAGTTTTTCGAAAATGCTACCCAAAAAGACCTGCAAGATGCAATAGATGACATTCAAAAAGGACATCAAAACAACGAATCAAAATATCAATATTATCGTTTTGATGAAAGTCATATCCCAATCACTCATACCTACACAAGAACCGAAGAGTATCCATTACGTCCCAATCAACAAAAGACAGTAGCTAATTTTCGAGAAGCCATAAATAAAGGCAGAACCAATTTATTGATGTATGCTGTAATGCGTTTTGGTAAATCCTTTACGGCAATGTCTTGTGCTGTTGAAATGGAAGCCAAATTGGTTGTAGTAGTTTCTGCAAAAGCTGATGTGAGAGGAGAATGGAAAAAAACAGTAGAAAGTCTTAAAAACTTTGAGGGCTATTGTTTTTTAGAAAGTGATGATTTACTTAGAGATGAATTAATTATTGCCGAAAAACAAAAGGCAAATGAGAAAATAGTTTTGTTTCTTACTTTACAAGACTTGCAAGGAGATACAATCAAATCAAAACACGCATCCGTTTTTAAAAACGAAATTGACTTATTGCTCATTGACGAAACCCATTTTGGAGCAAGAGCGACGGAATATGGAAAAGTTTTAAATGAAAAAAAATCAGAACAAGAAAAATTAAGTGCTACTCAACAAAAAAATGAAAATAAACTTAACGATAATTCAATTGATGATATTCAAATTATTGAAAAAGAGTTAAAGGCCAAAATTCGCATTCATCTTTCGGGAACTCCGTATCGCATTTTGATGAACAGCGAATTTACCGATGATGATATTATTGCATTCTATCAATTCACAGATATTGCCGATGACCAAGAACAATGGAATGCGAGAGTTAGAATTATTAATGACCATAGAGAAACGCTAGGTAAAGAGGAAATTGATGAATGGAAAAATCCTTATTATGGATTCCCTCAAATGATTCGGTTTGCTTTTAACCCCAATGAATCTTCTCTAAAAAAAATGGAGGAACTGAAAAAAAATGGTATAACCTACGCTTTTTCAGAACTTTTCAAACCGCAATCCATAACAAAAGACAATACAACCCATCTACATAAAAAGTTTCTTCACGAACAAGAAATTCTGGACTTATTAAAAGTAATTGACGGCTCAGAAGAGGATGCCAATTTATTAAGTTTCCTTGATTACGATAAAATAAAAGAAGGTAAAATGTGCCGTCATATTGTTTGTGTTTTGCCGTATCGAGCTTCTTGTGACGCTTTGGAAGAATTAATCAAGATGCAAGATTTTAAACATCTTAGCAATTATGAAATTATCAATATTTCAGGAGTTGAGAATGAAAAAAACTTCAAAGACACACAAGCCGTTCAAGACAAAATAAAAAAATGGGAAAGTGAGAACGTAAAAACAATCACGCTAACAGTAAACAGAATGCTTACCGGTAGCACCGTTCCTGAATGGGACACGATGCTTTACCTAAAAGATACCGCTTCGCCACAAGAATACGACCAAGCCATTTTTCGTTTGCAAAATCAGTACATTAAAACTTATGTTGATGATAAAAAAGATGTCATCAAATACAATATGAAGCCACAAACACTCTTGGTGGACTTCAATCCTACACGAATGTTTGTAATGCAAGAGGAAAAAGCACAGATTTACAATATCAATACCGATACCGATGGCAATTTGAAGTTGGTCGAACGGCTGAAACGTGAATTAGAAGTTTCGCCCATCATTCACTTAAACAAAGACAAATTAGTTCAAGTAAATCCCACAGATATTTTAAATGCGGTTCGAGAATATTCGAGCAACCGAAGTGTTTTGGACGAAGCCAAAGTAATCCCTTTAGACCTATCGCTTTTGCTAATTGATGAAATTAGAAGAGAAATTGAACGACAAAACGAAATAGGCTCTAATAATGGATTAAAAATAGAACCTCACAAAAAAACTGATGAAGGCGATGAATTAGATATACCGGCTGGAACAAATAAACCTGATGGAGGCAACAAGCCAACCAATGGAACAGAAAAACCAGAAGAAAAAGACACTTACGAAGCCAGCATAAGGAAAAAGTTTGCCAGCTATTATTCCAGAATATTGTTTTTTGCTTTTTGTACCGAAGAAAAATTAATGTCCTTACAAGAAATCATTGATTTAATAGAAACTGATGAAGAAAGTAAAAGAATTGCGGATAATTTAGAACTTAACATTGAAATTTTAAAATTATTACGATCAAACATACAGCATTATGTTTTGAGTAAACTAGAATACAAGATACAAAACATCAATCATTTAGCCAATGATGCCAGTGTAGAACCAGTAGAAAGAGCCAGCAGGGCAATGAAAAAATTTACCCGCTTGTCTGAATCCGAAATTGTAACACCCGAAATTATAACCGACAAAATGATTAGCGGTTTGCCTGAAAATGCTATTGATAGCCATACAATGCTTTTGGATATTGCTTCCAAACAAGGTGAGTTTGTGTATGCCGTGTATAAAAAGTTTGGCAAAGATATAGCCATTAATTTCTACTCCATACCCACCTCAAAAACGGCGTATGAGTTTACCAGAAAAGTGTATAAACTATTGGATTTAGATGTAACGCAAATAGAAACCACCTACACATCTTACGATTTAATCAGTGAAAATAATTTCATTGAAAACGAAACTATAAAAATAAACAACAAGACAATGAAGTTCGATATAATTGTGGGGAATCCGCCGTATCAGCAAAGTGGCGAAGCTAGAGATGAACCAATTTATCAGCATTTTTATGATTTAGCCGAGAACTTATCAGATCAATATATTTTAATTTCCCCTGCAAGGTTTTTATTTAATGCTGGACAGACACCTAAAATATGGAATGAAAAAATGCTATCAGATAAGCATCTAAAAGTTGAATTTTATGAGCAAGATTCGTCCAAGTTATTTCAGAATACGGATATAAAAGGAGGTTTAACCATACTCTATAGAAATAAAAATCAACATTTAGAACCTATTGGAACTTTTACGCATTTCAAAGAACTAACAACTATTGCAAAAAAAGTTGTCCAAAATACAGAATTTTCACTTTCTGCACTTGTACAACCACAAGGAATTTATCGTTTTTCTGATGCTTTTTTTAGAAAATATCCACTGGCTGAAAAAATGCAAGGTAAAGGCACTAAAAATAAAATAGTTTCAAAATCATTCTCGGAAATGGATTTCGCTTTTTCAGATAATAGAGAAAGTCAAGATTTTGTAAAAATGATAGGTTTAGTAAAATCTAAACGACAATACAAATGGATTGATATAAAATATCTATCCTTGCCTGATTCATTTGAAAAATGGAAAGTTGTTTTACCAGAAGCTAATGGTTCAGGATTAATTGGTGAAGTATTAAGTACACCCTTTATCGGGCAACCCTTTATTGGTCATACTGATACTTTTTTGTCTATTGGTGCTTTTGATAATGAATTAGAAGCACAGAATGTCCTTAAATATGTTAAATCTAAATTTGTTCGTACTATGCTTGGAATCTTAAAGATTACTCAACATAATTCTAGAGCAACTTGGCGTAAAGTTCCGCTACAAGATTTTACCACAAATTCCAATATAGATTGGACAAAATCAATTTCTGAAATAGACAAACAGCTTTATAAAAAATACGATTTATCTCCAGAAGAGATTGATTTTATTACAAAAATGATAAAACCAATGGACTAATGATGAAAGCTATTCGATACGAAAAAGATGCAGTTTTAATTCAAGATGGAAATATTGAAGCTTGGGTTGATATTTGGATTGAAAACGAAGATGTTATTTGCGATTGGAATAAATATATTTTCATTATGACGGATCCGAATGACGTTGCCCTTAAAAAATGGCAAGAAAATCTTGAACATTTTGAAGATGCCACAAGTTTAGCAAGTGAAACATTAGAAAATGCAGGAATTATTTATCAGGATGAGAATGCTAAATGGCATCAAACCGATAACTTTCATACTACAAAAGGCTCAATTCCTATAAAATAAGCCAAAATAGAACTTTAAAAACTTTTGAAACCTGTATAAAATTAAACTTTTAAACAGCTATTTTAGCACATTATAAAATTTAAAAAACGACACACTATGAAAAACAAAGTCATTAATTTATTTAACAAACTCCAAATAGTAGTACCCAATACGGGTGTAAAATATTCTCAATTGTTAGAAAAATTTTTAGAGCCTTTTGTTAACGATTTTAAAGATGTAGAATTTTACGAAGATATTTTTGAATTTGGTATAAATGCATGGAATTCTGCCAATATGAAATTAATTCTGCCAAAAGAAGATAATGATAACGCATTTAATGCTTTGGAAAACAGTGGTATTAATGTAGCTTTATTGAATAGGATGATCGAATACAAAATAAGTCATTTTAAAAATTACACCAATTTTATTGTTGATTATGATTTAGAAGAAACAATTGAGGATCCTATTTTAAAAATAACTACGCAAGAACAAGATGCCTATTTAAAGTCAATGTTTGAACAATTTAATCAAGAAGATCTAGCAGATGATTTTGACGAAAACTATATCAATCGTAGCGCTATTATCATCATGCCAAGGCAGCCGTTTATAGATTGGTGTAGTAGTTTGTATCCCGAAGATCTGGATGATGTAAAAGAAACCAGAACCTATTTAATCAGTGAAGACATTGACGATATTGATTCGTGGTTAGCAAAAAAATTCGATAAACTATTTACATTTGAATTAGAATCTTGGCATACAAATAAAAAGGAATGGCCTCAAAAACGAAATTACAAAATGTTTAAAGAATGGTTCCAAATTGACATATCGAGAATGATATATGATTTTGAAATAAATCCAATTCTAAAATTTTGATAAATTTAACTTTAGAGAAAAATAAATAGTGCAGTTCCATCTGTGATTTGCTTATAACTGTTATTCAAAACAAATTTATGATTAGCAAAATTAGACATAAAATGGAGGAAATCGATAGAGGAAATTGAAAGTTAGTTGTGTGCTAAATATAAATTAACAAAAGAGGAAGTTGAATTTATAAATAGTTTGATAAAAACAATGGCAGACTAAAAAAGGTGTTTAACTTTATAAAAAATGTACCTTCACTTCACAGCCACACTGCAAAACTAACAGAAAATCAAGCGGACGAAAAAGAACAACGAGGCATAAAACACCTTACAAACAAGCTTAGCATTTAGCAAAATTTGAAGATGGTTTTGTATCTAAAATTAGTTATTAACTGAAAGTATAGGCTTTCTAAACCCCCGCCTGCGTGCAGAGCGCGAATAATAAGTAGTCGTTTTTAGAGGATTTTATAAAAAAAAGTTCTATAAATCTGGTGAGTTTATTGATTATTATGAAATGCAATTAGTGTTGAGGGAAAATAATCTAGAAATGAATAGGAGTAGTTGTAGGTCAGAAAACAAACCGCTAAGAGTTATAAAAAATAGACTCGATATTTGGTATTTTAAGGTCTGTAATGCAAAAAAAACGATGATTATAGAAATAAAAAAACTTCCTTTTACAAAGTAAAAAGGAAGTTATAGATTGTAATCAATTTATTTGTGCTTGAATGCTAAATTTAATTTAAAGAAAAAGAATCATTCAAGTGCTAATATAATTTATGACTCATCTTTTGTAGTACGTACTAAACTAATTCCAGATACAAAGAAAATAATTCCTAATATACCGTAGATAATTAGTGATTTAACATCTCTTGTTTCACCTGATGTTCCAGCAAATATAACCGCTGTATAAATAAGACCTCCTATTCCAAGAGCAGTTAGTAACGCTCCAAAGATTCGTTTTA
>NZ_JAYWDT010000123.1:0-7882 GCF_043779715.1 Flavobacterium sp.
ATAAAAATTGTGGTTTTTATGTTTAACTACTATTTAACACTAGATCAAGATAAATTTTGTAAATTTAAATTAATTAAATTGAAAAAATATGTCAAACAAGAATAGAAATAATGCATTAGCACTTTTAGTTGGTGCAGCAATTGGAGTTGGAGTCGGAATTTTATTTGCTCCAGATAAAGGTTCAAAAACTAGAGAAAAATTAAAAGCTAATTTGGATGATTGGAAAATTGATGTCAATAATAAATTGGCAGATTACGAAGAAGACCTTCGAGAAAAACTTTCTGGTTCAAAAGAAGATTTAAAAGAATCTGTAGAAAATTTACTTTCTAATTCTAGTTATAAAGCCGAAGAAGCCATTTCATTTCTAGAAGAAAAATTAGCCGAATTAAAAAAACAAAACGCTAAACTTCAAAAATAATGGCATTTGAAGATTTAAAAGAAAACACAGAAGCTGTTCAAGAGAACACTAAAGCTTATATTGAAAGTAGCATTGCTTACTATAAACTGTGGGGTTTTAAAGTAGCCATGAAGTCTACTACTTTAATGCTAAAGTTTTTTCTTATCACAATATGTCTTTCAATTGTATTGCTTTTTGTATCTGTTGCAGGTGCTTTTGCTTTGGGTAATTTATTAGATAGTTATCCATTAGGTTTTTTATGCGTGGCTGTAGTTTATTTAGTTTTAGCTTTGCTTTTATTTTTAGTAAAAGATAAAATTGTAGAAGGAACCATTTTAGAAAAATTCTCAGAAATATTTTTTAACGATTAATTATGGAGAACAAAAAATATTCCTCATACGCTGAGATAGAACGCGATTTAGAAATTCTTAAAGTAGAAAAAGAAATCTATTATCAAAAAATACTTTTAAGTATAGATAGAACTAAGGAAAGTATTCTTCCTTCTAAGTCGGCTACTTTTATTGGTAATTTGTATCAAAAGGTTTTTTCGGGAATGTATGGAACGATATTAAAGATGATTATTCCTTATGTATTCAACTGGTATTTAAATAGAAAAAGAGGCAATTAAGCCTCTTTTTCGTTTTTTTATTTTATTTCATCTGCTTCAGAAGTATCCGACGGATTATAATCGGTTGAAGTATGATTTTTAGATTTTACTCTTTTGGGTTGGGTTTTCATTTGCTCTCCAATTATGTTGGTAGCAGCAAAACTTGTTACCATCGTATTTAACATATCACTTGCAGCTTGTGGCGAATTAGGTAATAAAATTAAGTTCGAATTCGTATCAGCTCCAATTGCTTGCAAAGTATCGTAATGTTGTGTGATTACGATAAGCGCCGATGCTTCTTGCGAATTGATTCCTACTTCATTCAAAACCGCTACACTTTCTACAAGTCCACGAGCAATCTCACGACGTTGATCTGCAATACCTTGACCTTGCAATTTTTTACTTTCAGCTTCAGCTTTTGCTTTGGCAACAATACGAATACGTTGTGCTTCACTTTCGAACATTGCAGCAGTTTTTTCTCTTTCGGCAGCATTTATACGGTTCATAGCGTTTTTTACCTGAATATCTGGATCAATATCGGTAACTAAAGTATTAATAATATCGTATCCATAAGTAGTCATAGCTTCATTTAACTCACGTTTTACAGCAATTGCCACATCATCTTTACGAACAAAAACATCATCAAGAATTAGTTTAGGAACTTCGGCACGAACCACGTCAAAAACATAAGCCGTAATCTGATCGTGTGGATACTCTAGTTTGTAAAAAGCCTCATAAACATGTTCTGGAATTACTTTAAACTGAACCGAAACTTTCATTTTAATAAAAACATTGTCCTTAGTTTGTGTTTCGATCATGACATCTAATTGTTGAATTTTTAGATTTACACGACCTGCAATTTTGTCGATAACAGGCAATTTGAGTTGTAATCCCGATTGTCTGATTCCAGTAAATTTTCCGAAACGCTCAACAACAACCGCAGTTTGTTGTTTTACAGTAAAGAAACTCGAGAAGAAAATAAATAATCCGAAGACTACAAAAACGATAAAAAATGTACTCATTGTAATAGTTTTTAGTTTGTTATATTGGTTATACGTTAGTTTGTATTGAAAGTTACAAAGATGTAGCTTAATTATTGTTACTTTTGCGTAAATTAAATATTAAGGAATGAAATATTTATGATACCTAAATCATGAACACAAATGAAATATCCTCATAAATATACCATATTCCAATAAAAAAAATATTATCTACGTATGAAAAAACTAATTTTATTATTAACACTTATTTGCTCATTATCAGGTTTTTCACAACATGGTCGTCGTGACGGAAACCGTATAGGAATAATGGGAGGAATTACCCAAACTACTCTAACGACATCAAATTTTGCTTCAAAACCAGCAACTGGTTGGGTTGCGGGAATGGCTGTGAGAGGAAATTACTATAATGATTTTAGCGCAATTTTTGGAATGCAATTTTTCGAAAATAACATTACAGTAGCTACAACTAAACCATTATCGTTTACTCCAGAAGAAGTAAATTTTAAAACAATGGGTGTTCAAATTCGTTTATTAGCGAGTTATAATTTGATAAAAGATCATGTTTCTATCGATTTTGGACCAGTTTTACAAGTAAATGACAAACTAAAAATAAATAGTAAATCAGAACTAAATAATGTTACTGGAACTTTGCTAACTGCTAAAGAAATTACAGATGTTACAAAGCTTAACGGAAATGCTTATGTTGGTATTTCTGCTGGAACAAAAAGAATTCGTGCCGTTTTTAACTATCAATATGGTTTGAATAATTTCTTAAATAATCTCAATAAAACCGATGAATTGAAATTGAAGAACAACAACAGTAATTTTAAGGGTCATTTAGGTATTATAAGTGGACAGTTGTTGATTAATTTGTAAGAAAAAACAAATTAAAACATTTATCGAAAATCAAAATAGAAATCGTGCAAATAATTTATATTTGCGCGATTTTGTATTTTACAAAACCAAAATTTAATTCTTAACCTATTTTATTTATGAAAAAAGTATTACTTGTATCCCTTTCTTTGGGAGCAATTTTGTTTTCAAGTTGCCAAAAAGAAGAACCTGTTAGATGTATTCTTCCAGCAATTTCTTCTTCGAATAATTCACCAGTTATTCAAACAGGAACAATCACCCTTAAAACACCAGTTTCTGAAGACACTGCCGTTACTTACGAATGGACTGGACCAAACGGATTTGAGTCTAACTTAGCTAATCCAACCATTTCAAATGTAACTTCAGCTATGGCTGGCGAATATAAAGTAAAAATGATAAAAGGTATTTGCGAAAGCCCAGAATCTTCAAATGTTGTTGAAGTTATTGCGGCTGTTGTAAGTTGTGCGCCAAATAATAATACATTAACTTTTACTCGTTCATCACTAACAGGAATGACTTTTAATTCAGTTTACACAACTGCAAGTAGTGGGAGTTTCGAGATTCGAGCTGGAGGATCTAATGGTGATTTAACAATTGAATTTGCATCTTCTGCAACACCAACTCCTGGATATTATGATATCAGCAATGATTGCCCAACTTCATTTTTATCTGGAAACGAAGTATGTGTTTCGATGGTTTATTCAGGTTATTTTTGTCGAGCAAATGGAGGAAAAATACTTGTTACAGAGGTAGGCGGAAAAATATCAGCTGTTTTTTGTGATGTTTTATTTAATTCGTCTTTACCGTTTGATATGACAGCTATGTCTAAGGTTACTAAATCATAATAGTTATGAAAAAATTATTTATTTTACTTTGCTTTTTAAGTCTATCATCTTTTGCGCAAACGGCTTATTTTTTTAATAAAAAAGGTGAAAAAATAGTCATGCGTGATGATACAGTAGAAATTCTCGTTGTAGACGACAGAATATCTTATGCGGAAGTTGGTAAGAGTTGGGAAAAATATATCAGATTTAAAGATCTTGATTATGCTATTGTAGGACCACATTATTTTAAATCTTTCAAATTAATAAACGCAAAAGGTAAGTCAGAAAAAGAAACAGCTTTTTTTGTTTTAGCGGAAACTAAAGATAAAAAATTATTATCTTATACAGTAACAGTGACAGGTAAGTATGGTTCTTCAAAATATTACAACATCTATTGCATAGATAATAATAACAACATACTCGATTATGTAAAACTTAATGAAAGTTTTGTTTATAAAGGTGCAAGAATGAAAATTTCGCCAATGATAAACAAACATTTTTCTGATTGTCCAGAAGTAATGAGTGAATTTTCAAAATATGAAGACACAGATGAAAAACACTTAAATGTTTTAGGCTTTTTCGATAGTCAAAGATATATGAAATGTAATTAAAATATAAAAAAAGAAATCAAAACAGAAATGAAAAAAGTAATATTATTTGCTATTTATTTAGCAACATTTGCAGTATATAGTCAGGCTCCTAGAGGTTTTTATGCAACTGCCGGAATAACTCAAACAGATTTAAAATCTTCTGATTTGTTGTCTACACCAGGAATAGGTTATAAGGTAGGTCTTAATTTTAATATGGGTTATCATGAGAATTATAACTATCAGATAGAAATGTTATTCAATCACAGAGCATTAAACTTTAAAACAGTTACTGCCGATTATCAAACAGTAGGTGAACAAAAATATTTATCAGAGACAATAGATGTTGGTTTTTATTTTAATTATTATATACTAAAACCAGAAGAAGATAAATTCTTTTTAGGGCCACAAATAGGTTTTGCAGCAGCTATTACGGGACAGTTTACACCTGCAAAAACAAAAACTGCCGAGTATGACTTTAGTAACTACTCAGAAGAATCATATAATGAGTATTACAACAATGAAAACAGATACTTATTACCATATTTATTAGATGAAGGTAGTTTCGAAAACACTCCACAAATAAACTTTGACGCAGGTCTTGGTTTAACAGGTGGTTATAATGATTTTAGATTTGATTTACGTTACACAAAAGGCTTAAATAATCGTCTTTCTGGTGTTGAAACTAATAATTATGATGAAAGTCATACTTATACAGGTCCAGCTCTTAGCGGAAAACTAAACACTATTTCTTTTTCTGTTTCTTATCTTTTCTGGAAAAGAATAAGAAAACAGTAATAAAAAAAGCCTCGAATTTCGAGGCTTTTTCTTTTTTATAATGTAGCTATTGCTTTTTCAATTCGCTTAATCGTTTCTTCTTTCCCAATCATTTCTACGATATCAAAAAGATGTGGCCCCATCATTTTACCTACTAAACTCAATCTAAATGGTTGCATGACTTTACCCATTCCTATTTCGTTTTGCGTCATCCAATCTTTTATAATAGTTTCAATATTTAATGAGGTAAAATCTTCTATTGTATTTAAAACTAGGATTAATTGCTTCATTAATTCAGGAGTTTCTTCTTTCCAGTTTTTTGCAGCTTTCTCGTCATAAAATGTTGGTGCTACAAAGAAATAATCGGATAAATCCCAAAGTTCATTTACAAAATGAGCACGTTCTTTTACTGACGCAACCACTTTAGTTACATAATCTAAATTTGAAGTAATTCCGTTTGCTTCGACTATTGGCAAGAATAATTCAGCCAATGCATTGTCTTCTTTCTTAACCAAATATTGGTGATTAAACCATTTGTTTTTCTCAGGATCAAACTTCGCTCCTGCTTTGTGAATTCTATTTAAATCGAATTTTTGTATCAATTCTTCTAACGAAAAAAGCTCTTGTTCGGTTCCGTCATTCCAACCCAACATAGCCAAGAAATTAAGCACAGCTTCTGGGAAAAACCCATTTTCTTTATAACCTAATGAAGTTCCTTCTTCTGTTTTCCATTGCAATGGAAATACAGGAAAACCTAATTTTTCGCCATCACGTTTGCTTAATTTTCCGTTTCCTACAGGTTTTAAAATTAATGGTAAATGCGCAAATTCTGGCGCTTCCCAACCAAATGCTCTGTATAGCAAAACGTGTAATGGCATAGACGGCAACCATTCTTCTCCACGAATTACGTGCGAAGTTTCCATCAAATGATCATCGACAATATTAGCCAAATGATAAGTTGGCATACCATCAGATTTAAACAAAACTTTATCGTCTAACAAATTAGTTTCAAACTTAATGTCGCCACGAATAATATCCTTCAGATGCAAAGTTTCATTGACAGGTGTTTTAAAACGAATCACGTAATCTTCTCCAGCAGCAATTCTTTCAGCTACTTTTTCAGAAGTATTGGTTAGTGAATTGTCTAATGTTTCACGAACCGTATGATTGTAAATAAAGGTATTTCCCGCTGCTTCAGTCGTTTTTCTTAAAGTATCTAAACTCTCAGGCGTATCAAACGCATAGTAAGCCCAACCAGAATTTATCAATTGATCGGCATATTGTTTGTATAAATGTTTTCTTTCTGATTGTCTGTAAGGACCAAATTTTTCATTTTTATCCATCGTTTCATCAGGAGAAATCCCTAACCATTCTAAGGCTTCCATGATATATTTTTCGGCACCAGGAACAAAACGATTTTGGTCGGTATCTTCTATTCGTAAATAGAAAACCCCGTTATGTTTTTTGGCAAATAAATAATTAAATAAAGCAGTACGAACACCACCTATATGCAAAGCTCCTGTTGGACTTGGTGCAAAACGCACACGAACTTGTTTAGACATTTTAGTAAATTTTGATGCAAAGATAAATGTTTAACCACAAAGTACACAAAGAAGGCGCAAAGTTCACAATGATTTTGATTGTGTGCTTTGCGCCTTATCTGGTTTTATATTAAATAATATGGTTAAATCTTCATTTCTATTGGAACTCTCTTATTCATCACCGCAAACCATAATGGTGGTATAAATGAAATTACCATACTAGTTGGATAGCCGTATGGCATTTGTGGAGAAACATCATGATATTCTAAAATTTGATATTTTTTCTGAGATTTGAAATGATGATCACTATGACGTGTTAATTCGTATAACATGATCCTTCCTAAAATATGATTAGAATTCCAAGAATGTTTTTCAGAAACTCGTTCAAATCTTCCTGATGGAAGTATATTTCTTCTTAATCCATAATGCTCTATGTAGTTAATCGTTTCTAGCAATAATAGCCCAACAATACCTGCAAATGAAGCTAATAATAATCCATTTAGTCCAAAAATTATATATAGTGAAGCTAGATAACTTATTTGAATTAGAGTGAACCAAAACATATCGTTTTTTACAGAATAAAATGGACGGTTTTCTATTTGATTAAGTTTCTTCTGAATTTCCCAAGCTTTTAGGTAGGTTCCAGAAACAGTTTGCCACCAGAAAGTATACAAGCTTTGATTGTATTTTGCTGTCGAAGGATCATTTGGGGTCGAAACATGTAAATGATGACCATGATTGTGCTCTATAAAGAAATGGGTATAATGGGAAGGAATTAATAATATTTTTGCAAAAATTCTTTCGTACAGTTTTTCTCTATGTCCTAACTCATGAGCCACGTTTATTCCGTTTGCACCTAAAACAATTCCTAGACTCAAAGTTGTTCCTGTAAGTTCGAATGCGGTTAAATTATTTTGTGTAACTTTCCATATTGTAAAAAACAAGATTCCGTACACAATAGGAATGTTTAAGTACAAAAGAAAGTCAAAGAACCTATTTTTTAGACGGTTTTTCATTTCTTCTTCCGAATAATTATCTTCATTAGTAGGAAGTATAATCTCAAATAAAGGTATTAATACAAAAGCAAATAATACTCCAGAATAACTTAAAACTCCTTGATAATGAATCCCTAACATACTAATAATAGGAATTGAATAAGCTAATAAATATTTCATAACAGAATGTTTTTCTTATAAAAATACTAAAGTTTTTTTAATGTTTTGATATTCAGCAAAAATTGTAACTTTATAAGTTATAATTTAATGAATGTAATTT
>NZ_JAYWDT010000124.1:0-7881 GCF_043779715.1 Flavobacterium sp.
TTTCAATTTTCAAAGTTTATTTAGACTAAATATAAATAATAATTTTAAATATCTGATTTTATGAAAAATACAACTAGAAATATTCTATTTTCTCTTCATAGGAAAAGCTTCTTTGGCCTCTTTTCCGTTTTGAATTCCTGAAATTTCAGCAACCAAACTGTCTTTTGCTACTTTTGTGTAAATAATTTTATTTGGAAAATCGTGTTTTGGGTTTTCAAAAACCAATTCATTTTTAGAAGATATTGTAAGATAAAACGAAACTGGTTTTTCTTTATTCTGATCTTTCACCGAAACTGTATAAAACAAACTGTCATTTTTTTGTTCTAAAACAACGGTTTCGTAAAAAACGGTATCATTAGCTACAAGAACATAACTTACACCTACAAAAGTACTGTCGGATTTTTTTGTCCAGTTTTCTGTAAAATCACTTTCTTTTGTAGTATTTCCCCACTCGCCTAAAAGCCAATTTGCTTTATCTAGTTGTTCGTATGCTTTACTTGTTTCTTTAGTTTCGTTTTTACAAGCCGTAAATACTAAAGTTAGGATTAGTATTGAAAATACTTTTTTCATGATTGTTTGAATTTGATTAAAATGTAAAGCTATAAAATAATACTGATTCTAGCCCAGATAGAAGTAAAAATCCTTTTTTGAGGTTTTTCTCCGAAAAAAGATTGAAACGGATAGCTGGAAAAAGCTCTTAATAAAAAATCTAAAATTTAAAATTTACAATCTGCAATCTTTTTTGTAATTTTGCACTCCAAATATAAGGAAAAGAAAATGTTAGACAGATTACAAATAATAAAGCAAAAATTTGACGAGATATCTGATTTGATTATTCAGCCAGATGTCATTGCCGACCAAAAAAGATATGTTGCACTTAATCAAGAATATAAAGGACTAAAAGCGCTTGCTGAAAAACGCGACGAATACGTGATTTTGATGGCAAATATTGCCGAGGCCAACGAAATAATTGCCGATGGAAGCGACGCAGACATGACCGAAATGGCAAAGATGCAACTCGACGAAGCTAAAGAAAGATTGCCAGAACTCGAGGAAGAAATAAAATTTTTATTGATTCCTAAAGATCCTGAAGATGCAAAAAATGTTATGGTCGAAGTTCGTGCTGGAACTGGTGGAGATGAAGCTAGTATTTTTGCTGGTGATTTATTCCGTATGTATACTAAATATTGCGAAAACAGAGGCTGGAGAACTTCGGTTGTAGATATGAATGAAGGTACTTCGGGAGGATTTAAAGAGGTGATTTTTGAAGTTACAGGAGAAGATGTTTACGGAACTTTGAAGTTTGAAGCAGGTGTGCATCGTGTACAACGTGTGCCACAAACGGAAACACAAGGTCGTGTACACACATCGGCTGCAACCGTTATGGTTTTACCAGAAGCAGAAGAGTTTGATGTTCAGATTGATATGAATGATGTTCGTGTTGATTTTTTCTGTTCTTCTGGACCAGGCGGACAATCTGTAAATACTACAAAATCTGCGGTTAGATTAACACATATTCCATCAGGATTAGTGGCTCAATGTCAAGATCAAAAATCACAACACAAAAATAAAGATAAGGCATTAGGCGTTTTACGTTCTCGTTTGTACGAACAAGAATTAGCAAAAAAACAAGCTGAAGACGCTACAAAACGTACTTCGCAAGTAAGCTCTGGTGACCGTTCTGCAAAAATTCGTACTTATAATTATTCTCAAGGGCGTGTAACGGATCACAGAATCGGGTTAGATGTTTTTGATATGGATGGTGTTATGAATGGAAAAATTCAAAAATTTGTTGACGAACTACAGTTGGTGAATAATATGGAAAAATTAAAAGAATCTGATATTTTTTAAAAAGTAATAAAAAGTAAAATTTTAAAAATCCTCCGAATACTTTTCGGGGGATTTTTTTTATAAATTTGCATCACAACAAAACAAAATGACAACACAACAACTAATTGACCAAATTCGAACTAAAAAATCCTTTCTTTGTATAGGTTTAGATGTCGATTTAACTAAAATCCCACAACATTTACTCGAACTAGAAGATCCTATTTTCGAATTCAATAAAGCCATTATCGATGCCACACATGATTTGTGCGTTTCCTACAAACCCAATACCGCTTTTTATGAAGCTTACGGTATAAAAGGTTGGCAATCGTTACAAAAGACAATCAATTATATTAATGAAAAGCATCCAGAAATCTTCACTATTGCCGATGCAAAACGTGGAGATATCGGAAATACTTCATCAATGTATGCCAAAGCATTTTTTGAAGATTTAAATTTCGATTCCGTTACCGTGGCGCCGTATATGGGCAAAGATTCGGTAGAACCTTTTTTAGCTTTTAATGACAAACATGCTATTATGTTGGCCTTAACATCTAACGAAGGTGCTTTCGATTTTCAAACTTTGGAAACAAATGGAACCCGAGGCGAGGCCGAACCGAGCGGAGCTAATGAATTATACAAACAGGTTTTAGAAACTTCAAAAACTTGGAAAAATGCACAAAACTTAATGTATGTTGTTGGCGCTACCAAAGCGGAATATTTTACCGAAATTAGAAAAATTGTCCCTGATAGTTTCTTATTAGTTCCTGGAGTTGGCGCACAAGGCGGAAGTTTATCCGAAGTTTGCAAATACGGAATGAGTCCCAATATTGGGTTGCTCATAAATTCTTCTCGAGGAATTATTTATGCTTCCAATGGAACTGATTTTGCCGAAAAAGCAAGAGCAGAAGCACTAAAAATGCAACAAGAAATGGAATCAATAATAAATCAAGCTTAATTATGGGAAATTCATTTATTTTAAGAATTGCGTTGGCAGTCATATTCATAATGCATAGTATGCCTGGAGTGTTCAATAACGGAGTAAATGATTTTGGGAATTTATATTTAAATACCATTGGTTTTGCGCCTTTTGGGGTGTTAATAGCTTGGTTAATCAAATTGTCTCATGTAGCAACAGCTATTTTATTGCTACTGAATAAATACATCAAACCAGTTTCAATAATTACCATTTTAATATTAATTATAGGCATTTTTATGGTTCATTTACCCGATGGCTGGTATGTTGTAGGTGGTGGAAGAAACGGCGTTGAATTCAACTTCCTTTTAATTGCTGCTTTTCTAACGCTAATGTATCCTGATGGGTTTAAAATAAAGAAAAATTAAATTGAAAACTTTTATTGATCAATTAGGCAATCACCACACTTTTGAAACAACTCACAAGCGAATTGTTTCCCTTGTACCTTCTCAAACCGAATTATTGTATGATTTGGGTTTAGAAGAACACATTGTTGGAATCACAAAATTTTGTGTGCATCCGTATCATCTCAAGTCGACAAAGAAAATTGTTGGCGGCACAAAAAAAGTGAATTATGATAAAATTAGAGCTTTAAATCCTGATATTATCATTTGCAATAAAGAAGAAAATACGTTAGAAATAGTCGAAGAATTAAGAGAAATTTGCCCAGTTTGGATAACTAATATTATCACTATTGAAGATAATTTTCAGATGATTTCAGACTTTGGTCAGCTCTTCAATTGTCGTACTGAATCACAAAAAATAAATGATAAATTAGGTTTTGCATTAACCGAATTTAAAAAATTTATAAAAGACAAGCCTCCCGAAACTTCAGGACAAAAAGTTGCTTATTTTATCTGGAAAAACCCTTATATGGTTGCTGGTTCAGACAATTTTATAAATGAGTTACTGAAGCTGAATAACTTCGAAAACATTTATGGTAATAATCCTGAAACTTCGGGACGTTATCCAGAAATAGAACTCAAAAAAATACGTTTAGATGGAGATCCTGATTTGGTTTTTCTTTCTTCGGAACCATTTCCTTTTAAAGAAGAAGATGCTTTTGAAATAGGGAGATTTACACATCATGCCAAAACTGTTTTTGTAGATGGCGAAATGTTTTCTTGGTACGGAAGCAGATTACTGAAGGCTTTTGAATATTTCAAAATATTACACAGCAAGATTTAACGTAAATTTCTTGCCTATTCTTTTTCATCTATTATCTTTACTCAAATTTTAGAAATTGATAAACTATTCTATTTACGAAAACAAAGACAGTAATCAGTGGGTGACATTCGTGCACGGCGCTGGAGGAAGTTCGTCTATATGGTTTAAGCAAATTCGTGATTTTCAGAAGCATTATAATGTTTTATTGTTAGATTTGCGTGGTCACGGAAGCTCAAGTCAGCAAATAAAAAAAGCTTTTCACAATAAATATACTTTCAAATCGATTGCAAACGATGTTCTAGAAGTTATTGACCATCTTAAGATTGAAACCTCACATTTTGTAGGCATCTCTTTAGGAACAATTGTGATTAGACAATTAGCGGAAATGCATCCAGAACGTATAAAAAGTATGATTTTGGGTGGTGCTATTCTCAAAATGAACTTCCGTTCTCAAATTTTGATGCGTTTGGGAAATATGTTCAAATATGTGCTCCCCTATTTAGTATTATACAAATTTTTTGCTTTTGTCATTATGCCAAATAAAAATCACAAGCAATCTCGTTTGTTATTTATAAATGAAGCTAAAAAACTATATCAGAAAGAATTCATTCGTTGGTTCAAGCTTACTGCCGAAATAAATCCAGTACTTAAATGGTTTCGCCAAGTTGAGGTGAACATTCCTACACTTTATATCATGGGAGAAGAAGATTATATGTTCTTACCATCGGTTCGTAAAGTGGTCGAAAAGCACTATAAATCCTCCAAATTATTTGTAATAGAACAATGTGGACATGTTGTAAATGTCGAGCAACCTTTGGTTTTCAATACCACTGTAATCGAGTTTATAAACGATACAAAATAAAAAAATCCCGTTTTGAAAATTCAAAATGGGATTTTATATTTATAAAAAAACGTATATTATTTTACTAAAGTTCTAGAAATTACAATTCTCTGAATCTCTGAAGTTCCTTCATAAATTTGAGTAATCTTAGCATCACGCATCATACGTTCTACATGGTATTCGCTCACATAACCGTTTCCACCGTGTATTTGTACTGCTTCGATCGTAGTATTCATTGCAGTTTCGGAAGCAAAAAGTTTTGCCATTGCACCTGATTGCGAAATATCTAGACCAGCATCTTTTTCGGTAGCAGCTTTAAGTACTAACATTTTGGCAGCCATAATTTGGGTTGCCATATCAGCTAGTTTAAATGCGATAGCTTGGTGCTGAAAAATTGGTTTTTTGAAAGCTACACGTTCTTGTGCATACTTCAATGCTAGTTCGTATGCGCCAGTTGCAATTCCCAACGCTTGAGATGCAATTCCAATTCTTCCTCCGTTAAGCACCGCCATTGCAAAGTTGAAACCAAATCCATCTTCACCAATCCTATTTTCTTTAGGAACTTTTACATCGGTAAACATTAATGAATGCGTATCAGAACCACGAATTCCCATTTTCTTTTCTTTAGGACCAACTGCAAAACCAGCCCAACCTTTTTCGACAATAAAAGCATTGATACCTTTATGACCTTTTTCAACGTCAGTTTGTGCAATTACAATATAAGTAGAAGCAGTTCCTCCGTTTGTAATCCAGTTTTTTGTACCATTTAGTAGGTAATGATCACCTTTGTCTATTGCAGTCGTTTTTTGCGAAGTCGCATCAGATCCTGCTTCTGGCTCAGATAAACAAAAAGCACCTATTACTTCTCCTTTTGCAAGAGGAACTAAGTATTTCATTTTTTGCTCTTCGTTGCAATATTTCTCTAATCCAGCGCAAACTAATGAGTTGTTTACAGACATAACTACTGCTGCCGAAGCATCAATTTTAGATAGTTCCGTCATGGCCAAAACGTACGAAACGCTATCCAATCCTGAACCTCCGTATTTAGGATCGACCATCATTCCCAAAAATCCAAGTTCAGCCATTTTTTTGACTTGTTCGGTTGGAAATTTTGAGTGTTCATCACGTTCTATAACTCCTGGTAATAACTCTGCTACAGCAAAATCTCTTGCTGCTTGTTGAATCATTAACTGTTCTTCGCTTAAATTAAAGTCCATTTTTTATATCAGTATTTTATTTGTAAATCTTTTAAAAGTTTTCAAATATAGTTGATAAATATGAATTTTTCAAAAGGTTTTCTTAATTTTAACCCATGTTTAAGCACCACTATAATGTTTTGGGAGTAATGTCAGGAACTTCACTTGATGGAGTCGACTTGGCGCATATTAATTTTTTTGAAAAAAACGGAAAATGGAGTTTTCAAATACATGAAAATAAAACCATTAGTTATTCGGAATTATGGATAGACCGACTTAAAGAGGCTGTCGATTTTTCTGATTTAGATTTAAAAAAACTAAACGAAGATTATACAATATTATTAGCCGAGATTATTTCTAATTTTATTAAAACCAATAAAATCGAAAATCTCGATGCAGTTTGTTCTCACGGACACACTATTTTGCATCAACCACAAAACGGATTTACTTTGCAAATAGGAAACCTTCCAAGAATTGCTCAATTAATAAACCAAAAAGTAGTTTGCGATTTTAGAGTTCAAGACGTAAATCTTGGAGGACAAGGAGCTCCATTAGTTCCTATTGGTGATCAAATTCTATTTTCAGAATACGATTATTGTTTAAATCTTGGCGGATTTTCAAACGTTTCTTTCAATGAAAATGGAAATAGAATTGCTTTCGATATTTCGGCGGTAAATACAGTTTTGAATTTTTATGCCAATAAATTAGGATTAGATTATGATGATAAAGGAAAAATTTCTCGTTCAGGAAATGTTTCTAACGACTTATTCTCAGAATTGAATGAGCTAGATTTTTATAAGAAAAGCTACCCAAAATCTCTTGGATTTGAATTTGTAAAAACAATAATTTTGCCAATCATCGAAAAATATTCAATAACTATTGAGGATAAACTGCGAACGTTTACCGAACATATTGCCATACAAATTGCTTTAGCATTACCTAAAAAATCTGGTAGTTTATTTATCACAGGAGGAGGAGCTTACAACGATTTTTTAATAGAAAAAATACAATTTTTTTTACCAGAAATGAAAATTGTAATTCCAGATACTAAAACAATCGAGTTTAAAGAAGCCTTAATTTTCGCTTTACTTGGAGTTCTGAAACTTCGCAACGAAATTAATGTTTTGTCAAGTGTTACAGGAGCAAAACACAATCATAGCTCAGGGGAAATTTATAATTATTAATCTTTTTTTAACAGAAGTTATGTCTTGCAAACTGTCATATTTTTTTTAAATTTGCATCAAAATTAATCCCTACTTAAAAAATCATGAAAAATTTCATTTTGCCTTTCTTTATTCTATTTTTATTTATTCAACCTAACGTTGCTACAGCACAAAATCAGTTCGAAACTGAAGGTGTAATTGTACCAAGAACGATAGAATTTCAAAATAAAACACTACAATTAAACGGCTTCGGAACTAGATCTAAAATGTGGGTCGATGTTTATGTGCAAGCATTATATCTTTCAAGTTTGTCGCAAGAGGCACAATACATATTAGATAATGACACGGAAATGGGTATTAGAATTCAAATTCTTTCAAACTTAGTTTCTTCAAAAAAACTGACTAAATCTTTAAACAATGGTATGGAAAAATCTGTTGGTAAAGAGAACATGAAACAATTTGAATCTCAAATAACGTTATTAGAATCATTGTTAAGCACTGAAGATACTAAAAAAGATGATGCTTTCAATCTTATTTATAATCCTATCGACACATCGATTTGGGTTTATAAAAATAATAAATTAGAAGGAAAAATTCCTGGATTTGAATTCAAAAAAGCTTTTTTCGGAATTTGGCTTTCTAACAATCCTGTCGATGAAGATCTTAAAAATGATTTGTTAGGAAAATTTTAAATAAATACGATATAAAAAA
>NZ_JAYWDT010000125.1:0-7880 GCF_043779715.1 Flavobacterium sp.
GATTTAGATTGAATCGTTATTGGTAAGCTGTACATTACTCTCACAGGTTCACCGTTCATTTTTCCGGGAATCCATTTAGGGGATGATTTTATAACACGCACAGCTTCGTCACCAGTGCCGAAGCCAATATCGCGAATGTTTTTTACGTCACTAATACTACCGTCTTTTTCAATGATAAAAGTGATGTAAACCTTCCCTTTTAAATTGGGTTGTTCTGGAGTTTTAAAATTATTGCCGACAAATTTGTAAAACTCCATAATTCCTCCCGGAAAATCTGGTTTTTCTGTTATTCCAGCGGTAGTGTAAATATCTCCAACTTGATCGCTGGCAGTCAATTTCGAAGCTTCTGCCTGATAGTCTTTTTCTAAAACAGTAATTGTCTCATTATTTAATTTCACTCCTTTGCTGTCTACTCGAAAGCCATATCTGTTGTAGTATTCTCTTTCTGTACCTTTTGTTACATAAAAATGAATATCATTGTTGATGTTAATATAGCCGTTAGCAGCAGGGTTACCGTTAATGTCTACAGATCCTTTTTCATTAAAATAAAGACTGCCAATTTTGGTAAATTCTTCATTCTTAATTTTAACGACCTCTAGTTTTTTTCTTTTTACGGTGTCGCTTGGTTTTTCTGACTTTTCAACTTGTTGCAATGCAATTTTGGCTGTTGCAATCTTCTTATTTAAAATGGGTTGCTGTTGTACGATAGTAGTGTTCTTTTCTCGTGCAACAGTTTTTGTACATAAAGAAAATAATAGTACTGCAAGTACTGGAGCAATTGCTATTTTCTTAAGTATTGAAATGTTTTTTGATGTGGTTTTTGTCATCATGAGTAAACATTTTTTAGTTATTAGATAGTTCAAATTACTGGCCAAGTAAAAAGTTGGGTTCGCGTTTGCCTTTGAGAGCAACAAAGATTGATAAAACGGAACATTGTTATAGGAGGTCACTACTTTTTCATCGGCAAGAAATTCGTGGTTGAGTTGTATGGCTTTTTTGTAAAAAATAAAAATGGGGTTGAACCAAAAAACGGTTTTCAATAGTTCGATGAATAAAATATCCAACGTGTGTTTTTGGGTTACATGTGTGAGTTCATGTGTGTACAATTCGGCTTCAATTTCACGGTTGTTGTATTCTGTTTAGTTGATGAAAATCGTATTTAGGAAAGTGTGCGGCAATGTTTTTTCGGGAACCAAAATCAATTGGGCATTCTTATAATCAATTGGTTTATTTGATCTCATTTTAGACGAAATCTTGATGATATTACTGAAAAAACGAATCGCCAAAACGAGTGTTACTACAGCATACAAACTCCATATTCCTATAACCAAATAGTTTGTTTCCTCCAGTATTGCAGCGCTTCCTTGCAGTATCTGGATATTTCCCGGATTGACTGTAGGTTGTGCTATTTCCTGAATGACTTCGATAGTTATGAATGGAAGTACCATTGAAAAAACAAGGCTGAACAAGAAGTAAAACCTATTGAAAACGTGTATTTTTTCTTTTTCCAAAAACAAATAATACACTGCCAATAGCACCAATAAAGTAATTGTCGATTTAATTAGAAAGTAGCTCATTTTTTCTTTTTTAGAATTTCACTGTTGATTATATATTTCGTTGAACCTCATTAATAATTACTGGTTTTGTAACTGTGCCTTCTTTTATTGTTTTCTCAATTACTTTGAAAAAAGCTTTTTTGTCTTTATCCTTTAAATGCTTTTCAAAATAAGAGTTGCTAAATAGTAGATAATGATTTAAATTAGTTTCTATAGATTTTCCATTTAAAGTTGGATTGTAATATCTTGAATAGCTTACAATATAATTTGCGTTATATTTTTTTAAATCGATATTGTTGATTTTTTTGCCGTCTAATATTCCTGAAAATCTAGTGTCATTTATCCAGGTTTCAAATTCTTTTTTCGTTGGACTTTTCCTGTTGATTGCCGCTGGAGCATTGCCAATATAAGATCTCTTTTCATTTAGCGTAAGAACTTCATATTTTTTATTTATTAAGATTTTTTTGCGGTTGTCTTTTACAATTAATCGAACGTCGTCGTAATAGGCATCTCTTTTTTTATCCTCAGATAGTGAGGAATTATCCTTGTCATTTGCTGGTTGTGTAATTGTTTGGACGCATAAAAATAGTACTAGTCCAGTAAATAGCGGTATCAAAATGATTTTCTTAGCAATTGATTTCGAGCTTGATGTGGTTTTTGTCATCATGAGTAATCGTTTTTTAGTTATTAGATAATTCAAATTACTGGCCAAGTAAAAAGTTGGGTTCTCGTTCGCTTTCGATAGTAATAAGGATTGGTAGAACGGAACATTGTTATAGGATGTCACTACTTTCTCATCGGCGAGAAATTCGTGGTTGAGTTGAATGGCTTTTTTGTAAAAAATAAAAATAGGGTTGAACCAAAAAACGGTTTTCAATAGTTCGATGAATAAAATATCCAACGTGTGTTTTTGAGTCACATGCGTGAGTTCGTGTGTGTACAATTCGGCTTCAATTTCACGGTTGTTGTATTCTGTTTCGTTGATGAAAATCGTATTCAAGAAAGTATGCGGCAACGTTTTTTCGGGAACCAAAATCAATTTGGCATTCTTATAATCAATTGGTTCATTTGATCTCATTTTAGACGAAATGGTATTGATATTGCTAATAAAACGAATCGCCAAAACGAGTGTTACTACAGCATACAAACTCCATAATCCTATAGCCAAATAGTTTGTTTCCTCCAGTATTACAGCGCTTCCTTGCAATATCTGGATATTTCCCGGATTGACTGTTGGTTGTGCTATTTCCTCAATGACTTCAATAGTTATTAATGGAAGTACCATCGAGAAAACAAGGCAGAACAACAAGTAAAACCTATTGAAAACGTGTATTTTTTCTTTCTCTAAAAACAAATAATACACTGCCAATAGCACCAATAAAGTAATTGTCGATTTGATTAGAAAGTCGGTCATTTTTTCTTTTTTAGAATTTCACTGTCGATTATTTTCTTGAGATCTTCCAATTCCGTTTGAGACAAATTCGTTTCAGTGGTAAAGAAAGATGCGAATTGTGACGCCGAATTATTAAAGAAATTACTAATCAATCCGTTGACGTGTTTCGAGAAATAGTCGGTTTTCTTGACCAAAGGATAATATTCCCGGGAGTTCCCAAATTCAGTGTAAGCTACAAACTGCTTGTCGATCATTCTTTTTAATAAAGTAGCGATTGTTGTGGTAGCGGGTTTTGGTTTTGGGTAGGCTTCAAGCAAGTCTTTCATGAAGGCTTTTTCGAGTTTCCAAAGGTGTTCCATTACTTGTTCTTCGGCGTTCGTGAGTTGTTGCATGTTTATTTAATTTCTATTTCGGAAAATGATTCTCCGTTATTGTATTTCTTTATTGTTATTAATTTTCCATCTTCATTAAAGAAGTTCCAGTCACCAAAATAAAACCAATGCGCGTACTGATCCCTCGTTTCCATTTTTGTTTTTCCTATGGATTGTATTTTTCCATTTTTATGATAAAAAGTAGTGCTGCAAATGTTGTCTTTGTATTTTTCTCTTTTAATGATTTTACCATTTAAGTAATAACTCCATTTTTTTACGGGATCTCCTTTTCTGTATTTTCCGATTGATTTATAATGGGAAGTATCCTCTGAGTAATTTTCAATCCATAGTCCTTCCTTAAGTTTATTTTTCATTTGATTGGTTTTGCAACCAAATAATAAAAACACCAAGCCGATTAGAATTACAGATTGTCGCATAAAATGATTTTGTTCTACGAAAATAGAGTTTGCTCTACAAATGTAGAATAAAAAATGAAATAAACAAATTTTTAAGAAAAATAATTTGGTGGTCAGGGGTTTACAAGAGGATTTGGTGTGTAAGTCCTGTTAACTCCTTAGATCGATTTAATAGTGGCTCTAATGTAGCCATAAGAATTTTGTTATATTTAAAAGAGGCAAACGAAACATACACTCGATACGTTGACCAAGTATTTTAGTATCTAATAAGTTCGGTGTGAAATTTTAAATAATACATTTGAGATATGAAATATAGGAAATGGAGTTTAGAAGACCACTTAAATATCAAAAAGTGGAAAAAAGCGAAAGGAAATTAAAGTTAATCACACAAATCAAATATTACTTTATCATCTTGAAGTATAAAATTGTTGTTATTCCAAAACTCAGAATCTTCTTTAAGTGTAATATTCTGATTTATTTTTTGAAGAGGGCGCTCAATTTTTTCTACATTAGAATATTTAACATTAATAGACATTACATTATTCACTAAAAAGTTTTCACTTAAAATTACATTATCGGCTATTGATGTAATTATGGATTTATTTATGACATTACAATAATTTATAAAATATTTACCCTCATGTGTTTTATATGTAAAAATTATTTTATGCAGCTTTTGAGCCATTTTGTCTTTTTGATTCTTGATTTCAGAAGGCTCTCTTACAACGCAATGTTCATATTTTAGTACCGCAAAAGTTTCAGTATCTATATATAATATTCCAGATGATTTTTTTGGAGCAGGATAACCATATCCGGTAGAATATGATCCAGGCGAATTATTGACGAAACTAATTTTATAAACTTTTCTATCGTTATATAGCAAGACTTCCTCTTTTTTTAAATTGTAAGAAGACGTTTTATATAGTACATTAGACTTACTCAATATTACATCTCTGTCAAAAATAAACGCAAAATTAGTTATTTTACCATACTGATTATTAATATTATCTTCAGCTAATGTGTGCATTTGTTGTATTTCACCATATAATCCTTCGTCAGGTGTATTTACTCCTTTCATTCCATTAGAATTGTATGTATTTATAACCGCTTCTATGTTGGATGTAATTTTATTTTTTTTGATGATTTGAGTTCGGAAATAAAATTTTTGATTGTTTGGATCTTGGTAATAGTTAAGTTCAATATTATTTCTTGCTTTTGTAACAATATCTTCGGCGGTCAATGATTTTCTTGCGGAATTAACGACAACTTCATCTAAAATTATTCCTTCAAATTTGTGTGATCTTAGTCTAATGTTTATCTGGTTTTTATTAGTACTTATTATGCTCGAAATATTGATTGTGTCCGTGGCGTATCCCATTGCGGAAATTATTAATTTGTCTTGAAAATCCTTTTTTTGAATAGTAAAACTAAAAGCACCATCTTTATTGGCAACAATACTTCTTTTAGTTTTCACTAGGGATACTTCTGCATTAGGTATTACTTTTCTATTTTTTGAATCTGTTATTTTTCCAACAATAGAAAACACTTCTTCTTTAGAGTTGTTAATGACCGGTTTTGGATAACTTCTTATCTCTGGTTGGTATGATTTTTTAATAAACAGTAATCCATCAAATATAAAACCCCATTTTGCCTTGAAAGGAATATTTCCTAATGCAGAACAATAATAGCTATTGTTGTCATTTTTATTAAACTCAAAAAAAGTTTTTGAAGTAGCTTTATCATATAGCTGTTGCTCTATGCTATTAAATGGTGGTTGCAGTATAGGAAATGGTTTTTCATCTACAATTCCATATTGTCCCTCAAAGGATGAAAAAGCGATGCTGTAAATTTGCTCGCCAAAGTGTTTTTTTAATAACTCGCCCATTGGAATTGCTCCTTCAAGTAATTTTGAACCATCACCTGTTTTGTAATCACTATATCCAGTGTTTTTTATTTCATTAGACGCATATTGTTTGAAATAATCTTCTGTCTCGTCTGTATATTCAATTTGGTTGATGTTTTTAGAAAAATGGTAAGAAGCTCCCCAGCAAATCATCTTATCGTTAGGGTAAATTTCAGATAAAAAAATAAGATTTTTTGCCATTTGCTCATCTCTAGGATTTTGTACAGCAATTTTTTGTTTCTGTAATTGCATTATATCAAACGATACATCTGCAATTTTACTAACAAAAACTTGTTTCATTATTTTTTCATCAAAATTTACATTTTCAATTTTATTGAACGAATCCATTATTAAATCAAAATTTTTATATAGCTCAAGCGAATCTTTTTTATTCGATGCCACATCTTCTAAATCCCTTGAAACAAATGATTTTTCTATACTTGTGATTACGTTTTCAGGAAAAGTAATTTTTCTGTTTTCAAATAGTTTTATGAAATCATCCATAAAATGATTTTTAAATATAGACCCTTCTTGTGAATCAAAACCTAAAATCTTTATTGGGTCATTTTGTTTGGCTCGTTCGTCTACATAATTCATTAAATTTTGGAATGCTTTTGTGTCAGACCATATTCCAAAAACTGCTTCACTGAAAACGGAAATATCTGATTTACTTTTAGAATACATCTCAAAAGCTTTATAATGATCATAAAAACCACTTTCAAAAACAATTGTATTGTATCCCATTTTTTCATGAAGGTATTTTACAATTTCTACTTTTTCGTCAAATGTAGCTCCGTCTCCATGTGATTGTTCTCCTAATAAAACTATCTTTTTTGATTTAATCACATTTTCTAAAAAAGAGTAATCATTCTTGTTATTTATGATGAAAGACTTCCCTTCAATTGGAGTTTGAGAAAAAGCAAGGTTGTAAAACAAGCTTATAAGAACAGTTGTGAATATTTTCATATTATTTTTGAATCATTTTGAGATACTATTTCGCAAATCGAAAGATACCGCCTTTCATTACGCTATTGTTTTGTAAATTTAATGATTATATTTGAAAGAAAATAAAGATAAAAAATGATTTCAAAAAACCATCAATCCTAAATCGCTAGGATATGCATAAGGCGTACCTGATGGCGCAGAATTACTACGGTAGTTCGGCTAAAGCCTCGGGTACATTTTGTGCCGACTACTATTGAGAACAACCAATCAAAAAAAACATTGCTCTATCAAACAAGAAAGAGTATAATTTTTTACACAATGTAGTTTCTTAATTGGTTTTGTTTGTTCAACTTTGCGGGCACGGAATGTAATTCCGCGCTATCAAATCGATAAATTTAGTGCGTATTCGCGCGATCGGAGATTCTCAGGTGACTGATTTTAGTTTTTATCAACTAGTGTTTTGTAGCCATAACTTAGAATTTCTCGAATCGATTGAGAAATTTTAAACATCCACCAAACATTACTACTATACTTTTTATGGATTTTAGATTTACAAAATATAGCTTTATTAATGCGCTATGGTCATTGATACCAATTTTTCCAACTTGGACATTGTTTCCTGGTCTTCTCGCGGCAATGGGCTTAGAAAAAATCACTGGTAACTGTGAAACTGGCTATTTAATTGTTCTTTGGTTTTCAGCAGTAACGGTAATTGGAATGATGGCTTTCTATGGCTATAGGTTGGACAATATTTTGCTAAAGACTGAGAGTGAAGTTAAACGTAATTTTAGATTTTATTCTTTGATCATATATACCTTATCAAATACTGTTTTATTAATTACTTTGCTTGGTGTGGATTTGGCATGTTACGGAGACGGCCAAACCTTGTTAATGTGCATCTTTTCAGGACCACTTGCAAGCTTAGTTCTTATTGCTTTTGGGTTTCTATTGGATTTAAAATAAAGTATTTCCACTATTTTTCTACAACTAAAACTATCTTATCTCCTTTAAGAAATCTATCAACGAGCAATAGTTTGCGTTAAGGATGGAAGTGGAAATCCTTTTTAGACGCCTTTTCGGCGGCTAAAAAGATTGAGAACGAACAGCCTGACCCGCTATTTTCGGCGGGGAACGCCCAAAAAAATCCGCCCTGTGTAGAGCGGATTTAGTATGTAATGAAAGGAATTTATTTTGACAACTCCACAAAATATTTGTAAAACAACGGGATGGTTTCGATTCCTTTTAGGTAATTGAAGATTCCAAAGTGTTCGTTTGGCGAGTGAATGGCATCGCTGT
>NZ_JAYWDT010000126.1:0-7873 GCF_043779715.1 Flavobacterium sp.
TAAAATGACAAAAGGAGGAATGGATAAAAAAGAAGCTCTAAATAGTTTTATGAAAAGAGTTTTGGGATCAATAGATAAATAAAAAATGCTTCTAAATATAGAAGCATTTTTTTTTTTAAGCGGTAAACAAGCTTTTATAATTATCCCAATATCTATAAATTAAAAACATATTTGCAAAAAATATAAAAAATGCAATAGGCAATCCTTCTGGAGTCATATACAAGTTTATAAGCAAAATGTTTAATGTAACAGGTAGTATGATAATATTAGCAAGTGTAACATATTTTCCAGATAAATAGGACAATCCGCAAAGTAATTCAAGTCCTTTTGCTAATGGCATAAGATATGATGAAGCAATTATTCCTACTTGAAATGCTTTAAAATTACCAGTTACTTCAGGTTCAGGGGCAAGTTTTAAAAAGAAACTTGCAGAGGCAAAAACTAATAATGCACCCAATAATACTCGTACAATAATTGTAGCTATTTTCATAAATTTAGGTTTTAGGTTGTTTATCAAAGTTACTAAAAAAAATCTTACAAATGAATTAAAATGCTGAAAACTAATAGATTAATTTAGATTATTATCTTCAGCAAAATCCTGACAATATTCTTTAATCATGTTTCTCACCAATCGAAATTTATTTGTAATTTCAGCTTCTGTTCCAGTGGCTTTTGCAGGATCAGGAAAATTATAATGCAACTTAATCGCTTTGGTTGGGAAAAACGGACAACGTTCTTTAGCATTATCACAAACAGTAATTACATAATCGAAAGGAACCTCAAAGTATTCATCGATATTATTAGAAGTGTGATGCGAAATGTTAATTCCGTCTTCTTGCATGATAGCAATTGCTTTTGGGTTTACTCCATGAGTTTCTACGCCAGCAGAATATATTTTCACTTTTTTATCGTCGGTAAAATGGTATAAATAACCATGCGCAATCTGGCTTCGACAACTATTTCCTGTACAAAGGACTAAAACATTTATCATCTTATTTTTTATTAAAACTACAAAAAATGAAATTTTGTATTGTGTCAAACGGTGTTTTGTGGTCTTCTGTAAAACAATTTATTTTTTCGAAATTATCTTCGAAAACTAGATTCATTTTAGTTTCAGAATAAGGTGTAATATCTAAACCACTACATTTTCTTGGCCCATTTTCAGAAAAAGTACCAATAATCATTTTTCCCTCTTTTTCAATTAATTTTGATACAATTTCAGAATACTTTTCAATTTCATTTTCTGTTGTCAAAAAATGAAAAGAAGCTCTGTCGTGCCAAAAATCGAAAGTAATTTCCGATTCAAAATCTAAAATATCCGAAATTATAAAAGTTACATTTTTCGATTTTTCTCCCAACCGTTCTTTAATACGCTCGATAGCTTTTGCTGAAATATCTAGCAAATACAAATTTGTAAAACCTAAATCTAGCAAAGCATCAATAAAATGGCTATCTCCACCACCAATATCAATAATTTTTGCATTTTTTGGCAAATCAAATTCCTTGACAAAATTTACTGAAGTTTCTGGATTTTCTTGAAACCAACTTACATCTTTTTCTGTTTTTGTTGTAAAAACATTTTCCCAGTGTATTTTTTTATTTTCCATTTATAGAAATAACCAAATTAAATTAATGATGCAAAACTTTGGGTCAAAACCCCAAATTAATTGCAAAACTGTAATCGAAATTATGATTATAATGGGTTTTTTATATTTGATAATAAATGATTTCATACTTAACAACAATTAGAGTTTGGTGCGCAACAAGAAGTTAAATTTTCTTGCAGTTCGTTTATTTTTACTTTTATTTTTTCGACAGGAATTCTGCAATTTGTTTTTGCTAAACAATCGGTTTTAGTGTTGGTCAAAACAAATTGATTATCAATATATTCTAATCCAAACTTACCAACTGTTTCTTGTTGAAATTCGATTTCAATTTCTAAATCTTCACCATCAAACATACCTGAAGTTGCCTCAATTATCGAAATCACTTTGTTAGGTTCTAATCTATGATAAAAATCGACAGATGTCCACAATTGTAGTGTCGCTTTTTTAGAGACTCTAAACGTATTGCCACAATCTGTAAATTGTTTTGTGGCCATTCCAATTTCGGTAATATGAAAATGGGAAGGGACTTTTTGTCCGCTTTGTAACACAAATTCTAACTGAGTTACATTTTCTAGCTGATTTTTAAATTCTGATAGTTTCATTTTTTGATTATTAGATTGTTAGACTTCTTAGATTTTTAGACTAAGTAATGAGAAGTTATTTTAAGTTGTAAACACTTGATTTTTATCGTAATTCGTAATTCGTAATTCGTAATTTATAATTGATACTTAACAACATTTGTCTTTTAATTTCTTAGTAATACTGAAAAAATAATTTTCGAATTTTTTCAGTGTTTCAATATTAATACAATAACAAATTGCAGTTCCTTCTATGCTTCCTTGTATGATTTTTGCATTTTTCAGTTCTTTTAAATGCTGAGAAACAGTAGGTTGGGCGAGTGGTAATTCGTTTACAATATCACCACAAATACAGGTGTCTACAGTTAATAAATATTCTATTATTGCAACTCTTGCAGGGTGCGAAAGCGCTTTAAAAAGTGTTGCCAACTCGTTTTGTTCTTCCGAAAAGGATTCTGATTTAGATGCTCCCATAATTTCATTATATTTATATATTGCAATATTACGATAAATAAATATAATAATTTTAATTTTTAATGTTAAACTTTTTGCAAGAATCTATTTCAAAAACATAATTCCTAAATTCTGTAATCCTAATTATTTTTACTACTTTTGAAACTCATTAAAAATATTCAAAAATGGCAGCAATAACATTAGGCGGAAACGCTATAAATACATCAGGAAGTTTACCACAAGTAGGTACAAATGCACCAGATTTTACATTAGTAAAAAGTGATTTATCAATAGCTTCATTAGCTGATTATAAAGGGAGTAGAGTAGTATTAAATATTTTTCCAAGTATTGATACAGGAACTTGTGCTACATCAGTAAGAACTTTTAATGCTAAAGCAAGTACATTAGATAACACAAAAGTATTATGTATTTCTCGTGATTTGCCTTTTGCTCAGAAACGTTTTTGTGGTGCCGAAGGCTTAGAAAATGTCGAAAATCTATCAGATTTTAAAGACGGAAGTTTTGGAAAAAATTATGGTCTTGAAATTACAGATTCTGTTCTTGCAGGTTTACACTCTAGAGTTGTAATCGTTCTGGACGAAAATGGTGTCATAAAATATAGCGAGCAAGTTCCAGAAATTGCCGATGAACCGAATTACGAAAATGCTTTAGCGGTATTATAATTATGAGTGTGAAATTTGAGAAAGATAATACTTTTGTAACAGGCCGTTTCAAAAGTATGGGATTTGCACTAAAAGGTGCAATCAAGTTAATTACCACAGAACATAGCGTTATGGTGCAATCATCTATTGCTGTACTAATGATTATTGCTGGTTTTTATTTCCAAATTTCTAGAACCGATTGGATGTTTCAAATACTAGCTTTTGGATTGGTTTTAGGTATTGAAGGACTAAATACTGCTGTCGAAAAAGTTGCTGATTTTATTCATCCAGATTATCACGAACGGATTGGTTTTATAAAAGATATTGCTGCAGGAGCAGTTTTCTTTGCTGCCATGACATCAATTGCGATAGGTTTAATGATTTATTTACCAATATTTTTATAAAAACTAAAATACTGCAAACCTACTAATGGCAAAAGCTAAGAAAGAAATAAATCCTATAGAACCTGAAGAAACGAATTTGTTAAATCGTTTTAGTCCGTCTCGCCAACAAAAAATTACCATTGGTGTTTTATTGGTGTTGTTTGCAATTGCTCTTGGGTTATCATTTATATCCTATTTTGTAAATGGGAAATATGACCAAAGCGAACTAGATAGTTTTACCGCTAGAAACCCAAATATTCAAAATTGGTTAGGAAAATTTGGTGCTTTTGTGTCAGATTTCTTTATATACAAAGGTTTTGGAGTAGCATCATTTTTATTTGTTAGATTATTATTCTTAACGGGAGCTTATTTAGTTTTAGATTTAGCGATAGGAAAATTAAAAAAAACTTGGTTTTGGGATATTTTTGTAATCATAATTTTATCTATTCTTTTTGGATTTTTTGGTAATTTATTACCAGAATTAGGTGGTGTAATAGGTTATGAGATGAATTTGTTTTCGCAAGATTACATAGGAAAATCAGGAACTTTATTAGCTTTAGTTTTCGGAATAGTTATTTATTTAATTTTTAAAATAAAAGTATCTCCAGAAAAGATTAAAGGTTTCTTCGAGAAAACTAAAAATGATTTAAAAGAAGAATTAAAACCAATAAACAATACAACTTCTACCTATAATTTGGAAGAATTTGCAACTGATGAAACAGCTGAATTACCTCCAAAAAAATTCGAGTTTCAATCTGATGAAGAAGATTTAGGCGAAATCACTTTGAAGCCCGTTTCTCAATTCGAAATTAATAAAGAAAGCTTGAAACCTACAATTTCAAATTCCTCAGAATTAATTTTAGAACCAACTATAAAAGAAGAAATTTTAACTGATAATCATAACAAAACACATGAAAATGAGTTTGTTATCGAAAAAGTTGAAGAAGAAGACATTGTTGAAGAAAATTTAGCATCACGATTGGTAGCCGATTTTGGAGAATTTGATCCAACATTAGATTTATCAAATTTTAAATTCCCAGGAATCGATTTGCTAAAAGATTATTCTTCTGGCGGAATCACCATCAATCAAGAAGAATTAGAAGAAAATAAAAACAAAATTGTAGAAACTTTACGCAACTATAAAATTGAAATTGCTCAAATAAAAGCAACCGTTGGTCCATCGGTTACGTTGTACGAAATTGTACCAGAAGCAGGAATTCGTATTTCTAAAATAAAAAGTTTAGAAGACGATATTGCCTTGTCACTTTCGGCATTAGGAATTCGTATTATTGCGCCAATTCCTGGAAAAGGAACTATTGGTATTGAAGTTCCAAATAAGAATCCAAGCATGGTTTCTATGAAATCTGTAATTGGTTCAGCCAAGTTTCAAGAAGCCGAAATGGAATTGCCTATCGCTTTAGGAAAAACAATTTCTAACGAAACTTTTGTTGTCGATTTAGCAAAAATGCCGCATTTATTGATGGCTGGAGCAACAGGACAAGGAAAATCGGTAGGGTTAAATGCGGTTTTAACCTCATTATTATACAAAAAACATCCAGCAGAGGTTAAGTTTGTTTTGGTCGACCCGAAGAAAGTCGAGCTTACACTTTTTAATAAAATAGAACGTCATTATTTAGCAAAATTACCAGATACTGACGAAGCCATTATTACCGATAATGCAAAAGTTGTAGCTACGCTGAACTCACTTTGTGTAGAAATGGACAACCGTTATTCTTTACTAAAAGATGCGATGGTTCGAAATATTAAAGAATACAATGACAAGTTCAAACAACGAAAATTAAATCCAGAAGCGGGACATCGTTTTCTACCTTATATTGTTTTGGTTGTCGATGAGTTTGCTGATTTGATTATGACTGCAGGAAAAGAAGTAGAATTACCAATAGCTCGTTTGGCACAATTAGCTCGTGCCATTGGAATTCACTTAATAATTGCGACGCAAAGACCATCGGTAAACGTAATTACAGGTATGATTAAAGCCAATTTCCCTGCGAGAATTGCGTTTAGAGTTACCTCAAAAATAGATTCTAGAACGATTTTAGATTCAGGAGGAGCAGACCAATTAATAGGTCGTGGTGATATGTTATTTAGTAACGGAAACGATTTAGTTCGTGTGCAATGTGCCTTTGTAGATACACCAGAGGTCGAAAAAATAACCGAATTTATAGGTTCTCAGAAAGCTTATGCAACAGCTTATTTGCTTCCAGAATTTGTGGGAGAAGATAATGGCATACAACTTGATATGGACATATCCGAAAGAGATACTTTGTTTAGAGATGCTGCCGAAGTAATTGTAACAGCACAACAAGGATCTGCTTCATTAATTCAGCGAAAGCTAAAGTTAGGATACAACCGTGCAGGAAGATTAATAGATCAGTTGGAAGCTGCAGGAATCGTTGGTCCATTTGAAGGAAGTAAAGCGCGTGGTGTGAATATTCCTGATTTAGTCGCTTTAGAACAAT
Source organism: Flavobacterium sp. (assembly GCF_043779715.1). Classification (GTDB taxonomy): domain Bacteria; phylum Bacteroidota; class Bacteroidia; order Flavobacteriales; family Flavobacteriaceae; genus Flavobacterium. The sequence goes on from NZ_JAYWDT010000126.1 coordinate 6,164, forward strand.
TTTTTAATAATGAAAAAAATAATAATTAAAATGAAAAAGATAATTGGTTTATTACTAATAGTTTTTAGTTTTTCTGCACAAGCTCAAGATGCAGTAAAAGCAAAAGCATTGCTTGATAAAGTTTCGGCAAAAGTAAAAAGTTATAAAAATATTCAAATAGATTTTAAATATTCTTTGCATAATCTTAAGGAAAATGTAAATCAGGAAAGCAAAGGAAATGTCACCCTAAGCGGAAATCAATATGTATTGAATTTTATGGGTGTTACAAAACTTTGCGACGGAAAAAAATTATATTCGATAGTTGCTGAAGACGAAGAAATATCTATTTCAAACATTGGAAGTGCAGATGATAATGATACACCAGCAAAAATGCTTACTTTTTTTAGCAAAGGTTTCAAATATGCTTGGGATATTACGCAAAACATAAAAGGAAAAAAAATTCAGTATGTAAAACTGACTCCAATAAGTTCTAAAGACGAGCGTAAACAAATTTTGGTTGGAGTAGATGTGGCAACAAATCAGATATACAATACGATATCGGTTGCTAAAAATGGGACAAAAATCACTTTGACTGTTAATTCTTTCAAAACCAATCAGACATTACCAAAAAATCAGTTTACTTTTGTGCCAAGCAAATATCCTAAATATTACATTAATAAACTGGACTAAACTGAATGAAAATTCTTGATAAATATCTTCTAAAAACGTACTTGACTTCATTTGTGTCGGTATTTGTGATTTTAATTTTCATATTTATTCTTCAAACTGTTTGGTTATTCATTTCGGAATTGGCAGGAAAAGATTTAGACTTAATTTTAATTTTGAAATTTTTACTTTTCAAAATGCCAAGCTTAGTTCCTTTAGTACTTCCATTATCAGTTTTACTTTCAGCAATAATGACTTTTGGAGATTTGGCTGAGAATTATGAATTTGCAGCTATGAAATCGGCTGGAATTTCTTTTCAAAGAGCTATAAAAGGGTTGGTTGTATTTATTTTTGGATTAAGTATAGCTGCATTTTTCTTTGCAAATAATGTGACTCCATATGCCGAATTTAAATTTACAAATTTCAGAAAAAATATAGCTCAAGTAAAGCCAGCTATGGCAATTGCTGAAGGTCAGTTTAATACCATTGGAGATATCAATATAAAAGTTGATAAAAAAACGGGTGAAAATGGCGAATTCCTAGAAGGAGTAACCATGCATAAAAAGTCTAACCTTGGAGAAGGAGCAAAAACGGTTATAAAATCTAAAAGCGGACAACTTATAAGTAGTGAGGAATCTAATTTGCTACAATTGGTATTAATAGATGGTTATTATTATGAAGATATTACACCAAAAAATTATCAAGATCGTCAAAAAATGCCTTTTGCAAAAGTAAATTTCAAAAAATACAATATCAACATCGATTTATCGAAATTAAATAAAGTCGAAGGGAGTGAAGAAAATATTACAAATTCATGTAATATGTTAAATTTGTCAGAACTCAAATATACAGTAGATTCCTTAAGTACAAGTTATAATAAAGAATTAGTATCCGTTGCAGATAATGTGTACCAACGCATAGGCTTCAATGCAAACCTTCAACCAGATTCATTAAGACCTAAAAAGCCAAAAATAGTTCCCTTAACAAGTTTTTTGTCTAAAGCTGAAAAAGCGAAAATATTAGAAATAGCAACTAGTGATGCCATGAGTGCAAAACAAAATTTTG
>NZ_JAYWDT010000127.1:0-7817 GCF_043779715.1 Flavobacterium sp.
TTTGTATTATTTAATAAATGTTGACAACTTTGAAAAAGACAAAGAGATAATAGATTGATAGATGAAAGACTAAAAAAAATATAGATGTTAGTATTTATCTATTATCTATCCGTCTATTATCTTTTCATCTCTCCTCAAAAAGTTATATTTTCTTTAAATCTGAAATCTAAATTCTGAAATCTAATATCTTATTCGTAAATTTCAACTTTATAAAAATGAATTATGAGTAAAATGCCAAAAAAGTTTGGAAAAAATGAGAAAGATTTCTCAACAAAGATTTTAAAAGTACTATCACAAAACGCGAATAAACCTTTTAATTATAAACAAATTTCAGCATTACTTGAAGTAGATGATACTAAGAGTAGAAATGAAATTATTAAAGATTTAAAAATTCTTGCTTCACAAAATAAAATTATTGAAACCGAACCAGGAAAATATCTGGTAAAAGGAATTTCACAAGATTATTACGAAGGAAAAATAGACATGACTTCTCGAAAAACAGCCTATTTTGTTTGTCCTGATTTTGGAGAAGATGTTTTTATTCCAACCAATAATTTAAATCATGCTTTAGATAAAGACATTGTAAAAGTTTATATCTATAACAGAAGAAAAGGAAAACGCCCTGAAGGAGAAGTTATAGAAGTCGTAGAAAGAGCTAAAACAGATTTTGTAGGTGTAATAGATATTCAGAAGAATTTTGCTTTTGTAAGCACTGCAAATCCTAAAATGTATACAGATATTTTTATTCCGTTAGCAAAAATTGGAGAAGCACAACAAGGTGATGTCGTTTTAGTTCATATCGAAGATTGGCCTAAAAAAGCTGATTCTCCTTTTGGAACCGTAACTAAAGTTTTAGGAAAACCAGGAGAACACAATACCGAAATTCATGCTATTTTGGCTGAATATGGTTTACCAGCAGAATTTCCTGTAGATGTAGAAGTATATGCTCAAAAAATAGACACTTCTATTCAAGAAAGTGAAATTGCTAAGCGTCGTGATATGCGACAAACATTAACTTTTACTATCGATCCAAAAGATGCTAAAGATTTTGATGATGCACTTTCGTTTAAAAAACTAGAAAACGGAAATTACGAAATAGGAATTCACATTGCCGATGTTTCTCATTATCTTGAAGAAGGAACAATTTTAGATGACGAAGCTTATCAACGCGCAACATCAGTATATTTAGTAGATAGGGTTGTACCAATGTTACCTGAGGTTTTGTCAAATTTTGCTTGTTCATTACGACCAAACGAAGAAAAATATACATTTTCAGCTATTTTTGAAATAGATGAAAAAGCAACAGTTATCAATCAATGGTTTGGAAGAACAGTAATCGATTCAAACCAACGTTTTGCTTACGAAGAAGCGCAATATATTATTGAAACCAAAGACAATACAATTCCAGTAGATATTTCTATTACAGGAAGTTCTTATGTAGTTTCTGACGAAATTGTAGCTGCTACATTAAAACTAGATGATTTAGCTAAAATTATGCGTCGCAAACGTATGAATGATGGTGCAATCTCTTTTGATAAAGTAGAAGTGAAATTCAACTTAAGCGAAGACGGAGAACCAGAAGGTGTGTTTTTTAAAGTTTCTAAAGATGCCAATCATCTTATTGAAGAATTCATGTTATTAGCCAACAGAAAAGTGGCTGAATACATTGGTAAACAAAAGAAAACGTTTATTTACAGAATTCACGACGAACCAAATGAAGATAAATTGTTTGCTATGCAAGCTGTAATTGCAAAATTTGGTTATAAAATAGATTTTAGAGGTGGAGAAATCTCTAAATCTCTAAATACTTTAATGGAAGAAGTAAACGGTAAAAAAGAACAAAATCTTATTGATACTTTAGCGATTAGAACCATGAGTAAAGCTAAATATTCGACCGATAATATTGGTCATTATGGTTTGGCTTTCGATTATTATTCTCATTTCACTTCGCCAATTCGTCGTTATCCAGACGTTATGGTTCATCGATTATTGCAATATTATTTAGATGGAGGAAAATCTGTCGACCAGGAAACGTACGAAACAAAATGTCAGCATACATCAAATATGGAAGGTTTAGCAACTAATGCCGAACGTGATTCTATAAAATATATGCAGGTAAAATACATGCAAAATCATCAAGATCAGGAGTTTTTAGGTGTAATTTCTGGTGTGACTGAATGGGGAATTTATGTAGAAATCATCGAAAATAAATGCGAAGGAATGGTTCGTATTCGTGATATAAAAGATGATTATTATACTTTCGATGAAAAACAATATGCTTTAGTTGGCGAAATTTCTAAATCTTTATTGCAATTAGGCGATGAAGTTTGGGTCAAAGTAAAAAATGCCGACTTGGTTAAAAAACAATTAGATTTTAACTTTATAAGAAGAAAAGAGTAATTATGAAAAAAATATTTATAATCCCGTTTTTACTGGTAACTAACCTAATTACAGCACAAGTAACAAAAAATGTTGGAGATTTTACTAAGGTTACAGCTTTCGACAAAATTTCGGTTCAATTAATAGAATCAACTGAAAATAAAATAGAACTAAAAGGAAAATTTGAAAATGAAGTCGAACTTGTAAACAATAATGGAGAGTTAAAAATAAGACTTCCAATAGGAAATTTTTTAAATGGTGAAGATTTAATTGCCCGTGTTTATTTTAAAAAACTAGAAGGATTAGAAGCCAATGAAGGTACTTACGTTTCTTGTGATACTGAAATTAAAACTTTGGATTTTAGTCTTATCGCAAAAGAAGGATCTCAAATAAAAGTGATTGTCGATGCACAAAGAATTACAGTAAAATCATCCAATGGTTCTATTATAAAACTATCAGGAAAAGCACAAAATCTTGATGCAATGACTAATTCTGGAGGAAAACTAGAAGCAGAAAAATGTATTACTTCTCAAACAACAGTATCTGTAAATGCAGGAGGATTTGCCGATGTATATGCTACTGATTTAGTAGATGCAAAAACAAGAGCTGGAGGTACAATAACCATATACGGAAATCCAAAACAAGTAAATCAGAAAACAGTTTTAGGAGGACATATCGTAATAAGCAAGCGTTAGTTTAATTTTTAAAATATAAATTTTTAACTTGCGTCATCAGAATATTAACTAAAAAAAATTTATGATTCATTATATTTTAGGCAACGGAATCCCATTAGGAATATTTTTAAGTTTCATGATAGGACCTGTTTTTTTTGTACTACTAGAAATTAGTATAACAAAAGGTTTTCGTGCCGCTTTAATGTTTGATTTAGGGGTTATACTAGCTGATGTTTTTTTTATAGGTGTTGCTTATCTAGGAAGTTATAGATTAATTCAGAGTTTAAAAGATGATCCAGCCTTGTTTATTTTTGGTGGGATTATCATGGTAACTTACGGATTAATTTCTTTTTTTAAATTACGTAAAGCGCACAAAGCAGAAGTTGATGAAGAAGCTGTCGAATTGATTAAAAAAGACTATTTAAACCTATTTATAAAAGGGTTTTTACTTAATTTTATCAATATAGGTGTTTTGGGTTTTTGGTTGCTTATCATCATCACATTTGTCCCAAAATTGCAAGTAGAACTCTCTAATGTTATTTGGTTTTTTACCACTGTTATCGTTACTTATATCATTACAGATATTGGTAAAATACTTTTATCCAAGCAATTAAGAAATAAATTAACTACAGAAAATATTATTAAAATAAAAAAAATAAGCAGTATTTTGCTTATTGTTTTTGGTGCTTTTTTGCTTTCTCAAGGTTGGTTTCCTAGCGACAAAACTTTTGTAACAAACACGATTGAGAAGATTGAAAAAAAGTAAAATTTATTATTTTATACCCAATTTATGCTGAATTAATTTCAGTTATTTTATAAAATTTGATTAACACCAACCATGAAAAAACTTTTACTTTTATTATTATTTTCTTTGCCTATTTTTGCTCAAAACGATTCAATTCCAGTAGTAAAACCAAACTTATCATTAATTGGATTAACCAAACTAAATATTGTTTATAAAGGGATTTCAAATCCTTTTTTGGTTAATGTAAAAGATTCGAAACCTTTCAAAATTAAAGGGGAATCGGTTTTACAAAACATTGATGGTACTTATAGTATCAAACCTAAAACATCAAAAGACACTAAAGTTCAGGTTGAAATACAAACATCCGATTCTACTAAAGTTATCGAAGAACACATTTTTAGAACAAAAGAATTACCCTATGCCGCTTTACTTGTAAACAAAAAAGGTTGTATTAATGGAGAGTGTACGATTGAAATGCCAAGTAAAGAGCTTTTAAATGCTGAAATTACAGTTAAATTAATCGACTATCTGTTAGATTATAACATCACTGTTACAAGCTTTAGAATTCATTTATCAAATACAAATGGTGATTTCTTAGACAGTTTTGAAGTAAAAGGAGACAAAATACCACAAGATATTTATGAAGCTATTGCTGCTAACGATAAAGCTACTTTAATTGTGATTCATAAGTTTACTTTCGCCTCCGATATTGGTTTATCCATCATGAAAACTCCTGTGGTGAAGATTAGGAGAATATTGGAAACTAAGTAGTTTCTACAAAAAATAAACATAAAAAAAGAGATAGGATTGTGTCTCTTTTTTTATGGCATCTCCGTATAGTTATCGAGCCGGATTCGAACACCGCATTATCTTATTTTTTCTAAAAATTTCACATAAAAAAAACCTCCAAATTTCTTTGAAGGTTTTAGAGTCATATCCCGCGATAGCCATCGGCACGGATTCGAACCATGTATTTAATTAATTTTTCCTAAAAATTTTCCATAAAAAAAAGAGACACATTTCTGTATCTCTTCTTGAGGCATCGTCCGGATTCGAACCGGAGTAGGAGCTTTTGCAGAGCCCAGCCTAGCCGCTCGGCCACGACGCCCTGTGTTTAGCGGAATGCAAATATAAGAAACAAATGATAATTAGCAATTGATAATTAACAAATTTTAAAAATTATCAATTATCAATTGTTAATTATCAATTAATTCTAGTTTCTATATTCTTCCATTTCAATTGTAACCGCTTCAACATCACCACCAATAGGCGGATTTAGTTTAGAAACTGCCACAATAATTCTGGAAACCGAAGCAATTTCTGCAAAGATTCTAGTGATGATTCTGTTGGCCACATGTTCTAATAAATGCGAACGAACCGCCATTTCTTCGACTACAATTTGGTTTAGAAGCACATAATCGACCGTATCTTTCAAGTTATCTGACAATGAAGAACGTCGTAAATCGGTTTTTATTTCTAAATCTACCTTGTAATCAGAACCAATTTTGCCTTCTTCAACCAAACAACCATGATAAGAAAAAGTACGTATGTTTTTTAGTTTTATAATGCCCATTTTGAGTTTGTTTGTGGATTTGTTTATTCGTTTATTCGATAATATCACATAAATAACCGATTTTTAGTCATCATTTATCAAATAACCAAATCAACGATTAACCAAATAGCCAACATTTATTTATCTTTGCTAAAATTAAACAAAATTATGTCAACTGAAGAAAAATCTCTGAATTTCATCGAACAAATAATAGAAGATAGTTTATCTAATGGATTAGCTCAGGATAAATTGCGCTTTCGTTTTCCGCCAGAACCAAATGGTTACTTGCACATTGGTCATGCCAAAGCGATTTGTTTGAATTTTGGATTGGGATTAAGATATAATGCGCCTGTAAATTTGCGTTTTGACGATACAAATCCTGCCAAAGAAGAGCAAGAATATGTAGATGCAATTAAGGAAGATTTACTTTGGTTGGGCTTCAATTGGGCAGAAGAACGTTATGCTTCCGATTATTTCCAACAATTGTACGATTGGGCAATTGTGATGATTAAAAAAGGAAAAGCTTATGTAGACAGTCAGTCATCAGAAGACATGGCAATTCAAAAAGGAACACCAACTCAACCAGGAGTCGATGGACCATTTAGAAATCGTTCTGTTGAAGAAAATTTGCAACTTTTTGAAGCTATGAAAAACGGTGATTTCCCAGAAGGAAGTCATGTTTTGAGAGCCAAAATAGATATGACATCTACTAATATGCTAATGCGTGATCCGTTGATGTACAGAGTTTTGCATCGTCATCATCATAGAACAGGAAACGATTGGAAAATTTATCCAATGTATGATTATGCACATGGCGAAAGCGATTATATCGAACAAATTTCACACTCAATTTGTACTTTAGAATTTGTAATGCACCGCGAATTATACAATTGGTTTTTAGATCAAATTTATGATGCAACTAAAGTGCGTCCCAATCAATATGAGTTTGCTCGTTTGAATTTGAATTATACTATAATGAGTAAACGAAAACTCTTGCAATTAGTTGAAGAAAAAGTAGTTAATAGTTGGGACGATCCAAGAATGCCAACAATTTCGGGTTTGCGTCGTCGTGGGTATACTGCAAAATCTATTCGAAATTTCTGTGAAACAATTGGTGTTGCAAAACGTGAAAATGTCATTGATGTTTCGCTTTTGGAGTTTTGTTTACGTGAAGATTTAAACAAAACCGCGCCACGAGTTATGGCGGTTTTAGATCCAGTAAAATTGGTCATTACAAACTATCCAGAAGGAAAAGAAGAATGGTTAGAAGCCGAAAATAATCAAGAAGATGAAAGTGCGGGTTTTAGAAAAGTGCCATTTTCTCGTGAATTATATATAGAAAGAGAAGATTTTCTTGAAGTTGCTCCAGCCAAATTTTTCCGTTTAAGTATCGGAAACGAAGTTCGTTTAAAAAACGGATACATTATTAAGGGAGAAAGTGTTACAAAAGATGCAAACGGAAATATTATCGAAATTCAAGCGACTTATGATACCGATTCTTTAAGCGGAAGCGGTACCGAAGCGAGTAAACGAAAAGTTGCTGGAACTTTGCATTGGGTTTCAATTTCACACGCTATTGAAGCCGAAATTCGTTTGTATGATAGATTGTTTATTGATGAAGCGCCAGATTCTCACAAAGAGAAAAACTTCCTCGATTTCATGAACAAATCATCATTAGAAATTGTAAAAGGATTTGTAGAACCAAGCCTTGCCGATGTGAAAGCGAATGATAAATTTCAGTTTCAGCGTTTGGGGTATTTTAATGTTGATAAAGACTCAACTACTTCAAAATTAGTCTTTAACAAAACTGTTGGACTCAAAGATGCTTGGGAAGAAAAAGGTAAAAAAGAAGAAAATTTATTGATGAATATGTTGAAAGAAATCAATAAATATTTTAAAGTTGATACTAAAGAAGACAGAATAATTATCCAAAATATTATTGGAGAAAGTATAAAAAGTGTTGCAAATTTTAGTTTGTTAATTAATTCAATTAACAAGAATATTAGTAACAATAAGAGCTCTTTGTTATTTGCTAATTTTATTTTAAAATATTCTGATAAAATAAAACCTTCTGATTTAGAATTAGATTCTTTAAATAAATTATATAATATGTCTATTAAAAGCGAATCTTCTTTTGTTAGATATGAAGGAATCAAAAATTTAAAAAATGATTCAGAGAATTTTTCTAATTTTCAAGTACAATTATCAGAATTGAAAAATTCAGAGAAAAATGAAAAAGTTTTAGAATTATTATAAAATTTTAAAATTGATAGTTTTTACAAATAAAAAATCCACTTTCGAGTGGATTTTTCTATTATAGATATTTTTTATTGAAACTTAAATAAAAATAGATTTTATATTAAAAAAGTGACCTTCATAAATGGATTTTAACAGGTTTAAAAAACAGGTTAAAGTGTTTTTACGTTTATCGAAAAACCGTTTATTAAATCGCTTTATTTTAATTTTT
>NZ_JAYWDT010000128.1:0-7804 GCF_043779715.1 Flavobacterium sp.
CGGAAGTGTAAGAATAACTAATATAGGCTTGATGAAGATATTGAGTAATCCAAGAACTATTGCAACAATTAATGCGGTTGTGAATCCAGCTACTTTTACACCTGGCATAAAATTAGCAATTAGCAAAACTAGCGCTGCGGTCACAAGTATTTTGATCAATAAATTCATGTCTTTTTAATTTAAGTTATTAGTTAAGATTGTGAAAATAAGCAATTATCCGTTTATCTCAAAAAAGAAGTTACTATTTGATAAAATTCAATTGGATTTTCGGCGTGAAGCCAATGCCCAACATTCGGAATCGTTTCGATGCTTGAATCTGGGAAATACTCTTTAATGTCTTCAACATCACTATCTAAAATGTACTTGGAATTACCACCACGAATAAACAATGTTGGCTTTAGGAAACGAGTGCTTTGTGGTAAAGCAACTCCTATTTCATCCATTTTTTTATTAAAAATAGCTAGATTGAATCGAAAAGCCAATTGTGAAGGCTCTTTCCAAAATAAATTTTTCATCAAAAATTGTCGCGTTCCAAAATCAGGGACAAACTTCGTCATAATTGCTTCTACATCGCTTCGGCTGGGTTGTATTGAAAAATCAACAGCATTCAATCCTGCCAATATATCTTGATGGTGTTGGGGATAGAATTTTGGGCCAATATCAGCCACAATCAATTTATCAACTAGTTCGGGATGTGACGTCGCCAAAAGCATAGCTACTTTCCCACCCATCGAGTGTCCTATTATATTGATGTTTTCTAAATTATGAGCCTGACAATACTCGTAGACATCCTGAGCCATAATTTCATAACTAAAGTCGTCAGAATGAATGCTTCGTCCGTGGTTGCGTAGATCGAGCATGTGAACTTGAAAACCGACTGCAAATTGTGTTCCGAGAGATTTCCAGTTGTCTGACATTCCCAGAAATCCGTGAAGAATTAGAAGTGGCTTGCCAGAGCCTTCTATTTTTGAAAAAAGCATATAATTTTAGATTTAAATCGAAACAATGTTCCAAAGATAAAAATCTAAGTTCACCAATAATAATTTAATTGGTTTTTAAATAAATATCATTAAAAGTGGGTATTGCGACATTGATAAAATTCCGTAATTTTGCCGCTAATTAAATTGTACGTTATTTTTTAATAAAACATCTTTATTGTACACAATCAAACCCAAAAGTCCAAATTTCATTTATTAATAATTTTAAATTTTACCCATGATTAAAAAGATTTTTTTATTTTCAGTGATTATTTCACAACTGACAATTTCTTGCTCTAGCAACGAGGAATTAGATAGCGCTTCTGAAGAAAGTTTAACTGCTCAAATTGAAGCTATCTGTAAGCAACCGTATTCAAAATTAACTCCAGCAGAACAGAAAGTGAAACTAGAGGCTGAAGCAAATGAAATGCTAGTTCAAATGAACAAATCCAAAACATCTGGAGCCATTGAAGCCATTCAAAATTTAGGAGATTTATTAAGGATCAGTTCTGTTGACATTTTCAATGGAAAAAATGATAATAAAATAGAAGATATTCTAAATGTTTCCGGCGTATATGGAATTTACACTTGGAATAATTCAACAAAAATTTGGGTTAAAACAGCTTCAACTACTGAATTAAAATTTGTTTTCCCTGCAAAAGCAACTCAAACTGCTAACAATGCATCTTTATCTTCCAAAAGCAACTCTTCAAACATTAAAATAAAACTGGTAGACAGTTATAATTGGCAAACTGGAATTACAATAAATGATGAATTTTATTTACCAACTTCTGTAGATGCAACTTTGACTATTGACAATGCACAAGCTGCAACTTTTGTAACGAGTGCAAAATATACTGGCACAATAGAAACTCCAGATGAATCTAGTTTCAAAATGGTTTTAAATGATGGCTATACTTATGAAATCAGCGGGAGTAAGAAAGCAACTCAAAACACTGCTAAATCTTCTTTTACCTATAATGGGAAAAAATTAGTTTCATTTACCGCAGGAAGCACTGCTGATATTGATGCTTTAATAGAAGATAAAGACCTTATTCAATACAAAGGTAAAGCGAATGGTCTGGTTCAAATCATGGATAACTTTATCATTGTAGCCGATATGGATATTGCAACACAATCTAAAGATGAAGAAGCTTTAGAGAAAAGTTTGGTTTATCCTTCTTATCCCGATTACGATAACCCTAAAGCTGACTTCAAAGCATATTACACGGCTCAAAACGCATATTATAAAAAGTATTCTGACGGCAATGTGATTAATTCAAATAAAAACTTGAAACTAATTTTAGTTTCTAAAAAAGACGGAACTAAGATAGCTGACGTTGTCTACCGTACAGAAAAAGAATATAACTATGATGCTGAATTACCAGTTTGGATTAAAGATTCATACTATCCTAGTGGAGGATTTTGGACAACTACCGGGAATGGTGCAACAATTACAATTCAATATTACGACGAAGTACTTTACTTAAAATTCAATGACAGTACCGAAGTTGCAATGAGTACTTATTTCTCTGAAGGATTTGATAACCTTGAAACTAAATTTGAGGATTTTTTGAAAGCTTTTGAAAGATAGAACTATTTTTTTATAGTAAACCTAAAGCCAATCTAAGAAATTCCAGATTGGCTTTATTTTTTAATAGGTGTTTTAACTACTATCGTATTTTGGCCGTAGCCAGCCCAAATCCCTACACCACCTTTAATATTTGATTTTAAACTTGTATTTGATGGATAAATTGGATTTCTGCTATTTACAATTTCATTCTGCCAACTATTCCAAAAATCGAATCCTTCCTTATTCATAGTCCTTAATTTTACGAAAATTAAATCTCCGTCGGTAAAATAGGGTTTGAATTTAGTTTTAGGAAAGAGTAATACACCTCTATTCACCTGCATTGAAATGGAGTGAGATATAAATTTTTCATCATCTAGATTACCGTAAAAAGCAGGAATAAAAATAGGTTCTTGCTTATCTATCCTAGTCGCAATCTGATAATAATTCTTTTCGTTTATAGGATCATCAAATTTTATAAAAACGTATCCGGTAGTATCCGCGGCATTCTTCTTTACATACTCCGCATTTGCAATCGTTACTGTTTTAGGAATGCTTGTAGTAGCCAAAACTATTCTATTTAAATACTCAATTTTCAAAGTATATGTCTTCCCCGCTTTACCGATTATTTCTTTTCCAAAATACACATACGGCGGAACTCTATTATCATCATTTTTAACACGCAAAACTTCTACCGTTTCTCCGTCAGAAACTGTTATTTTTGCCGAGCGTATTACGTGATCCAAAACATTTGTAGAATCAACAACATCATTTATTGGTATTGTACTGGATAATATCACATAAGGAACATCTCCTTCTTCAATCCAGCCCTCTACCGCTAATTTTGATTCCAACTTAATTCCATCACTAAAACTATCATTGTTGCAACTACACGCAATAACCATCAAAAGAAATAAACTATACTTTTTCATCCTCTAAAATTTAAATCTCCAACTTATTGAAGGAAGTATTCTATACAAAACCTTTTTTTCAGGCTTGACAACTACACTATCTTTATTTTCATTGACAACCACATTTAAAACAACATAAATAGGGTTTTCGATATTGAAAGTATTATAAATAGAAAAATTTAATGCGCTTTCTTTTTTAGCGTTTTTTATAAAAAAATAATTAAAAGAAAGATCTGTTCGAATATAGTTTGGCATTTGAGCATTGTTATACTCCGAATATTCTTTGACAGGATTATTATTTATAAAATACCATGATGTAGGCATTGTAAAACGATTACCTGAACTAAAAATCTGTGTGACACCAAAATTCCATTTTGAATTTAAATCGTAGGTTCCAACCAATGCTACATTATGGCGTCTGTCATATTTAGCATAGTATGTTTCCCCATTATTGAGCTTTTCGAAATTTCGGTCGGACCAACTCAAGGTATAACTTAACCAGCCTTTAAATTTTCCGCTATTCTTTTTCAGCATAAATTCTAATCCATAAGCCTTTCCTTTTCCTTCGAGCAAATCATTTTTTAATGTCGAGATTTCATTAAACTGTGTAACACCATAAGGATATTCCAGCAAATGATTCATAGAACGATAAAATGCGCCAAATGAAGAGCTAAAACGCTTCGAAATAATCTGATTGGAACCCATTGAAAACTCATTAGAGGATTGCGCGGGAATACCATCTGAACTTGCAACCCAAAAATCAGTAGGAATACCTACACTGGAAGTCGTTATTAAATTTAAATACTGATTTTGCCTATTATAAGAAGCATAAAACGAAAAATTTTTGTTCCAATAATAATTCAGAACAACACGAGGTTGAAAATGCAAATACGATTTTACCCCTGAAATATAATAGTTAATCCTTAAACCTAATTCTGCTATCAAATTATCCTGTAATTTTGGTTTTGCAGTTGTAAAAATAGCAAATTCGTTAGCTTTAATTAAGGGATTTTGTTCTATAATATTAGTTGTGCTTAAATTTTCAATTTGGATTTTTTGTGGTTGCAAATTATGATAAACATATTGCAAACCTGACTCGAAAGAAGTTCCTTTAACCAAATAATTAATCGAATTAGTAAATCCGAAGTCATCAACAAATGAAGAAACACCAATTCCAATTGTTGATTGCTCCATATTCAACTCATTAGTGTAACGCGTGAAATAAATAGCATTCGACATACTGGTTTTAGAGGACAATTTAGTAAATAAAGAAGGAGAGATAGTCAAATTACTCCATTTCAAGCTGGTTCGTAAGGCCAAATTTGAGTCTTTTATCTGCAATTTATCCACACTTGAAAAAGCCGAAATACTTAATAGGCTATTTTTAGAAATTTCTGTAACAAAAGTTAAATTACCGTCCAAAAAGCCATATTTCATATCTTGAACATCATTATTTTTTGATCCAGATTTCAATGTTGGAGCAATAATCTCATCAATATATGTTTTTCTTCCAGATAATGTAATCCCAGATTTTTTACTAATTGGAATGCTTAAAGTAGCCTGAGATGCTAGTAAGCCAACATTTCCTTGAAACGCAAATTGTGCAGGTATTTTTTTATTAGCAATTAATAAAGTTGTTGAACTTAAACGACCTCCATATTTTGAATTTGAGCTTGATTTATCAAATTCAACTTCTTGTATATGATCCGTATTATAAAAAGGAAAAACACCCAGCAGATGTGCCATTCCATAAATAGGCGTTCCTTCATACAATATTGCATTATGTCCTGGATCACCTCCTCTAACATACAAATATCCATTTGCATCACCAGAGTTCTGCACTCCTGGTGTGAGTTGTAAAATTTTGATAATATCTGTTGTTCCAAGGACTGTTGGAACTGCGGCTAATTCTTTTAAATTAAAAGATAATTTCCCACCAGATAAACTTGTAATGCCGCTCCTTTTATTATTGGATATAACAACTTCTTTTAAAAAAGAAACATCCTTTTCTAAAATAATAGAAATTATTGTGTCATTTTCACATTTAAAACTTAAAGTTTTTTCAAGATAACCAAATTGATTAACTACAATTTTAACAAAATCGGATGGAAGTTTGGCCGTAAAGCTGCCCAAAGTATCACTTACATAATTGTAATGCTGACTATTAGTTTCTAACGAAATACGTACTCCTATTAATTTTTTATTTTCAAAAGATTTCACATTCCCAGCTATGGTCACCTCGGACTGCGCAAACAAATTAGAAAAACACAATAAAAAAAACAAAATAAATGGCTTCAAGACTAAATTTTAATACGAAAAATGCTAAAGTAAACAATTACAACCCAAATACATCAGGTTATAATTGTTTTAATTTATTTCTTACTTTAATTTTTGCAAATACATATTGACCACATTATCTAATCCTAAATAAATAGCTTCTGAGATTAAGGCATGACCAATTGAAACTTCAAGTAATCCTGGGATATTTTGTTTAAAAAATTGAATGTTATCCAAACTTAAATCGTGACCTGCATTGATTCCCAATCCTAATTCGTTGGCTAAAATTGCTGATTGTGTATATGGCAAAATCGCATTTTGATTTCCTAAACCGTATTGGTGTGCAAACGCCTCTGTATACAATTCGATTCTCTCGGTTCCAATTTTTTTAGCTCCTTCGATCATTTCGAGAATTGGATCTACAAAAATAGACGTTCGAATACCGTTGCGTTGAAATTCCTGCACCACTTCAGTCAAAAAAGCTTCATGTTTTACGGTATTCCATCCCGCATTTGATGTGATCGCATCGATAGCATCTGGAACTAGGGTAACTTGAGTTGGCTTTATTTCGAGAACAAGATCAATAAATGTTTGCTCCGGATTGCCTTCGATATTGTATTCGGTATAAACAATTGCCTTCAAATCTCGGGCATCTTGATAGCGAATGTGGCGCTCATCTGGACGTGGATGTATCGTAATTCCTTCGGCACCAAATTTTTGAATGTCGGTGGCTACTTTTAATAAATTGGGAACATTTCCTCCACGAGCATTTCGCAAAGTAGCTATTTTATTGATGTTTACACTTAACTTTGTCATGAACACACTTTTTGATTTTGAAACTTGTTTTTACTTGGAACAAAAATACAAAGTAAAACTTAGGAGATTTTGCTTATTTTTGATTATTTTGCATGAAATATTCCAAATTGATTTATGACAGAAATTACAGAGTATATAACCAATTATGTAAAGGCAATTGATAGCTTCGATTCTATCTCAGCGGTTCAAAATTTCTTTAGTGATTTACACTTTTCGCATTTTCCAGTTTTAGAAGATGGAGTTTACATTGGTAGTATCGCAGCTGAGGATATTGAAACTTTTGACAGTGACAAAAAAATAGTAGATTACCGCTTTACATTGGAAGGTTTTTTTACTAAAACAGATACCATGTGGCTCGATGTTTTAGAAGTTTTCGCAAAAAACAATACTAATTTAGTTCCCGTTCTAGACGAAAACAACAGTTACGTTGGGTATTATGAAATAGAAGATATCATGAAGTTTTTTCATGAAACCCCATTTTTACAAGAACCAGGCGGAATTATCGTAGTTCGTAAAGGCGTTTTAGATTATTCCATGAGCCAAATTACCCAAATTGTAGAAAGCAATAATGGAAAGCTTTTGGGTTTATTCATATCAGAGTCAAGTATTGATAGCGTTGAAATTACGTTGAAAATAACATTAGGTGCTATGAATGAAATTATTCAAACTTTTAGGAGGTACAATTATGAAATCATATCAGAACACCAAGAAGATAATTACATCAATAATTTAAAGGAACGCTCTGATTATTTAGACAAATACCTTAATATATAGTTTACAGGACTGATTAATTTTTTAATCGATCTAACGTCATACAACTTACACTAACAGAAAACGATTCAGCAAAAAGATGAAAGTAGCTATCTACGGTCAATATTATCAAAACAGTACGGAACCTATAATAAACGACATCTTTGTTTTTTTTAACAAGAACAATATAGAGATGATCATTGAGTCGCATTTTTTAATAATGCTTAACGAAAAAAAAATTGTAGAAAACAAATACAAAACATTTACCTCACATACAGAACTTGATAGCAGTTTTGACATGTTAATTAGTATAGGTGGTGACGGAACCATTTTAAGAGCGGCAACTTTAGTTCGTGATTCTGGGATTCCCATCTTAGGGATTAATGCCGGAAGATTGGGTTTTTTAGCTTCGGTACAAAAGGAAAACATTGCCTCGTTCATGCAATTTGTAATTGATAGAAAATATACGATTTCTAAACGAACTTTACTGAGTTTAACTTGCA
>NZ_JAYWDT010000129.1:0-7786 GCF_043779715.1 Flavobacterium sp.
TAGAACACCTTGTAAAACGAAAAGTTAGTTTAGAAGAACAATTTTTAGAATTAACGGCTAATCAATAGTTATTTCAAAAATCAATAAAAAAATTTCAACAATCTCTGTGAAACAATAAAATCATGAAAAGATTATTATCTATAGAATTACAAAAAATTTGGAAAAATAAAGCAAGTCGCGTCTTAACAATTACATATTTTGTTTTGCTTTCTTTTATCGCACTAATAGCATCAATAAAATTTGATATTGGACCAATACATTTTAGAATAGCCGATGAAGGAATTTTTAATTTTCCGTACATCTGGCATTTTAATACTTGGATTGCAAGTTGGCTTAAATTATTTCTTGCTATTATCATTGTTTCTATGATGGCAAACGAATACAGTTACGGTACTTTAAAACAAAACTTAATAGATGGAATGAATAAAAAAGAATTTATTTTATCTAAGTTCCTTACTGTTATGTTATTTGCTACAATATCAACAATTTTCATTTTCACATTAAGCTTAATTTTAGGATATAGTTTCTCATCATATAATGAATTTTCAATTGTTTTTTCTGATTTAGAATATCTATTAGCTTATTTCATAAAGTTAATTGGATTCTTTTCTTTCTGTCTATTTATTGGAATCTTAGTTAAGCGTTCAGCATTTGCACTTGGCTTTTTATTGGTTTGGTGGATATTTGAAATTATATTAATTTATATGGTGGGAATTCCTCAAATGTTAGCAAAATTACTTCCATTGGAAGCCATGTCTAACTTAATAGTAGAGCCAATAACTCGTTTATCTGTTGTAAAAACCATTGGTACACAAATAGGCGTTAGTGATATTAAAGATTATAGTGTTCCCATCACATCAATTCTAATCGTTTTAGTTTGGACTGTTATATTTATGTTAATGTCTTATAAAATTTTAAAAAAACGAGATTTGTAGTATATTTGCAAACTATGAAATTACGTTTGCGAATTCTCTTTTTTACTCTTACAATGTTTGTTTCAACAAACACATTTTCTCAATACATTCAGGTAGATGATACTTATACTGCACAACAATTAGTACAAAATTTTTTTTCAACAAACGGGTGTGCTTCGGTAAATAATATATCCGTTTCTGGAGGGAATTTCGGAACATCGGAACAAAGTTTTGGTTATTTCGATAACGGAACCAGTGGTTTTCCTTTCGCAAACGGAATTGTATTAAGCACAGGAAAAGCAACGTCAGCAATTGGTCCAAATTCAAGCATATTAAGTGACGGATCAACCAGTTGGACTGGAGATTCTGATTTACAAAACGCATTAGGTGTTTCAAATACTATAAATGCTACCGTTTTAGAATTTGATTTTACACCAATTACCAATAAAATTAGTTTCGATTATATTTTTTCTTCCGAACAATATTTATCAAATCCGTCAGCATCACAATGTGGTTATACTGATGGTTTTGCCTTTTTATTAAAACCTTTAGGAAGTAGTACTTACGAAAATTTAGCTATTGTTCCTGGCACATCAATTCCTGTTACTGTAAATAATGTTAGAGGTCCTGGTACTGTTTGTACACCAGCAAATGCGGCCTATTTCGATGCTTTCAATGGCACGAATCATCCAACAAACTTCAACGGACAAACGGTAATTATGAAAGCCGATGCTAATGTAATTTCTGGCACAACCTATCATATAAAATTAGTAATTGCCGATCAAGGAAATAATTTATACGATTCTGCAATATTTTTAGGTGGTGGAAGTTTTGAAAGCACTACAGATTTAGGAATTAATCACTTAGTATCTACTAATAATCCTTATTGCTCTGGCGAAAACAAAATATTAGATGCAACACAACCTGGAACAAATACCTACAAATGGTTTAAAGACGGGATTGATACTGGTATAACAACTCCAACTTATTCGATTACTGACAACACAAACACAGCGGTTGTAGAGTATTCAGTCGAAGTTACTATGGGTGGAACTTGTATTTCAAAAGGAAAAGTAAAAATACAGTTTGCTCCACCTATAACATTATCAAACCAAACATTAGTACAATGTGATGATAATAATGATGGAAGTACCATTTTTAATCTTACTAAACTGGATAATTTGATTAGAAATAATGATGCAACATTAAGCGCTGTAACTTATTACGAAACCATTGGAGGAACCGCAATTGCAAATCCATCTAGCTATCCTAGTATTCCTAAAACCATTTATGCCGAAGTTTCTAACTCTTTTGGTTGTAAAAAAATTGCGCAAGTCACATTACAAATCAACAACACGATCAATTCGCCTTATTTACGTGAAAAATGCGATGAAGTAGGAAACAAAGACGGAATAACTACTTTTGATTTAAATACTGAAATCACGCCTAATATTGCTCCAGGATTAGTAGTAGAATATTATGCTACCAAAAATAATGCGATAACCCAAAACACTCCTTTACCAAATAATTACCCGAATGTAATTCCTAACAATGAAACCATTTTTGCTCGAATTGTTAATGGCCCTGATTGTAACGGAATTGTTGAAGTGAATTTGAAAGTGAATTTTTTACTTCCTGCTAATTTTGGAGATGAAACTATTGGTTTGTGTCAAGGATCATCTGTTTATTTAAGTGTTGATCCTATTTTTTCAAGCTACACATGGAGCAATGGTGATGCTGATTTTGAGACTGAAATATTTAGTGCTGGAAATTATTCGGTAGAAGTTACAGATTCGAATGGTTGTAAAGCAACTAAAAAATTTATTGTACAACCTTCGGCACCGGCCACAAATATAGATGCTCTGATAAATGACCTCACAGGAAACAATAATACTATAACCATTACTTATACTGATAATGGTGGCGATTATGTATTCTCTATTGATGGTGTTAATTACCAAGAAAGTCCTTTGTTTGCAAATCTATCTGCTGGTGAATACACCATTTATGTAAAAGATAAAAATGGCTGTTTGCCAACTCCATCAAAAGTAATTTATGTACTAGATTATCCTAAATTTTTTACTCCAAATGGCGACGGAATAAATGATACTTGGATTATAAAAAACATTAAAACCAAACCAAATTCTACCATAAACATATTTGACAGATTTGGAAAATTACTAAAACAAATAGACTCAAACTCTGCTGGCTGGAACGGAACTTATAACGGCGAAAATTTACCATCTGCCGATTATTGGTTCGTTTTAACACTTTTTAACAACAAAACCATCAAAAGTCACTTCACACTTAAGAGATAATTAACTACTTTTGGGGAATTTCTGTAAAATCCCTATGAAAGCAAAATTTTTATTATTAGCATTATTTTTAAGTTTTAATGGTTTTTCTCAATTTAGTAAAACACATTATATTCCGCCATTATCAAATACTCAAGCCTACGAAACATTAGACCAATATCTATATATTTCTTGTCCGAGTATAACCGATATAACTTATAGAATCACCGCTATTGGCGGAGCTATAACTACAGGAACGGTTCGCAGAGATAATCCTCAGGCCATTCTTATAGGAAATGGAGATGATACTCAAATTCTTGCTAATGGAATAAAAGTAAACACCGTACTAAACAACAAAGGTTATATTGTTGAAGCCGAAGATTTAGTTTATGTTACCGTAAGACTTACTGCTGCTGGAGGCAATCATGCTGGAGGATTAGTTTCTAAAGGACTTGCTGCATTGGGAACACAATTCAGAATTGGAGCTTTTGTAAATACCGGAGTTACTACCGATTCTAGACATTACACTTTTGCCGCTATACTAGCAACCGAAAACAATACTGTTGTTTCTTTTAGCGATTTAAAACCCGGAGTATCCTTAATAAACAATGCTGGAGCCGGAAATATTCCAACAAGTGTCACACTAAATAGTGGAGAAAGTTTTATTATGGCAGTTGAAGGTCCAGACCCAGAAAATGCAGATGGACTTATTGGTGCTCTTATTTCTTCAACCAAACCAGTAGCTGTAAACTGTGGTTCTTTTGGAGGAACTAACGGAAATACTGGTAATACATCTGATATTGGTTTCGACCAAATCGTATCGGTAGAGAGAACAGGTAAAGAATATATTTTTATAAAAGGAAATGGTGTTGATGTTATAGAAAGACCGCTAATTGTAGCCCACGAAAACAACACCGAGGTATTTCTTAACGGAAGTGTAACACCCACTACTACATTAAACGCTGGACAATACCTTGCATTAGATGGTTCTCAATTTTCTGCTTCAGCTAACTTATATGTACGAACATCTAAAAATGTTTTTGCTTATCAAGGAATTGGAGGGTCTGGAAGTCAAGCAAATCAAAATATGCACTTTTTACCACCTTTAAGTTGTGAAACACCAAAAATTATAAATAATATTCCATTTATAGACCAAGTGGGTAATAATAATAATTTTTCAGGAACAGTATGTATTGTTACTGAAACTGGTGCAACATTAAATTTTTTAATAAATGGAACTTCTTATACATTAGCTACATTACCAGGTGTAGGAATAACTGTAAATGGCCCGTTTGCTGTTACAGGAAATACTGGTTATGAAACTTATACTTTCGAAGGTTTTTCAGGAAATATTTCTGTATTTTCGTCAAAATCAATCTATCTTTCTTATTTTGGATCTAGTGGAGCAGCAACCTATGGTGGTTTTTACTCAGGATTTACATTCAAACCAGAAGTAACACAACAAATTCTGGTAGCTGGCCAGTTAAACTGTATTCCAAATGCAAGTTTAACAGTAAGTAGTATTACTGCTTTCGATGTTTTTCAATGGTATTTTAATGATGTTGCTATTCCTAGTGCAACTACAAATCAATATTTGCCAACACAACCAGGTTATTATAATGTACAAGCATCAATATCTACATGTCCATCTCCGCCATTAATTTCCGACAAAACACCTGTTAGTTCTTGTCCTACAAATGGTGATAATGATCTCGCAAATGACAATATTGATATTGATTTAGATAACGATGGAATCACAAATTGTACTGAATCATTTGGAAATCAAATTATAAACACACTAATTCCAAGTAGTATAATTCCGCAAAGTGCTATTACTTATTTTGGAACAGTAACAAATACAACTCCAGCAGCTTCTCCTCCATTTTTAGGAAATACCGATGGTAGTTTTATTACCGAAGTATTAGCAGGAAAAACAAATAATGTAATCTATAATCTAGCTTTTTCGCAACCTACAAACGTTCGATTAGAATATCCAATGACCGCAAATGCAACCGATTTACTAAATGCAAATGCTGAATATGTTGTAAATTCTGATACCAATAAAACGGTGACAGTTCTAAATCCAACAAATCAGTTATTAATAGATACTAATTATGACGGAATTTACGAAAGCGGTATAACACAATATTCTTCTTTCGAAATTAGATTTAGACTAAACGGAAATACGCCACTGGCAGCAGGAACAGGAACTTTTAGTTTCCAAACTTTTCAAACAAGTAACTTCAAAATTACTCACAAAAACCTTTCGGATTCAGCTGGAAATAAATCGACATTCAAACTAGTTGCAACTTGTGTATATAAAGATACCGATGCTGATACTATTCCAGACCAATTAGATACAGATTCTGATAATGATGGCATTTTAGACACCATAGAAGCACAAGTAAATGCTTCAGTTGCGATTTTAAATGCCGATACAAATCTTAACGGACTTGACAATGCTTTCGAAACTGGATTTACTCCCGTAGATACTGATTTAGATGGTGTTTTAGATTATATAGATTTAGATTCAGACAATGACGGTATTAAAGATTCTGATGAATTAATCGCTGATACTGATGCTGACGGAATAAAAAATTACCGCGAACTAGATTCAGATAATGACCTGTGTAACGATGTCATTGAAGCTGGTTTTGCAGGAACTCCCGATGCTAATGGCGACGGATTATTAGGAGCAATTGCACCACCAACTGTAAATGCAAATGGTTTAGTAACAAGCGGAGTTGGCTATACAACACCTACAACAAATTATGTAACTTTTGCACCTATTGTTATTACAACACAACCAGCAATTACACCTACTTGCAACCTACAAAATGTGACAATCACACTTGCTGATAATGGTGGAAACACTTACCAATGGCAAGTTTCTACTGACGGTGTAACTTGGACTAATGTAGCGAACGCAGTACCATATTCAGGAGCAACAACAAACGTACTAACTATTACAGCAGTTCCTTTTACTTTTAATGGTTATAAATACAGGGTTCAGCTAAACAAAGTAGGGAATTCTTGTGGATTACTTTCGGCAGATGCGATACTAACAGTTTTGCCTTTACCTGTTGTGAATGATGTTACTATTGTTCAATGTGATGATGATTTAGATTTATTAACTTCATTTAATTTAACTATTAAAAACGATGAAATATTAAGTCCTGTAACAATTACTACTGAGGTATTTACTTATTATACTTCGCAATCAGGTGCTACTGCCGGAGGAACAACAGATTTAATTTCAAATTATTTAGCATTCCCAAATACCACATCTCCTATGTTAGTATGGGCAAGAATTACCAATTCAAATGGTTGTTTTAGAACCGCTCAATTAACCTTAATGACTTCAGCATCTCAAATACCACAAACCTATAGCTATACTATTCCACCTGTTTGCGATGATACTTTAGCTATAGACGGAACGGTTTCAGGAAATACCGAAACAAACAAAAGAGATGGTATAACTACATTTAATTTTAGTGCTGCAGAAAATGCTCCTCTTATTGGAATTAGAGCGCAATTACCTGTTGGCAGCTATGACATAAAATATTACAGAAGCGAAGCCGACGGACTTGCTCAAATTGATGCAAATGGGAATTCGCTAGCCATATTACCATCAGAATACAGTAACTTCAGAAATGATATTGCAAATGCACAAGACATTTGGGTAAGGGTTATAAATACTTTGGGAGGATGTAGCGGTTTTGGTCCATTTATAAAACTTTCTGTAGAGAAATTACCATTTGCCAATCTAGTTCCAGAATTTAGACAATGTGACACTGATGCTGATAAATTAGATGGAATATTTACCTTCATCAATACCGCTTCGTTAGAAACTACGTTATTAGGAAGTAATCAAACCTACCCGGTAACTGTAACTTATTTCGATAATGTAACTAATACACCATTAACAGATTCTAATGGGGTTTTAATTACTAGTCCATTTCCAAGTACTTTTTCAACAACATCAAAAACAATAAAAGCGGTAGTTACAAACAATACAACCCAACAATGTTATGATGAAAAACTTATTGTATTTACAGTAGATAAATTACCAACGGCAACACTTCCAACTACAGATATTAGAACTGTATGTGATGATGAAGCTGATCCTACAACACAAGATGGAATTTTCGAATTTATTACACCAAATCTAGAAAACGAAATAAAAGGCGCACAAACAAATGTTACCATTACCTATTTTGATAATCTAGGAAATCCTCTGTTAGACATTTTAGGAAATCCAATTGTTAGTCCATTTCCTAGTACTTTTAAAACGACATCGAGAACGATTAAAGCATTGGTAACAAGTACAATTACAGGTACTGTTTGTCCTACGGCACCAATTGATATTGAATTTAAAGTCAATAAACTTCCAAACATCAATTTAGTGGACACTGGAGTTATTTGTCAAAATTTATCTACATTATTCATCACTTTAGATGCTGGTATTAATGACGGTGCACCAACTACTAATTATAGTTACGTTTGGAGTTTTAATGGAGTACCAATAGCTCCAGCTCAGACTAATTATACTTTAACTAATATAAATCAAGCAGGAAT
>NZ_JAYWDT010000130.1:0-3534 GCF_043779715.1 Flavobacterium sp.
ATCACGGGACTTATAAAAGATTATAAATTTATAAAAAGTATGGATTTTTTTATTATTCGCATTTCTATATTGAAGTCCCAAATCGTTCGTTTAGTTTAGCAAAAAAATAGGAGGCATTTGTAATTCCAACATTTTCTGCAATTTCTTTTTTAGTAGCATACGGATTTTCCATTTGCAATACTTTTGCTTTTTGAAATCGAGCTTCCATTATGAGTTCTTGTGTTGTCTGTCCTAAAACTGCTTTGATTTTCCGATTTAATGTGCTCTTGGATATGTTTAAATGAAGTGCAATATCTTCAACACCAAACGTTGGTGAATGTAACTGTTTGTAAATAAGTTCGTTCAACTCTATATTAAATTTATTAGCAAAAATGGTCAAACTTTCTTTTTCTTCTGTAGCCAAAGTCGTTTCAAAAGAGTTTATAATGTCTAATGATTGCAACGATTTTTTTATCATTAAGTGTAATTCTTCTTCCAAAAAAGGTTTGTTCAAATAGCCATCTATTCCCAATCGAAGCATTTTAAGTTTTCCTTCTTGATCGCTTCTAGCAGTTAGTACAATTATAGGAGTTTTTAGTTCTTGCTCTTTTATTTTCAAAACCAATTCTTCTCCATCTAAAACAGGCATCATATAATCGGTAATAATAATATCAAACGACTGCTGTTGCAGGATTTCTATTGCCTCTTGACCGTTTTCGGCTTCGGTAATTTGGTAGTTTTCTAAAACTTCTTTCAAATAATTTCGCATTTGTTCGTTGTCTTCAACAATCAAAACTGACCTTTTGGAATTTTTAGATGTATTAGAATGAACTTTTAGAAGATCAATCCTAACACCATTGGCACTCATTTTAGTTGCAACAGCTCCATATTCAATAGCTTTTTTAGGAATAGTAATTGCAAATATGGTTTCCTTATTTGGGATACTCGACAAAGAGATGTCAAATTGGTGTGCTGCTACAATACTTTGCGTAAAGGACAAACCTATACCACTTCCCTGACTTTTAGTAATATCATTTTTGGATTGAAAGAAACGTTCAAAAACTTTGTCTAAATCGTATTCTGGAATTCCAATTCCGGTATCTTTAATTTTAATAATCAAATCGTTTTCCAATGAAACGATGATTTCTACAATTCCTTTTTTAGGTGTAAATTTTAACGCATTGGATAGCAAGTTATTTATGGATTTAGACATCAAATCTTCATCCATAAAAACTGCAATTTCAGGTATGTCCATTCTTAAATTAAACTGAATGTCCTTTTTTTGAAAAAGTTCTTTAAATTCGGAATGATGTTTTTCTAAAAACGGATGCAATGCAACTTTTGCACAAGTAATAGTAAATTCATTGGAGTCGATTTTACTCAAATCGATAATATTATTTATAATATTTTGAATTTGAGAAACTTGATTGTTAATATTGTTTATTTTTTCTTGATTTTCTTCTATCGACTTTTTTAAATTAATTCTAGACGCATTACCTTGAATTAAGGTTAGCGGTGTTCTAATTTCGTGTGAAAAATTCACAAAAAAATGCGATTTGAATTCATTTAGTTTATCCAATTTGTTTCTTTGATCTTCCAAAACAATTTTATCTGCAATCACTTTATCTCGCTCTACTTCCAATAGATTTTCAATTTTTTTATTTTGCTCTTTAAAATAATTAGTCAAAATATAAAACAAAATGAATAAGCAAATTAAAGCTGGGCTATAAAAATTAATGGTTGAATAATGTTTGAAAAAAGAATTTGGGATAGCGAAACATAAAAGAGCAACAGTAAAAATGCTATAATTTATTTTCTTATTATCGGTTAGCACCAAGATTACAGCTGGCGCTAAAATTAAGTAAAATTCTAGCAATTGTCCTTTTTTGAGGAAATTTCCAAAAACAAAACTATTAACAATGAGCATCATAGCAAACATAAATCGCCCAGTTTCATACTTTCCTTTGGTGTGCAAGTATTGAGCCAAAACAATAACCATCAATTGTAAAAAATGAGCCACAACATTCAGATAAAGAATAGGAGTCTTCATTAAATAATTAAACAATAAAATAATTGCCGTAACATACCAACAATAGCAGAATGTATTGAAAAGCTTGATTCTTTTAGTTTCAGAATTTGATTGAATAGTGTTCTTGATTCCTATTGACACTAAAGAGTCATACTTGCTTTTATTCATTTTTATTAATTTCAAAAAATGGATTTGAGTTTTAATCAAAAATATACTTTTTATTTGAGAAATATCAATTTTGATGCAAAAGGAAGTTATTTGAATCGAATAGTCATTTTTTGAGTTGAATGATTTTTTTTTGATTCATATAGCATTTCAAAACACTGCAATTTTGCTCTATAACATTAAAACAAAAAATCATGAAAACAAAACTATTATTTTTAGTTATTTTATTCTCTTTAAAAGCATTAGCACAAGTACCTACCGCTAATTTAGACAGTGAGTATCAATTTACAGGAGGATCATTAAACGACACTTATGGTACAGCCGAAAATTTGACCCGAACAGGAAGTGCTGCAACTTTTACGACAGATAGATTTGGAGCAACATCTGATGCTATAAATTTAGCGGGCGACAATTTGAGTCGTGTTCCAGTACAATCGACAACAAGTCTTAGCATGAGTTTTTGGGTAAAAAGTGCTACAAGCGACGCTAATTTTAGAACTATTATGGAACAATCGCAACGAGTTAATACTTCAAATGACTCATCTTCGAGAGGTTGGTATGTTTATTTACGAAACGGAATTGTTAGCTTATCTTGTAACTATTTATGGAGATGGACTGCAAATGGAGGACTAAATACCTACACAGGTCATTCAAGTTGGTGGGATTGCTCTTCAAGCACGAATATTGCTGATAACAATTGGCATCATGTGGCAATAACTATAACCGGAAGAAGCTATTACAATTATGCAGGGGCACCAAACTGGGCATTTGAAAATGTGTATAAAATTTATGTTGACAATGTGCTTAAAAATACGATAACACGAACTTATAATGCAACTACCGCTACGGGTGGAAATAGCACTAGTTCCCCTGATTTTTTACCAAATAATAACCTAATAATTGGAAATAACAGTTTTGGAAACTTAGCTTCAGCCAATAGATATATGGATCAAATAGATGATATTCGATTTTATAAAACTACATTAACTCCTGCAAACGTAACGAGTTTATTTACCGAAGCCACATTAAGCACTACCGATTTTAATGAGTTTTCTGATTTTTCTATCTATCCAAATCCAAGTAATAGCATTGTAAATATAGCCAGTCAAGAAGTCATCGAAACCATCGAAGTATTTACATTAGATGGAAGAAAAATAAAATCTTGCAATGCTGCACAAATTGACATTTCGGATTTATCAAATGGAATGTATCTAATGCAAGTAAAAACCGCTGAAGGAAAATTGGGAATCAAAAAAATAATTAAAAATTAGAGTTTACCATTAAAACCTATATTTTCAATATTTTTTTGAAAAGTATAGGTTTTTTATTAAGAATAATATTAGAATTTGAAGAAGTATTTA
>NZ_JAYWDT010000131.1:0-17552 GCF_043779715.1 Flavobacterium sp.
AGGTTTTACTTCGATTACACAACCAGGAAATGTAGGTTTAGTTACTAATACCAATACATCCAATGGATCACCGTCTAAAGCTAATGTTTCTGGTATAAAACCATAATCTGCTGGGTACATCATAGATGAGAACAACATACGATCGAAACGCATTCTTTTTAAATCGAAATCATATTCATATTTGTTTCTACTTCCTCTTGGGATTTCAACTAAAACGTCGAAAGTTTGTACTTTATCTGATGTCATTTTGTTTTTTTTGAGGGTGCAAAAGTAATAAAAAGTTCTAAATTAAAAGTTAGAAATCAGCATTTTTTTCTAAAAATAATTTTAATACTGGTAAGTAATTTTTCGATTGCGCTTTTGCAAATAATGATGCCAAAGTAAAAACGTTGCCATAGAGCGATACGGCGCCCAATTCTGGACATAAATTTCCATTTCCTGTTTGTCTTGAATATCGAGTAATTCTTTGATTGTATTTACTACCGCGACATCTCCTAGCGGAATAATATCTTTTTCTTGCAGAGAAAACATTAAATAAACGTCGATTGTCCAGTTGCCAATTCCTTTTATTTTGATGAGTTCTTCTCGAACTTCTTGGGCTGTTTTGTTGGGTAAACTTTCTAAAATAATTTGTTTGTCTAGAATAGCTTCCGAAAGACATTTGATGTATTTTGTTTTTTGTCTGCTTACACCGCAATTTCTATATTCTTCTTCCGAAAGTAACAATAGATTTTGAGGCTGAAAATCTTGAACTTTAGTTCTTAGTTTTAAATAAGTCGCTTTTGCCGAGTCGATAGAAACTTGTTGCTCTAGAATTAGTAACGCCAATGTTTCAAAACCTTGTGGTCGTGAGGGAATTACTGGAATTCCGTACTGATCGATTATGGTTTTGAAAATCGTATCTTTTTCTGATAGATAGTCGATGGCTTGTTGCATAATTTAATTTCAACGTTACTTTTGAATGACAATCTTGATAATAGCCCAGATAGTAGCGATATCCTTTTTCTTGCTTCTTTAGCAGGAAAAAGATATAGCGTATAGCTGGAAATAGCTCCTAGAAATAAAACCCGAACGACCCTTTTATAGTAAATTTTTTGGCTTCGGGAAGCTCTAAATAACTACCTCTCCAAGCAAAATCGATACGGAAAACTTTGAAAATATTTCCTATTCCCGCATGGTATTCCCAATAGCCATTTGTTGGTGCTTGATAGTTTAGTCCAGAAGCGTTTATAGCTCTATTCTGGTCGGAAACGTTCCCGTAAACGGCTTTTAATCCTACGATTTCTCTCCAATTTAGTTTTTTCATAAATGGAATTCTGGAAAAAATTCGACCATTGAAATGTTGTTCTAAATGCAATGAAGCGTACTGATCTGTTACGAATTCGTAATAATTCATCAAATTATAGGTGTTGTCTATCACAAAATAAGACTGATTTCCTGGAACCACGGCAAGCAATCCCAATGGTACTTCACCAAATACTTTTCCTACTTCGAATGTTGAGAACAATCGTCCCATTCCGCCCATATATATAGGTTGACGATAGTATAATTGTAGTTTTTGGTACTCGAAATCACTGTTGAAAATACCTTTGAAACCTTGACTATAATTTACAAATACCCGTGAGTAATTATTGTCTACTTCTAATCGTTCGACACCATAACCTACTGTTTTCCTATTTGGTGTAAAGTCTATTCCTATTGTGACTTCAGCTTGTCTTACATCGGATTTTATAGTTCCTGTTGGATTAGAAACGCTTGGCAAATCTGTATAATAATCTAAACTAAATGTTGGCGATGCAGATTCTAAAGTTCGGAACGAAAACCCTGTTTGAAAGATTAAATCTTTTACTGGCTCAATCTCGGCAGCAATTGATGTTAAATTTACATTGGTTAATTTACTATTATCGCCACTTGCAAAAAATGAGGATGATGCAAAACTGCGTCCCAACACATCGTTTGAAGTGGTTAAACTTACTCCTATTTGCTCTACATCACGGCGATTTCCTCCAGAAAGTATAATTCGGTTTTTCTTATCGACCATCCATTTTCCTGAAACACCGTATTTGAATTTACTGTCTTTAAATCCGTATGCTGTATAGGCTTGAATTCGCCAAGCATCATTTGTGGTAAAGTAAGTTCTTCCTCCTATTCTTAGTCTTTGCCCTTCGACATCGTTATATCCAAATATAGAAAATATTGGACCATAATCGATAAATCCTTTGTTTATATAACCGCTTCCAAGTATAGAAACAATATTATACAATTGCTTGAATTTCTTGACGGTTTTTAGCGTATCGAGCATTTTGTAAACTCCAGCTTCGTCTTTATTTAAAGACTCGGCTCTGTTTTCCTGCCAAAATTCATCGGATTTTGTGTAAACCGATTGGTCATAATTATTTACATCTTCTTTATAAAATTTGTCTGGTTTTACTTCGTTAAATTTATGATCGTTGTATAAAGTGGTTCTTTTCCCATAAACGCCTTTAGATTTTTCTTTTTTGTTTAAAGCAAAATCTGACATCATGTGATCACGCTTTAGAAGAAAAACAGAATCATTTAAGACATCAAATTCTTGTTCGATATAAATATCTTTTACCCAGTTTATATTGGCACTTTTTGATGCGGTTAGGTTTATTTTCTTGATTGCAAATGTGGTGTCGTTTACCCAAAAATCTCCTTTAAACGTCAGTTCATTTTTTCTACGTGGATAAAACACAATATTATAACACCATTTTTTATCGATAAATGTGCTGTCGCTTAAAACATAATTATAAGTGTTAATTCCTGTTTTAGATAACGGACTAACGAAATTCTTATCGAAAAAATTAAGGTAATTATCATAAATATCATATTCCGAATACAGGTCTTTTATAAAAGTATCAACCCCATTTCCTTCGCCAATTCCTGAGTTTTTGTTGGCTTTTAAGATTTCTTTTGTTTTTCCATTTGTATTATCTCCGTAAACTTCAGATAATGATTCGTTTATAAAAATTGGCAAATATGTTTTTCCTGTTATTTTTGAAGTATCTATTTGTTTGAAAATAAATTCTAATCCTTTGAAAACCCTGTTTTTCATAAAAGTAGAATCGATAGTATTCATATCAAATTCTACTTTTTCATATTTATTCATTTGATATTGGTTAAACTGATACAAACCATTCTTGCGTTTGCGTTCCCATATTTTTCGAAGAATATCGAGCGCTGGATTGTTCTTTTTAGAGGTTTTCCCTGAAAATATTTTAACTTCATCTAACGTATTTGCTCCTGCAAAAGAAATTTTCATATCATAGTTTACCGCTTTGGTAAGAACAATATCTTTACCCGGAAAACCTACATAAGACACTGATAAAATTTTTCTTTCGGAATCAGATTCTAAATAAAACCTTCCATTTTCGTCAGATGTGACACATTCTCTAGTTCCTTTAAAACATACATTTGCGTAAGGAACTGTTGCATTGGCATCGTCATAAATAACACCGCTCACTTTAGTTTGTGCGATATTACTTATTGAAAGTAAAAAACCGAAGATTATAAATATTTTTTTCATACACATTTCAAATAAAAAACTTCATCAATTAATGATGAAGTTTCAAATATAACATTTTTCAGATTGTTAGACAATTAGACTACTTAGATTGTTAGACTTTATTATATAGTCTAACAATCTAAGCCAGTCTATTTATACATTACTTTTTTTACCGCTTTCACAACATCTTGTGCATTAGGCAACCATTCTTTTAGTAAAGTTGGTGAATATGGCGCAGGTGTATCGGCAGTAGTGATTCTTTGTATTGGCGCATCAAGAAAATCGAAAGCACGTTCTTGAACGATATACGTAATTTCTGAAGCTACCGAAGCAAAAGGCCAAGCTTCTTCAAGAACTACTAATCTATTTGTTTTTTTAACAGATGTTAAAATCGTTTCATAATCCATCGGACGAACAGTACGTAAATCGATGATTTCACAAGAAATTCCTTCTTTTGCCAATTCGTCGGCAGCAATATGAGCTTCTTTGATGATTTTTCCAAAAGAAACAATAGTTACATCAGTTCCTGCACGTTTAATATCGGCAACACCTAGCGGAATAATATAATCTCCTTCTGGCACTTCTCCTTTGTCTCCGTACATTTGCTCTGATTCCATAAAAATAACTGGATCGTTATCACGAATAGCTGCTTTTAGCAAACCTTTAGCATCGTAAACAGTACTTGGCACAACAACTTTTAACCCTGGAGTATTAGCAAACCAGTTTTCGAAAGCTTGTGAGTGTGTTGCTCCCAATTGTCCTGCCGAAGCAGTTGGCCCACGAAAAACCATTGGCATTGGGAATTGTCCTGCACTCATTTGACGCATTTTTGCTGCATTATTGATGATTTGATCGATACCTACTAATGAGAAATTGAAAGTCATATACTCTACAATAGGACGGCAACCATTCATAGCTGAACCTACCGCAATTCCTGCAAAACCAAGTTCTGCAATTGGTGTATCGATAACTCTTTTTGCTCCAAATTCGTCTAACATTCCTTTTGAAGCTTTGTAAGCACCGTTATATTCGGCAACTTCTTCACCCATTAAGTAAACTGATTCGTCGCGACGCATTTCTTCACTCATCGCTTCACAAATGGCTTCTCTAAATTGTATCGTTCTCATATATTTCTATGTATATCTGTAAAATTGAACAGCAAAAGTAAAAATTAAAAATCACATAAAAGCATAATTATGTATTGATACTTTAATTTATTGAAAATAACCATTTCTAAAATGAAATAATTTTAAAAAAATATTATGCACGCATAGTATATTATTTAAAATATTTGTCTTATTTTTGTTTTTCAATTTAAGACAAAGAACATGAAAATATTAGTTTGCATCAGCCACGTTCCTGATACTACTTCAAAAATTAATTTTACCAATGGTGATTCAGAATTTGATACCAATGGTGTACAATTTGTAATAAACCCAAATGACGAATTTGGTTTAACAAGAGCCATCTGGTTCCAAGAACAACAAGGTGCAAACGTAACTGTTGTAAATGTTGGTGGTCCAGACACTGAGCCTACTTTAAGAAAAGCATTGGCAATTGGTGCAAACGAAGCAATTCGTATTAACGCCAATCCAACCGATGGTTTTTTTGTAGCAAAACAATTAGCCGAAGTAATAAAAACTGGTGGTTACGATCTTGTGATTGCTGGTAAAGAATCATTAGATTACAATGGTGGAATGGTTCCTGGTATGATTGCAGGAATATTAGGTATTAATTTTGTAAATTCTTGTACCGAACTAACTATCGATGGAAATAATGCAAAAGCATCTCGCGAAATTGATGGTGGAAAAGAAATCGTTTCAACAACTTTACCA
This sequence comes from Flavobacterium sp., assembly GCF_043779715.1. Classification (GTDB taxonomy): domain Bacteria; phylum Bacteroidota; class Bacteroidia; order Flavobacteriales; family Flavobacteriaceae; genus Flavobacterium. The sequence goes on from NZ_JAYWDT010000131.1 coordinate 5,362, forward strand.
TTAATTGTTGGTGGTCAAAAAGGATTGGTAGAAGAAAAAGATTTGCGTATTCCGAACATGAGAGGAATTATGACTGCAAGAACTAAAGCATTAACAATTCTTGAACCTATTAGCGCAGCATCAGAAACTAAAGCAGTTAAGTTTGAAAAACCCGTAGCAAAATCAGCAGTAAAATTAATAAGTCCTGACAATTTAGACGAATTAATCAACTTATTACACAACGAAGCGAAGGTGATTTAAGATTGTTGAATGTAGATTTAAGATTGCAGAATAAAAATGCAATTCAAATCTAAAATTCAACCTTTGATTCACATCAAAAATCTAAAATCGTTAATCTAAAATCTAAAATTATTATGTCAATATTAATATACGCAGAATCAGCAGAAGGAAAATTTAAGAAAGTAGCTTTCGAATTGGCTTCTTATGCTAAAAAAATTGCAGAAACAACAGGACAAACCGTTACAGCAGTAACTGTAAACATGAACGATGTTTCAGAACTTGCAAAATACGGAGTAGATAAAGTACTAAAAGTTAGCAACGACAAATTGGCTAATTTTACAGCAAAAGCTTATGCTGATGCTATCAAACAAGCAGCTCAAAAAGAAAGTGCAAAATTAGTTTTGTTGTCTTCATCAACAGACAGTTTATACCTTGCGCCGTTAGTATCAGTAGCACTTGACGCAGGTTTTGCTTCAAACGTAGTTGGATTGCCAGTAAACATGTCACCTTTTCAAGTAAAAAGAAATGCTTTTTCTAATAAAGCTTTCAATATCACCGAAATAAATACTGATATAAAAGTATTGTGTTTGGGTAAAAACTCTTACGGAATTTTCGAAAATGCTGGTTCAGCTGCTTCCGAAGATTTTTCTCCAAATATTTCTGATGCCGATTTTGGTGTCAAAGTACAATCGGTAGAAAAAGGATCAGGAAAAGTAACAATCGCCGATGCTGACGTAGTAGTTTCAGGCGGACGTGGTCTTAAGGGTCCAGAAAATTGGGGATTAATCGAAGATTTAGCTGCAGTTCTTGGAGCAGCAACTGCTTGTTCTAAACCAGTTTCTGACTTAGGTTGGAGACCTCACAGTGAGCACGTAGGACAAACTGGAAAACCAGTAGCAACTAATTTATATATTGCGGTAGGAATTTCTGGAGCGATTCAGCACATTGCAGGAATCAATTCATCAAAAGTAAAAGTAGTTATCAATTCTGATGCTGACGCGCCTTTCTTCAAAGTTGCCGATTACGGAATTGTAGGTGACGCTTTCGATATTTTACCAAGATTAACCGAAAAATTAAAAGCTTTTAAAGCACAAAATAGCTAGTTTTCAATTAGAAAATTACAATCTAAAAAACTATCTAATTATTTTATTAGATAGTTTTTTCTTTTTAGAAGCAAAAGTTTTTTGTTACTTTGCAATACAAAATTTAGGCTTTTTAATAAGCCTTTATAAATAATAGCTTTTGATTTTAAAAATCTAAAATCAAACCCAAACGGTAGCGAATTGGCGAAGCAAATCTAAAATCCAAAAATGAGTTTAGTAAAACTAACAATAAAAGGAATATCATACAGTCAGACACAAAACGGTGCCTACGCACTAATTTTGAATGAAGTAGATGGCGACCGAAAATTACCAATCGTAATTGGCGCTTTCGAAGCACAATCGATCGCGATTGCACTAGAAAAAGAGATAAAACCACCTCGTCCACTCACACATGATTTATTTAAAACCTTTGCCGATAGATTTGACATCGTAATCAAACAAGTTATCATTCACAAATTAGTAGATGGTGTTTTTTACTCAAGTATGATTTGCGAGCGTGACAAAATTGAAGAAATTATCGATGCCAGAACTTCCGATGCGATTGCTTTGGCACTACGTTTCAACGCACCCATTTTTACTTACAAAAACATACTAGACAAAGCGGGAATATATCTAAAAATAAACCCTGATTCCGATAATCCAGAACATGACTTAGATAGCGTGCTTTCTGCTTCCGAACCATTTTTAGAAGAAAGTAATGATAGCAAAAATTTGTTTGCAAAACACAGTTTGTCTGAGCTTCATGAAATGCTAGAAACTGCTGTAAATGATGAAGATTACGAAAAAGCAGCCAAAATAAGAGACGAAATCTCGAAAAGAGAAATATAATGTTCATTCGGTTATTTGTTGATTTGGTTATTCGAATCAACAAATAACCGAATAACCAAATCCACAGTAATGAAGCAATACCTAGATTTAGTAAAACACGTTCTAGACAACGGAACACAAAAAGGTGATAGAACGGGAACGGGAACAAAAAGCGTTTTTGGTTACCAAATGCGTTTCGATTTAGCCGAAGGTTTTCCTATGGTGACTACCAAAAAACTACATCTAAAATCTATTATTCACGAATTGCTTTGGTTCCTGAAAGGAGAAACAAATATTGCATATTTACAAGAAAATGGAGTAAAAATTTGGGACGATTGGGCAAATGAAAATGGCGAATTAGGTCCCGTTTACGGACACCAATGGCGCAATTGGAATAGCGAAGAAATTGACCAAATTACCGAATTGATAGAAACCCTAAAAACAAATCCAAACAGTCGTAGAATGTTAATTTCTGCTTGGAATCCTTCAGTTTTACCAGACACTACAAAATCCTTTGCAGAAAATGTTGCCAACGGAAAAGTAGCTTTACCTCCTTGTCATGCTTTTTTTCAGTTTTATGTTTCCGAAGGAAAATTATCTTGTCAGTTGTACCAGCGTAGTGCTGACATTTTCTTGGGAGTACCTTTCAACATTGCTTCTTACGCATTATTCACGATGATGATTGCTCAAGTTTGCGATTTGCAAGTAGGAGAATTTATACACACTTTTGGCGATGCACACATTTATAATAATCATTTCGAGCAAGTCGAATTACAATTATCTCGCGAGCCAAAACCATTACCAAAAATGATTTTAAATCCTGAAGTGAAAAATATTTTAGATTTTAAATTTGAAGATTTTACGCTAGAAGGTTATGAGGCACATGCACATATAAAAGGAGCGGTTGCTGTATAGAATCCAAAATAAATTTTATCTTTAGCCATAATTTAAATTTTTATGGAAAATTCTCAACACGAACAATACGAATACGCAAGACAACGTTTGAAGCAAAAAAAACGATTGTATTATCATTTTGTGTTTTTTATATTGCTCAGTATATTTTCTATAATTATAAATAAATTATTAGGTGTTTACCCAGAAACGCATTGGTTTTTGTGGGTAATTACTATTTTAAGCTTCTTGTTTGTCTTACATTTTATTCGGGTTTTTATTACCGATAGTTTTATGAACAAAAACTGGGAACGCACGCAAATAGACAAACTTATTGCCAAGCAAGAACGAAAAATAGAGCAACTACAAAAAGATTTAGACCAAAATAATAATTAATGATTACAATTATTGCAGCTGCTGGCGAGAAAAACGAATTAGGAAAAGACAATCAAATAATCTGGCATTTGCCTGATGATTTCAAAAGATTTAAAGCCCTAACTTCAGGTAATTATATTGTTATGGGAAGAAAAACTTTTGAAAGCTTCCCTAAACCATTACCCAACAGAACTCATATTATCATTACTCGAAACAAAAATTACAGTGTTCCAAATGGTTGTTTTGTGGTTGATTCTATCGAGAAAGCCATAGAAATTTGTCCTAAAAATCAAACTATATTTATTATTGGTGGTGGAGAAATTTACAAACAATCTATAAATATAGCAGATTCTATCGAACTCACTCGTGTGCATAATACTTTTGAAGCTGATGTTTTTTTTCCTGAAATTGACTTAACAAAATGGGAATTAATTTCTTCCCAATTTCATGATAAAGACGACAAACACAACTATTCTTTTGCTTTCGAAACTTATACGAAAATCCTTTAAAAACCAAAAAAACACTTCGTTTCTGAAGTGTTTTTTATACTAATGCGCTGTTTTGATAAAAATCTAATTCGACAGTCAAAATCTACTTTGTTTTTTATTGTTCAACTAAACTTTACATTAGCCAATAAAAAACGGAGAAAAATCTCTAACGTTGTACCTTCAAATACCACTAAGAAAGTACCGAAAAAACTAAAATTTCCAAAAACAAATTTAACCAAAGAACGTTTGTGCACTTCAAATTACAATTGAAAAAATCAATTGCCGATTTTGATGAAGAAATGTAACAAATTGTGCTAACCCATTACCTTAATCCAAGATCATTAGATAATAATCATCAAAAGAACTTTATTAGACTGTAAATCTAAAAAAACACTATAAAACCCACAATACCAAATATTTGGTATTTCAACATGTAACCAATTTTGGTTAGAAAAGCGACTAAAAAGTTTAATTTACCGATGATTTACCATTTTCTAAACATTCGGAATTTAGTTTTATATTTGCTAAAATATTTTTTATGTCTATTAGCACAAAACCATACAAAGATTCTGAACTTGGAAAGAAAGAACAAGTCGCAAAAATGTTTGATACTATTTCATCAAAATACGATAACCTGAACAGAGTTATCTCTTTTGGTGTTGATGTAAAATGGCGCAAGAAAATCTTAAAAATGATTGCGGCTAAAAACCCAAAAAACATTCTAGATATCGCTACAGGAACTGGCGATTTAGCCATTTTGTTATCTAACACAAATGCTGAAAAAATTATAGGATTAGATATCTCGGCAGGAATGCTCGAAGTAGGAAGACAAAAAATAGCCCACAAAAATTTATCTGATAAAATAGAAATGATTCTAGGCGATTCAGAAAAAATTCCTTTTGATGATAATGCTTTCGATGCAGTAACAGTTGCTTTCGGTATTAGAAATTTCGAAAATATAGAAATTGGACTTGCCGAAATACTACGTGTATTGAAACCAAATGGTATTTTTGTTATTTTAGAAACATCTGTTCCTGAGAAATTTCCTTTCAAACAAGGTTACCGTTTTTATACTAAAAATATCTTGCCTATTATTGGCAAAATGTTTTCTAAAGACAAAGTAGCATATCAATATTTATCGGATTCAGCTTCTATTTTTCCTTACGGAGAAAAACTAAACAATATTTTACAAAATATTGGGTTTATAGATGTAAAGCATTTACCGCAAACATTTGGCGTAGCAACAATATATTCAGCTTCTAAAAAATAAGATTCACAATGAGTAAAAAACTCTTATTAACATTACTAATCATAACTTCAACCGTTAGTAACGCTCAGGTTTTTAGCAGAAGTATGTTTGCGAAAAAAGCGCTTGTAAATCTTGAAAATTTCGATAAGCAAAGAGTGCATTTTGGTTTTTATCTAGGTTTCAATAATTATGATTTTAAAATAGACAAAAAATACGACGACGAAGATATTATTGTAGATAGTCAGACTGGTTTTAATGTTGGATTAATAACCAATTTGCGTCTAACAGAATATATCGATTTGCGATTTGAGCCTGGTTTGTATTATGGTCAGAGAAATTTGCGTTTTCCGCACATTACTGATAATGTTGATGCACTTCGTGAAGTAAAATCTACCTATATTCATTTTCCATTATTACTAAAATTTTCATCAAAAAGGATTGGAAATATTAGGCCTTATGTGCTTGGCGGAATTTCGTCGGATATAAATTTGTCAAGTAATGCAGATTCCCCAGATGACAATTCGAGCAATAGATTCAGAATGGTAAAAAAGGCAAATAATTACGAAATGGGTCTTGGAATAGATTTATATTTTGAATATTTTAAATTTTCACCTTCTATAAGGGGCGTTTTTGGGATGAAAAACGAATTAATTCCGGACAATGACCCAAACAGTCCTTGGACAGGAAATATAGATAAAATGGCAACTCGAGGTGTTTTTATAAACTTTGCTTTCCATTAGCAACTTCTCTTAAATTCGCTCAAAACAATTGCTATTGCTGTTGCCACATTAAGACTTTCGGTAAGTTGCAGGTTCCCAAAACGAGGAATAGCGATTTTTTGCGTTACTTTTTCTTCTATTATTTTAGAAATTCCGTTGGCTTCGTTACCCAAAACTATAATTCCAGAAGTAGGCAATTGTGTTTTATAAATATTTTCGCCATCCATAAAAGTACCAAAAACCTCTGTTTTCGCATCTGTTAAATAGGAATCTAAATCTAAATAAGTAATATTTACTCTAGCGATAGAACCCATTGTAGCTTGTACTACTTTAGGATTATAGACATCGACAGTTTGCTCGGAGCAAACAATTTGAGAAATTCCAAACCAATCGCACAAACGTATTATTGTTCCTAAATTTCCAGGATCACGAATGTCGTCTAGCGCTACTATCAATCCGTTATTCTCAATTTGTTTTTCATTCGGGATCCTAAAAACTGCCAAACAATCATTTGCAGTGGTTAATGCCGTTATTTTTTTTAAATCGGAATCAGAAACTATTGTTTTTTTTGACTCTGAAACATCAGTAAAAATAGGCTTTGTAATATATAAATGTTCTAATTCGAAATTAGATTGCAACAATTCCTGAATCACTTTTGTGCCTTCGGCAAAAAATAATTGGTGTTGTTTTCGGTATTTTTTTTGAACTAAACTCGTTATAAGTTTTATTTGGTTTTTACTAACCATAAAAAAGTGTATTTTTGAAGTAAATTTCAGAATCGTTTGAGCAATATTACTACAAAAATATCATTATTTATTCTAATTGTGGCACTTATTACTGCATGTAATGTGGTAAAAAAAGTTCCTGCTGATAAACACCTTCTGCTTAAAAATGAAATTCTTGTAAACGGCAAAAAAAATTCCGAAGAAGATATCGTTTCACAATTAGTACAGCAACCCAATACTTCTATTTTTGGCTATAAGTTGCGTTTGAATATGTTTAATCTTGCTAAGAACAATACTGACTCTATTTTTAGAGCTAAATACACAGCAAATCCAGCAAAGTACAAACGAAAAGCAAAATGGCTTTCTAAAAAACAGGTTGATAGATTAGGGCAATCTTTTTGGTATTCTGGCTGGCATAGTTTTTTGAGACGAACTGGCGAACCTCCAGTAATTATTGACACATTAAAAGCAAAACGATCTATAAAACGATTAAAAGCTTACTATTTTAATGAAGGCTTTTTTGATGCTAATGCTAAATTCACTGCAAATTATCAAGAAAAAAAACGAGGTAATATAAATTATTCAGTAACTACTGGAGAGCCTACTTTTTTAGATACTATTTCTCACGAAATTGAAACACCAGCACTAGATTCGTTGTATTTGCTTTCTAAATCTAAATCTTATATCAAAAAAGGACAACAATATAAAGTAGATAACTTTAGCAACGAACGTTCTCGAATTACTAATTATTTTAGAAATCATGGTGTGTATTATTTTCAGCAACAAAGCGTAAACTTTGAAGTTGACACTTTAAATCCAAATCACAAAGCACCTGTAAAACTAAACATTACTGATAAAGTTGTCAAGATTGGTGATTCTACTCAATCGAAACCCTATAAAATATATCGTATAAGTCAGGTTAATATTTTCACAGACGATAATACTACAAAAAATAAAATGCAGATTGCAGATAGTGCAACTTATAAAAATTTTAATCTCTATAGTGTAAACAAATTAAGATACAGACCTAAAGCAATTGCCGATGCTGTTTTCATACAAAAAGATAGTTTGTATAATGATGATAAGAGAACGCTAACATTGCGATCATTAAGCAACCTCCAAGTTTTTAATTACCCAAACATTCAATACGTTGAAGATACAATAACACAAACACTTAAGGCAAACATTTATTTGACATCGAAAACAAAATTTCATTTTGATGCCAATGCCGACTTTACGAGATCTAACATTCAAATTTTTGGAATAACGGGAGGCTCGGCTGTTTCTATACGTAATATTTTTAGAGGTGCCGAAACATTACAAATAGGGTTTCATGGCAATATTGGCTCTTCAACTGATCCTACAATTGCAGAAAACAGATTTTTTAATATCTCAGAAGTCGGAGCTGACATGAGATTAAATTTCCCTAGAATATTTCTTCCCTTCAGAACAGATAAAATTATTTCTAAAAGCATGTTGCCTTCCAGTATTATTAGCATTGGTTTTGCAAAACAAACAAATATTGGTTTAGATAAAGAGAATTTAACTGCAGCGATAAATTATAATTGGATCCCAAAGAAAAACACAACGGCAAAGTTCGATTTAGTAAACATTCAGTATGTAAAAAACATTAATATTGGCAACTATTTTAATGTATACAGTTCCACCTATAATCGACTAAACAGCTTAGCAAAAATATACAACAATAACAATATCGACCTTAGCAAAGAAGATGGTGGTGCCGATAATTTTATTAATAGTGTCCTAGCCAATCAATATCCTCTTTTAACGCCATCGACAACCGATTATAAATCGATAAAAAGCATCAAAGAACGAAAAGACCGATTAACCGAAAACAATTTAATTTTTGCAGCAAATTTTGGCTATTCAAAAGATTCAAAATCTGATTTTTTCGATAAAGAATTTTATAGCTTTAGAGGAAAATTAGAAAGTGCAGGAAACTTACTTTCGATAGCATCTAACCTTGCTAAAGAACCTAAAAATAGTGACGGAACCAGAAATGTTTTCGGATTACAATATTCGCAATACATAAAAGGGGAATTCGATTATGTAAAAAACTGGGATTTAACAAACGGGAAAATATTTGCGGTACGAAGCTTTTTTGGGATAGCCATTCCTTACGGAAATTCCGAATCCGTTCCTTTTGCAAGAAGTTATTTTGCTGGAGGATCTAATGATAATAGAGCATGGCAATCTTATAGTTTAGGCCCCGGAAGTTCTGGAGGGCTAAATGATTTTAACGAAGCCAATATGAAAATTGCGTTAAATGCCGAGTTCAGATATAAAATATTTGGAAATTTAAACGGAGCACTTTTTGCCGATTGTGGTAATATTTGGAATGTTTTAGACAATGAAACCGATGAAACTAAAGTTTTTTCTGGGTTTTCTTCGCTAAAAAGTTTAGCCTTAGGAACAGGATTTGGATTTAGATATGATTTCAAATTCTTTTTGCTTCGACTGGACTTTGGTTTCAAAACCTATAATCCCGCAAAACCAGAAACTCAAAGATGGTTTAAAGAATTAAATTTGAGTAAAGCTGTACTAAATATTGGTATAAACTATCCGTTCTAAAAGTAAATTTGTAATTTTGTAAATCTTTAAAAATTAAAAAAATGGCGCATAATATAAAATCAGGCGTAGCTACAGGAGATCAGGTCCAGGAAATTTTTAATTATGCGAAACAAAAAGGGTTTGCATTGCCTGCCGTAAATGTTGTAGGTTCAGACACCATAAATTGCGTGATAGAAACCGCTGCAAAACTAAATGCACCTGTGATTATTCAATTTTCTAATGGAGGAGCGCAATTTAATGCTGGTAAAGGATTATCTAATACAAACGAAAAATCAGCAATCGCTGGTGGAATAGCTGGTGCAAAACACATACATACTTTAGCGGAAGCTTATGGTGCAACCGTGATTCTTCATACTGACCATTGTGCAAAAAAATTATTACCTTGGATAGACGGTTTGCTTGATGCCTCCGAAAAACATTTTGCCGAAACAGGAAAACCTTTATATTCTTCTCACATGATCGATTTGTCTGAAGAGCCAATCGAAGAAAATATCGAAATTTGTAAAACTTATTTAGCTCGAATGAGTAAAATAGGAATGACTTTAGAAATTGAATTAGGGATTACTGGTGGCGAAGAAGATGGTGTAGATAACTCGGATGTAGATAGCTCGAAATTATACACCCAGCCAGAAGAAGTAGCTTACGCATACGAAGAACTAATGAAAATATCTCCTCGTTTTACCATCGCAGCAGCTTTTGGGAACGTGCACGGTGTTTACAAACCTGGGAATGTAAAATTGACTCCAAAAATTTTGAAAAATTCTCAAGATTATGTCCAAAATAAATTCAATACAGGCGTAAATCCAGTCGATTTTGTTTTTCATGGTGGTTCAGGTTCTACCCTCGAAGAAATTAGAGAAGCAATAGACTATGGTGTTATAAAAATGAATATTGACACCGATTTACAATTCGCTTTTACCGAAGGAATTCGTGACTATATGGTAAAAAATATCGATTATCTAAAAACCCAAATAGGAAACCCAGAAGGAGCAGAATCTCCAAACAAAAAACACTACGATCCAAGAAAATGGCTTCGTGAAGGCGAAATAACTTTCAATACAAGATTAGAACAGGCATTTGCCGATTTGAATAACGTAAATACATTATAAATTAACAATTGATAATTGACAGTTAATAATTATTCATTGTCAATTACCCATTATCCATTAGAATTATGAGTTGGTTTAAAAGAAAAGAAAAAGGAATTACTACAGCTACCGAAGATAAAATGGATGTACCAAAAGGACTTTGGTACAAATCTCCTACAGGAAAAATTGTTGATGCCGATGAGCTAGCAAGAAACCTTTGGGTAAGTCCAGAAGATGATTTTCATGTTCGTATAGGAAGCGCCGAATATTTTCAGATATTGTTTGACAATAACGAATTTACGGAGCTTGATGCTAATATGACATCTAAAGATCCACTAGGATTTGTAGATACAAAAAAATATGCTGACCGTTTGGTAGATGTCATGCACAAAACTAAACTAAAAGATGCTGTTCGTACTGCCGTTGGTAAATCGAAAGGGCGTGACTTAGTAGTTTGTTGTATGGATTTTGCCTTTATTGGTGGTTCTATGGGAGCTGTTGTAGGAGAAAAAATCGCGAGAGGAATAAATCATTCTATCGAAAATAACATTCCATTTGTTATGATTTCAAAATCAGGTGGAGCTCGTATGATGGAAGCTGCTTATTCATTAATGCAATTAGCAAAAACCTCAGCAAAACTAGCACAACTTGCCGAAGCAAAAATTCCTTACATCTCGTTATGTACTGATCCAACAACTGGAGGAACAACCGCTTCTTATGCCATGCTTGGTGATGTAAATATTTCTGAACCAGGTGCTTTAATAGGTTTTGCAGGTCCTCGTGTTGTAAAAGACACAACTGGAAAAGATTTACCAGAAGGATTTCAAACTGCCGAATTTGTCTTAGAACACGGTTTCTTAGATTTTATTACCCCAAGAAAAGAACTAAAAGACAAAATAAATTTATACTTAGATTTAATTTTGAATCAGGAAATAAGATAATTTCAAGCCCGTCCGTCACAAACGAGACGGGTTTTCCCTTTTAAATTAAAACCAAATATAACATGACTAAATATATTCTTTTAGCTTGTCTTTTTTTACAGGCCTCATTTGCTCAAACCAACACCAACATAACCATTACGGTAAAACCCGGAAAAGTATATTACGAAAAAGACCAAAACAACAAGTATTTGAATTTTGATTTTCTTATTGAAAACAAAAGCAATAGAAATACCATTTTGAACGCAGTCGAAGTTTCTGTGTTTGATGAAAACAACAAATTAGCTAAACGCGATTATGTTAATGTCTATAGCCGGGAAAGTTTAGAACTGATTCTAACAAAACCAGTTGAAGCGCATAGAAACAAATTACTTTTCAATCCGTTTCCGGAATTTAATATTGAGGTACCGTTGCACAAACTCCATTATGAATTTTCTTTCCAAACAGAAGACGGAAAAGAGAATGATATCGTTTCTATTGATGTTTTTCCGGAATTTTATCAGACAAAAACCAATTTGATTCCACCCGTAAAAGGCCGACTTCTTGTTTGGGATGCACACGATTACAACTCACACCACAGACGTTTTGATTACACCGATTCTTTATTTATCAAAAGAGGAACGACAATGAATTTCCAGCGTTATGGTTACGATTTTGTAGTGGTTGATGAAAAAGGCACAATGTATAAAGGAAAACAAAAAATCAATATAGATTGGTACGATGATTTTGCCGATGACAATAACGATTACTATGGATTTGGAACGCCAATTTACGCAACCGGAGATGGAATCATTGCCGATGCAAAAGATGGAGTTGCTGACAATCGTACCATCAGTGAAGCCGAAATCTTAAAATACGAAAAAGCTTATGGTGGAAATTACATTATTATAGACCATCAAAATGGCGAATTCAGCTGGCTTGGGCATTTAAAACAAGGAAGCATTAAAGGCCAAAAAGGCCAAAAAGTAAAACAAGGCGATATTATTGGCGCTATGGG
>NZ_JAYWDT010000132.1:0-7717 GCF_043779715.1 Flavobacterium sp.
AATAAAACAATGATAATTACATTAACTATAATTTTGGTATTCATTGCGATAATTTACCTATTTGTTCAACAGGCTCAATTTGGGAAAACACCAAGTGGAAATAGATTAGAATTAATAAAAAAATCTCCTAATTATAAGAATGGTAAATTTCAAAATCTTAGTCATACACCAGATTTAACAGAAGGTGCTTCCTTTTTTTCTATTATGAAAGAGTTTTTATTTAATAAAAATGAATTCAAAAAACCAAATCAAATTATTCCATCTACCAAAATCAATTTACTAGAGCTAGACCCATTAGAAAATGTGGTTGTTTGGTTTGGGCATTCGTCTTATTTTATACAAATTGATGGAAAGAAAGTATTAGTTGATCCTGTTCTTAGCGGTTCGGCTTCACCGCTTTCTTTTACAAATAAAGCTTTTGAAGGAACATCTAATTATACAACAGATGATTTTCCTGAAATAGACTACCTGTTTATCTCGCACGATCATTGGGATCATCTTGATTATAAAACCATCATGAAGTTGAAGTCCAAAATAAAAAACATTGTTTGTGGGTTAGGAACTGGGGCTCATTTTGAACATTGGGGTTTTGATTCCAATAAAATTATTGAAAAAGATTGGAATGAAACCTTTACTCTTGATGATGGATTTGAAGTGAGTACGGTTCCAGCAAGGCATTTTTCAGGGAGAAGTTTTATAAGAAACAAAGCCCTTTGGGTGTCATTTGTATTAAAAACTCCAACATCAAACCTATTTATTGGTGGTGATAGCGGATATGACAATCATTTTGTCGAAATAGGAAAACAATTTGGACCATTTGATTTGGCTTTTCTAGAAAACGGACAATATGATAAAAGTTGGAAATACATTCACATGACACCAAACGAAGTGATTCAAGCTGCAATTGATCTCAATACAAAAGCATTATTTCCTGTTCATTCATCAAAATTTGTGTTGGCTAATCATGATTGGAATGAGCCTTTGTCAAAAATAACAGAACTTTCTGAAGCAACAAATATTCATTTAATCACGCCATTAATAGGAGAAAAAGTAATGCTAAACGAAAAAAAAGTATTTCCAAAATGGTGGGAATTTTCTAATTAACTATTACAAGAAGTGATTTAACTAAAAACTTAAAAAAATTAATCATGACAGCAGCAAATTGGGACATAGATTCTCGTCAATCAGATGTTATACTTAGAGCCAGACATTCAATAATTGCTTATTTAGCAAGTTCAATAAATAAGTTTAAAGGTTCTATTAATGTTAAAAATGATGAATTGGAAGATGCATCAGTAGAATTTGAAATTGATGTAAACCAAAAAAGTGGAAAATTAGAAAAAATGGAAACGAACTTTCAATTGAAAGATTTGTTTGACACAACACAAAATCCAATCATCAGTTTTAAGTCGACTTCATTCGAGAAAGTGAATGCTAATATCAATTTTATAAAAGGATATTTAACCATAAATAATGTTACCAAAATTGTAGAACTTGATGCTGTATTAATTGATTTAGAAACTTACAACGGCATCTCAAAAGCAATATTTGAAGTTATTGGAAAAATAAACCGCAAAGATTTTGGCTTATACTATAATTCATTTAGTCAATCCAACGGCATAATGATTGGACAAGAGATAACTATAAATGCCAATTTAGAATTTTTAAGTAAAATTAATTAATGTTAAATTTATGTAAATACTTTGGAAACTATTTTGGTATCTAAAGTTTCCTTTTTACATTTGCACCAGAAATTTAAAATAAAATGAAAGAGAAAATCATTAAAACCGCGACAGATATGTTCCTGAAACTTGGTTTCAAGAGCGTAACTATGGATGACATTGCCTGCGAGATGTGTATTTCTAAAAAAACGATTTATAAATTTTTTTCTAATAAAGAAGTTTTAATCGCTGAAGGAACAGAAATAATACATCAGAATATTCATAAAATAATTGATGAAATTGTTGCTAAAAATTTTAATGCAATAGAGGAGAATTTCGAAATCCGTAAAATGTTTAAAGAGATGTTTCAATCATTAGATACTTCGCCACTATTTCAATTAAAAAAGCATTATCCTGAAATATATCAAAAAATGATGGCTAATGAAATAGAAGATTGTAATACGGTTTTTACTCAGAATATTATAAAAGGAATCGAACAAGGTCTTTACAGAGAGAATCTTGATGTCGAGACTTATGTCAAATTCTATTACACACTAATTTTTTCAATAAACGAAACAACACAAAAAGAAAGTGAAGCATTAAAGCTAGAGTTATATGCTTTAGAATATCACACAAGAGCAATTGCAACTCCAAAAGGAATTACAGAACTTGAAAAACAACTATCAACCCTTATATAATCATCAATCTATGAAAAACAAACTGATATTAGCTTTGTTCTTGTTTGCATCAATTTTGCAAGCTCAAGACAAAAAAGAAAGCTATTCTTTTACTTTACAACAAGCAATAGAACATGCAACTCAAAACAACTATTCAGCAATAAATGCAAATAGAGATATAGAAGCTGCAAAACACAGAAAATGGGAAACAACTACAATAGGTTTGCCGCAAATAAACGGAACGGTTAGTTACTTAAACAACTTACAATACACAAAACAAGGAGTTACTGGTGGTGGTGCTTTTGGTGGTGAGCCAGGTTCGGTTTCTACCATTGCTTTTGGAACAAGACATAGCGCAAATGCTGGAGTAACATTAAGTCAATTACTTTTTGATGGTTCTTATTTAGTAGGACTACAATCGGCAAAAGTATATTTGAAAATATCCGAAAATGCCAAGTTAAAAACCAATCAAGAAATTAAAGAAATTGTTATTAATTCCTACGGAAACGTACTTCTTGCAGACGAAAGCATTTTGATTTTTGAAAAAAACAAAGTTGTTCTCGAAAAAACACTGTCGGATACCAAACAAATTTTTAAAAATGGTTTGATAGAAGAAGAAAATGTAGAACAACTGCAAATAACATTAGCATCGGTAAACAGTGCTTTGGCAAATGTAAAGCGTCAGAAAACAATTGCTGTAAATATGTTGAAACTTATTTTAGGAATTAATCTAGATAACGAATTAATATTAACAGAAAAACTAGATGAACTAACACAAAAAAATGTCGATTTATTATTGCTTCAAGAAGAATTTAAAGCAACCAATAATATAGATTATCAAATAGGTGAAAATTTGCAAGAAAGCAAAAGATTATTGCTAAAGTATGAGAAAAGCAAAGAACTTCCTTCTTTAGGAGCAGCATTAAATTATGGTTATAATGCTTTCGAAAATAAATTTAATTTTTTCTCGAAAGACCAAAAATGGAATAATTTTGCCAATCTCGGTGTGAGTTTAAATGTGCCTATATTTAGCAGTTTGGGAAGTAGTGCAAGAAAACAACAAGCAAAAATTGCATTAGAACAAGCAACAACCAAACTTACAGAAACAGAGCAAACCTTAAAACTTCAATTCGAAAAATCTAAAAGCGATTACGAATTTACCATCGAAGAGTTTGCAACAAATAAAAACAATTTGAAGCTTGCCGAAAGAATCGAAACCAAACAGCAAGTTAAGTTTAAAGAAGGATTGTCAACCAGTTTTAATCTTAGCGAAGCCCAACGACAATTGTACACGGCGCAACAAACCTATCTTCAATCGATGGTCGATGTGATCAATAAAAAAGCAACTTTAGAGAAATTAATAAACAGAAAATAATCAAACAATTATATAAAATGAAAAAGATAATCTTAATTTTTACAGCATCAATCCTATTGATTTCATGTGGAGGAAATGAAAATACAGCAACAACCGATGCACTAATCGAAACAAAAAATGTTGCCAATATTAAAGCAAAAAGAGACTTATTACAAGCAGAAATTTCTAAAATAGATGCGGCACTAGCCACTTTAGATGTCAAAACTGATCAAGAAGCATTGGTTTCTGTATTAACAGTAAAAGACACCGTTTTCAACCATTATCTTGAAGTGCAAGGAAATGTAAACACAAAAGAAAATATTTTGGTACAGCCAGAAATGCCTGGAACATTAGTTTCTCTAAACGTTATTGCTGGCCAAAGAGTAGGAAAAGGACAAGTTTTAGGAAGAACAGATGATGGCGGAATGAGCCAACAATTAGCATCGATAGAAAACCAATACGCATTGGCAAAAACAACATTCGAGCGTCAAAAAAATCTTTGGGATCAAAAAATTGGTTCAGAAATTCAGTTTTTGCAGGCACAAACGCAAATGATTGGATTACAAAAATCGGTTTTACAAATGAAAGCTCAATTGTCTAAAACATTAATAAAAGCACCATTTACAGGAGTTATCGATGCTGTTTTTGTAGAACGTGGACAAGTTGTTGCTCCAAGCCCACAAGGATTAATGCGAATTGTCAACTTATCTAATATGTATGTTTCGACAGAAGTTCCAGAAACGTATATCGGGAAATTAAAAGTTGGTTCTTTGGTTAATGTTTCTTTAACAAGTTTAGGAAAAACATACCAAGGAAGAGTTCGTCAAGTAGGAAACAATATTAATCCTGCCAATAGAAGTTTCGGAATAGAAGTTTCGGTGCCTAATCCAGGAAATTTATTGCGTCCTAACCAAGTTGCAAAACTTCAAATTATCGATTACACTAAGAAAAATGCGATTGTGGTTCCAACAAACACAATACAATCTAATGGTGACGGAACAAAATTTGTTTACATCGCTAATAACGTGAACGGAAAAACAGCTGTGGCTAAAAAAGTAGTCGTAACAACCGGCCAATCATCAGAAAATGTTACCGAAATTTTATCAGGTGTAAAAACAACCGATGTAATCGTTACCGAAGGAATTAATACAATTCAAGAAGGTACAAAACTTAATTTTTAAATAAAGGTTAAAAGGTTTAGAAATGTTTAAAAGTTTAGTTTATAATTAAATCAATAAATTTTCTAGTTTGTTAATCTTTTCCAAAGTCTAAAAACTAAAACATCTAAAAACTAAAACATTTCTAAACTTTTACAAATATGAAAACATTTTCTTTTGAAAAATTAATTGTTTGGCAAAAATCGAAACAGCTAGCAGTTATAATTTACAAATGGACTAAAAATTTCCCTAAAGAAGAATTGTTTGGAATGACAAGTCAGATGAGAAGATGTAGTGTTTCAATAGCATCAAATATTGCAGAAGGCTCTGGAAGGCATTCTGCAAAAGACAAAGCAAGATTTACAGAAATTTCATATAGTTCGGCGTTAGAACTATTAAATCAAACCATAATATCATTAGAATTAGAGTATATAACCGAAGAAAATTACAAATTAATAAGAAAGGAAATAGAAGAAGTAACATATATGCTTAATGCATTGTATAAAGCACAATTAAAAAGTTTAGAAGCTTAGAAGGTTTAATGTTTAGTTTAATACTAAACGCCTAAACATTTTTCTAAACCTCCTAAACCCTTTTCTAAACCTTCTAAACTTTTTTTAAACAAAAAAAATATGGAACACAAAAACCACGAATTTAGCATATCAAGTTGGGCTGTCGATAATCGCGTTACAGTATATATCCTAACTTTACTTATCGTTGTAACGGGTATTATCGCCTACGTTACAATGCCTCGCGAGGATTTCCCTGAAATTATTGAAAACAAAATTTATATCTCATCAGTTTTCCCTGGAAACTCTGCCGAAGATGTCGAGAAACTAATAGTAAAACCACTCGAAAAAGAAATTAAAAACATTACTGGTGTCGAGAAAATTACCTCAAGTTCTTTTCAAGATTACGGAATGATTATTGTCGAATTTGCCGATAAAGTTTCGGTAGAAGAAGCGAAAACTAAAATTAAAGACAAAGTTGATGTTATAAAAGCTGATACCGATTGGCCAAATCTTGACAATGGAAGTAAAGTAGAACCTAATGTTTTCGAATTGAATATTTCGGAAGAAGTGCCTATTTTGAACATTAATCTGCAAGGAAATTATACCACGCAACAACTAAAAAAATTCGGCGAATTACTTCAAGATGATATCGAAGAAATTCCAGAAGTAAAAAAAGTTGATATTCTTGGTGTAGATGATAAAGAAGTAGAAATTGCTGTCGATATTTTCAAAATGACAGCAGCACAAGTTAGTTTTGATGAAATTCAGAATGCAGTCAAATACGAAAATATGACACTTTCTGGAGGAAATTTAATCTCTCAAGGTTCACGAAATAACATCAGAATTGTTGGGGAAATTAAAGATCCTAAAGAACTAGAAAACGTAATCGTAAAATCTTACGGAGGAACAGTTTACCTAAAAGATATTGCAGTTGTAAGTTTTAAAGAAAAAGAAAAAACAACTTATGCTCGCGAAAAAGGAACCGAAGTTGTGATGCTTACCGTAAAAAAACGTTCTAACCAAAACATGATTTCTGCCATCGAGCAAGTGAAAGAAAAATTAGAAAAAGCAAAAGAAGCTTATTTACCAAAGGACTTGAAATTAGACCTTTCTAACGACCAATCTTCTCGTGTAGAACACCAAGTAGACGAACTTTCTAACCACATTATCTTCGGAATTGTGTTGGTTATGATTGTATTAATGTTTACGATGGGATTACGAAATTCATTATTTGTTGGAGCAGCAATTCCGTTATCAATGCTAATGGCATTTACCATACTTTCGGCATTTGGATTAACGCTAAACACGATGGTTCTTTTCGGTTTGGTTATGGGATTAGGAATGCTGGTCGATGACGGAATTGTCGTCGTCGATAATGTATTTGCCAATATGAAAAAAGGTATGAACCGTATTGATGCTTCTAAAATTGGAATTGGAGAAATCGCTTGGCCTGTAATTTCATCAACAGCAACAACATTAATGGCGTTTTTACCATTTGCGTTATGGCCTGGAACTATGGGTAAATTTATGAAATATTTCCCAATTACATTAACCGTAACTTTATCAGCTTCTTTATTTGTGGCAATGGTTGTAAATGCTGCGATGACGGGTGGTTCTATGGATATTGAGGATAAAAATGTATCTAAAAAATCGGCAAAAACTTATTCTATAATATTTACCATTGTAGCTGTTATTTTTGTGCTATTAGGAAATATTTACGATTCTAAAATAGCAAAAGCTATTGGGCATTTAGCCATAATCTCATTAGGATTAATGTGGTTATACAAAATAAAATTATACCAATGGACACAAGATTTTCAACATAGTTTTTTCCCAAGAATGGAAGAAAAGTATAAAAGCTTTTTATCTAAAATCCTTACAGGAAAAAGAGCTTGGATTGCTTTAGGAACTATAATAGGAATGTTGTTTTTCTCATTTATATTGCTGGGAATTTTCCCAAGAAAAGTATTGTTTTTCCCAGATAATATTCCAAATCAGGTTATTACTTATATCGAATATCCGCAAGGAACAGATATTGGGAAAACCAATAAAGCAACCTTATTTGTCGAAAAACAAGTTATTTCGATTCTAAGTAAATATGTTGATCCTACAACCAACAAAAATTACTTGGCAGAATCTATCGTTTCTCAGGTTGGTGTTGGTGCAGGAAATCCAAATGTAGATGCTGGTTCAGCTTCAGAAACGCCGTATAAAGGTAAAGTAACAGTCAATTTTTCGGAATTCAAATTTAGAAAAGGAATCAATACTTCCGATATTCTTGAAGAAATTCGAGGTAAAGTAAAAGCCATTGCAGGAGCTACTGTAACTGTCGAAAAGGATGCTGCAGGACCGCCAG
>NZ_JAYWDT010000133.1:0-17454 GCF_043779715.1 Flavobacterium sp.
ATGTAATGCTCAAAGAAGCGGACAAAATGATTGCTTTTATTAATGCAAAAAATATTCCCGGAATAGAACGTTTGAGCGTCGATGTAAACAAGCAAAGTCCAGAGCTAGAGGTAAAAGTAGATAGAGTTAGCGCAGGAAGTTTGGGTGTTTCGACAGGACAATTGGGTTTCAATTTGCGTCGTTCGGTATATGGTCAAGAAATTTCTACATACAAAGAAGGTGATGACGATTACAACATCACAATGCGTATGCAAGATGATCAGCGCAAGAACGAAAGTGTGTTGTTTAACCAATCTCTAACTTTTCGTAATCAGAACAACGGACAAATAGTGCAAGTGCCAATTTCGGCTGTTTCTAAAACAGAGAAAACAACTACTTACAATCAGATTAAACGTAAAAATCAAAAACGAATCATGACGATTTATTCTAACGTCCTGACAGGTTATAATGGCGATGAGATTACAAAAAATATTGAAGTAAATCTGAAAGATTATCAATTACCAAAAACGGTAACGTATTCGTTTTCTGGAGTTCAAGAAGAGCAAGGAAAAAACGCAAGTTTCTTGATGTATGCACTCTTTTTGGCATTGGCAGGAATTACAATTATTATTGTATTACAGTTTAATTCGGTTTCAAAAACAATGGTAATTTTGTTTACTGTTATACTAAGTTTTAGTGGTGTTTTCTACGGATATGTGATTGCCAATATGGATTTCGTGATCTTAATGACCATGATGGGAATTATCTCACTGGCAGGAATTGTTGTAAAAAACGGAATTGTATTAATGGACTTCTTCGTGCTTTTATTAGATAAAAAAGTAATAGATAACAAACTACAAAGTCACGACGATTTAACTTTAGAAGAAATAAAAGAAGTCATTATTGAAAGCGGAAAATCACGTTTACGTCCCGTATTACTAACAGCTTTAACCGCTATTTTAGGATTAATTCCGTTAGCAATCGGATTAAATTTTGACTTTTTCTCTTTAATTACTAATCTGAATCCACATATTTTTATGGGTGGAGATAACGTAATTTTCTGGGGACCATTAGCTTGGACTATTATTTTTGGGTTAAGTTACGCCACGATTTTAACACTGGTTATGGTTCCAGTAATGTTCTATCTAGTTAAGAGAACTAAATATTGGTTGCGTGACAGACGAAACGCAAATAAAGTTACTGCCGAAATGTAATTTTGTCGAATATAATAAACACTTAAGCGATTTTTGTAAAAAGAAATCGCTTTTTTGTTTTAAAATCGTTTACTTGTTATAAAAATTATTAGAGACAATTTTTAATGATAAATTACCTTAAACAAAAATGGAAAGATGTTCTAAACATAGGCCGTAAAGATAATTTGCATTATCTGGAAAGGCAGCGTATAGCAACATTAAATGCAATTTCTATATTAATAATTTTTGGAAGTATATGCGTAACAATAACTTATCTCTTATTAAATTTTAGCAATCCGCATATAGGTTTAATTATTTTACCAGTATCACTTTGCACCTTATTTTTTAATTACAAAAAAAAGTATAAAATAGCTCGTAATATTACTTTATTTGGAGTTCTAATCGTAATTACCATTTGGGCTTTTTATACCAGAAGAACAGGCGCTCAATTACTATATATTGCATTGGCAAGTGGTAGTGTTTCTATATTTAGAGAAAGAAGAATGAGATATACAACCATGATTGTTTGTTCGTTGCTATATTTCACTTATGTATATTATGATTTGGTAACTCCTTTTGTGCCTAATGAAAGAGTAAACTATTTTATTATAAACACCATATTGGCTTATACAACAGCAGTAATGGTGTTTTCTCTAGCTATGATAAATGTAGATATTAGCTTATCTATTTCAAAAAAATTAGATAAAAATTTTCAAAAACTAAACTCTTTTCTTGAAAGCCAGAAAGAAACAGATGAAAAACTAAAATCGGCAAATAGCGAGTTGTTTGATTTTAATAAAAAACTGGATTTTTTGGTAAAAAAATCTAGCGAGGAATTATACTCTTATCAGATGGCGATAAACGATAATTTAAGTTCGATTGTTACCGATTTTGAAGGAAAAATTTTAAAAATAAACGATTTATATCTCGAAAAGACAGACTACACCAGAGAAGAGCTTTTGGGAGAAAATATAAATATTTTGAAGTCCGATTATCATGACCAAGAATTTTATGAAAATATAAATAGAACAATTATTTCGGGAGAAGTTTGGCGAGGAGAGTCGAATATTAAAACTAAAAACGGAAGTGATTTTTGGATTCTTTCTTCCATTATTCCTGTTAAAGATTCTAACGAAAGCATCACCAAATTCTTAACTATTTCTGCAGATATTACGGATAAAAAAATAGCAGAAGAGAAAGAAAAAAAGGCAGTAGATAAACTATCAAAAAGCGAAAAAAGATTTAGTTTGTTGTTAGAAAACCAAACAGATTTAATATCTATTACAGATAAATACGGAAACAGAAAGTATGTAAATAAAGCTTTTTATAATTTTTTCGGCAAAGACAAGGACTATTTTATAGGAACAAATTATAGAACGTTAGAACCTGAAAATGTTGATGAGTTTTATTTAAAATTATTCGATTCTATATCCTATGCAAATCCGAAAATAAGCATAGTTATTCTAAGAGAAAACGCCTTAAAACAAAAAAGATGGATAAAATGGGACGAAATTGCGTTTTTTGATGCCAATAAAGAAGTTGTCGAAATACTATCAATAGGACACGATATTACCGAAATAAAAGAGAATGAATTTCAAAATGCCAATTATATCGCCCAATTTGAAGAATTAGCATTCAAAAATTCGCATCATTTCAGGAAACCACTAAGCAATATTATTGGCGTCATAGATTTGATAGATGAAGATTCTAATCGAATAGAAATAAATGAGTTATTAGACATCATAAAAACTGAAATTGGTGATTTAGATTCTTCATCAAAAGAGCTGGCTAACTTTATAAACACAAATTCTAAAAGTAACAAACACCAAAAAGAAATCTTTAACACAGATTTTATTGATGCAAAATTGAAGCACTTAAAATGGAAATATAAAATACGTCACTTTTTCGATGGAGCCGGAAGCTTAACCCAAAACCAAGCGATTTCGCACCGTGATAGCGATTTTGGAAAATGGTATTATAGCGATGGGAAGAAAAAGTATGGTCACATGGAATCTGTACAAAAAATAGAATCATTGCATGAGAAATTACATCATTTAGTTAAAGAAATTTTAGACCTAAAAACAAAAGGAGAAATACAAAAAGCTGAAGAAAAACACAAAAAAATGATTGCTATATCAGACAAAATAATTTTACTATTAGATGAATCGGAACAAATTATAAATAACGAAAACGCCTCAACTTATAGTTAAGGCGTTTTGCTTTTGGTTTGGTTTTTTGGTTTTATAGTGGAGAATATCGGATTCGAACCGACCACCTCTTGCCTGCCAGGCAAGCGCTCTAGCCAAATGAGCTAATCCCCCAATATTTTCCAAATATATTGTTTTTATCTAATAATTTATACTTTTGTAAAAAAAATAAAAATAATGCAAGACATTACCATAAAAATCATCGATCGAGAAGGAATAACACACCAAGTACAAGCGCCAACAGATATGAATATGAATATCATGGAGTTAGTGCGCATGTACGAACTTGCTCCCGAGGGAACGATAGGAATTTGTGGCGGTATGGCAATGTGCGCTTCTTGCCAATGTTATGTTCTAAATGATGTTGAAATCCCTGAAAAAAGCGAAGATGAAGATGCTATGCTTTGGGAAGCTTATAATGTAAAAGAAAATAGCCGCTTGGGTTGTCAAATTCAAATTACAGCTGATATAGATGGACTGGAAATCGAATTGGCTCCAGAAAGTTAAGTTTTCTCTTTAAAATCTATCTCTACTTTATTTGTAGTAAATATTCCTTCAATAAAATTAATGTCATTTTTTATTTTTAAATACTCATCTTCCGATAATTGGTCTTTAAAAGATGTTTTTTTCAAGTCTAGAACCAATTCAAATAAGTAATTGTCTTTTTCGTCCAGATAATATTCTAAATCATCTTCTTTAAAATAGCGCTCTCTGTTCCAAGATGTTTTGATGACAAAGGATTTCATTTCTTTTGGATTTAAAGTGATTTTAGATTCTAGCAAATGATGGTTCTCTAAAATCCAATTTTCATCCGTACTTTTCCCTCCATTTTTTGTATAGTTTTCTACAATCAGCTGGCTTTTTTCTCTAAATTCTTCAACCAATTTTTTAATTATTTCTTTTGCTTTGGGAGTGGTGTAATCCTTGAAACCTTCAAGTTTTGTTTCCCAATCGATACCTTGTTTTTCAAAAAAAGGACCATCAAGCGGAATAAAAACCTCATTTGTGTATATTTTGTAAATGGGAAACAAAGTCATCGAGCCTGCCGCATTTGCAATCAATGTATTTGGTCTGAGAAAAAATGAAACTGGATTGTTTGTCAGGTTTTCTATTTGATAATTTATGGTAAACTCTCGCTTTTTAGGATTGGAATCGCTGGAAGTTATAGTTGTTATTTTGGCTTCAATACTTTTGTTTTGTGCAAATATTGAAGCCGAAATAAGTAAAAAATATATAAATTTCACAAAATTATTTCTTAAAAATATTATTTTCTCTATTCACATCGGCCATGAGTCCGCTTGGATCAATCGTGATGTTTTTTATTGATGATTTTGTATCAATTTTAAAATCGAATGTAGGATAAGCCCAATCCCAACCTTCAAGAACAGTTCTTTTTATTGTTGGATTTTGGTTTTCTTTTGTCCAACGCATTAACGTTTGTGGAATATAAAAACTTTCTTGACTTCCGTCTTCATAAGTAACTAAAATATCGAGTGGCATGGGCATTCTACCAATTCTTTCGAGAGTTACTTTGGTGTTCTCTCCAGAATCTTCTACCGATTTGATTCCGTAATCTATCGTGTTTGTGGTTTTTGTCCAGTCGTTTAGGTACCAATCAAGGTTTGCTCCTGAGACTTTTTCGGCCGTATGTTTAATGTCGTTTGGCGTAGGATGTGTAAACTTATAATCTGCATAATAACGTTTTAGCGTTTTCATAAAGTTTTCTTTACCAATGATGTATTCCAATTGTGATAAGAAAATATTTCCTTTGCTATATGCCTGAATGCTATACGGACGGTTTTCGTCATAACGATCTGCGTGTGTTGTTTGTGGTTGTTCTTTGCCAGATTTTACTAAGGAAGCATAAGCAGCATAGGAATCGGCATGAGGATTTTCTTGTTTTTTCTCTGCAATTTCGTTTAGACCATAGTTTTCTAACCATGAGGTAAAACCTTCGTCCATCCAACTATTTTTCGCTTCGTTCGAAGCTAGAATGTGTTGAAACCAAGAATGTGCCATTTCGTGTGCTGTTACTCCTAGCAAACCATCAAAAGTTCCTTCGCCAAGAATCAAAGTACACATCGCATATTCCATTCCGCCATCGCCACCTTGTATTACAGAATATTGCTCATAAGGATATTTACCAACGATTTTGTTGTAAATTTCCATTAACTGCGCTGTTTTTGGCTGTAAATTCTTCCAGTTTTGAATAATTTTTGGGTTGTTTTTGTATAAGAAATGTAAAGTCGTTCCGAAACTTGTAACTAATCTATCATGAATATAATTCTTGTCCGCAGCCCAAGTAAAATCATGCACGTTTGGCGCTATAAAATGCCAAGTTAATGTTTTTTGTTTCTTCGGAAGCTTCACAATAACACCAGTATCTTGGTAATTATATCCTATTCCATTTGGGTTTTGCAAATAACCAGAACCACCCAAAATATAATTTTTATCGATGGTTATATTTACATCAA
The DNA here is from genome assembly GCF_043779715.1 of Flavobacterium sp. Lineage (GTDB taxonomy): Bacteria > Bacteroidota > Bacteroidia > Flavobacteriales > Flavobacteriaceae > Flavobacterium. Next base: position 5,854 of record NZ_JAYWDT010000133.1, read on the forward strand.
AATTTCCCCATACTCCATGAAATTCTCTTGCAATATAAGGATCGGCTTGCCATCCTTCAAAATCATATTCAGCCATTTTAGGATACCATTGAGACATCGAAAGTTCTACGCCTTCTTTGTTATTTCTTCCTGAACGACGAATTTGTATTGGAACTTGACCATCAAAATCTAATGAAAAGGTAGTCGAAGTATGTGGGATTAATGGCTTAGCCAAATCTACTTCGAGGATCGTACTAACTACTTTATTTTTTAGTTCGATTCCGTCTTGTTTTAAGTTAGAAATTTTAAGAAATCCTATTTCATTCGCTTTCAAAGCTGAAATTCTGCTCTCTTTTACTTCTTTATCTCCAACTTTTACTTTGGTAACCATTCTTCCGTCAGGATCTTTTATCGATTTTATTCGAGCATCCATACAGCTATTAGGCTGAAAAGCATTGTTGAACAAATGATAATATACTCGGTATAACGTGTCGGGAGAATTATTTGTATAAACCAAAATTTGTTTCCCTTTGTATTGATAGGTTTTTACATCCATCGAAACATCCATTTTATAGTCAACTTTTTGTTGCCAATAACCTGGATTTGGGTTGTTTTGAGCGAAAACAGACCCGAAACTAAATAACGTAAGTAAGATTATTTTTTTCATTTGATAGTATTAACAAAAAACACAGTTTTCACAGATTTATAATTTCCTGCGAAAGCTGTGTTTTAAATTTTAAAATAGATAAAAATTATTTTTTTGCAGCTATTTTTTCTGCTAAAACCAAAGCATTATAAGCATTTACAATTTTTCCTGTTTTAGAAATAGACTCTAAATTAGATTGTATTCCTTCAGCTCCAGCTAAATTGAACGAGTTAGTTAGCGAGGTTCCAGAATCCATAATAACATGTTTTACTTGCGACGCTGTTAAACTTGGATAATAAGCACGAACTAAAGCAGCAACTCCAGCAACATTAGGCGATGCCATAGAAGTTCCTTGCAAATATTCGTAAGTGTTTTTTGGTGTTGTTGCGTAAATTTTTACACCTGGAGCAAAAATATCAACATTTACTTTTCCGTAGTTTGAGAAGTTTGCCATTTGTGACGTACCATATTCATAATTTAAAGCCCCGATTGTTAATACATTATCTGCATATTCTGGGTTTGCACCATCGGCATCATTAGGAAAATTAGGTGCTGTGTCTATGTCTTTTGCATCATTTCCTGCAGCATGCACGAATAATACATCTTTAGATTCGGCATATTTTATAGCATCATAAACCCATTGTCTATTTGGAGAATAGTTTTTTCCAAAACTTCCGTTTATTACTTTTGCGCCATTATCTACAGCATAACGAATGGCAAGTGCAATGTCTTTGTCATATTCGTCACCATTAGGAACAGCACGAACTGCCATGATTTGTACATTGTTTGACGCTATTCCGTCTCCACCTTTGTTGTTTCCACGAACTGAAGCGATAATTCCTGCTACGTGCGTTCCATGTTTTGCTCCTTCTTTTTTAGGACCAATTACATTATTGTTACCGTATTTTTTGTCGTTCATATCGTTAGGATTGTCTCCTACAATTTTACGTCCGTCAAATTCGGTATTTAAATTATAGTTCAATTGGTCGTAAACATAGTCTTTGTATTCTTGTATCTGGCTGTCAAATTCTGCTTTTGGTGTTGTAGTCAAAATTTGTGTAAACATTCCTTTGTATTGCATCAAAGTCGGATCGGTAGTTTGCATTGCTTTTACATCTACCAATGTAAAATTATCCTTTTTCAGAAAAGTTCTAACTGCTTTATCAGCACCAAGAAGCATGTCTACTTGTTGTTTTTGGGGCGCAAGTTCTGCTTTTTTACTTTCAAATTCTGCCGAAGCTGCTTGAAACTGCGCAGAACCATCATTTCCTTTTTTTACAATACGAGTCATTTCTAACTGTTCGTTATCGGCATCTCCAAGGAAATTCCAACCATGTACATCATCAATAAAACCATTGTTGTCATCGTCTTTTTTGTTGCCAGCAATTTCTTTTGAATTTGTCCAAATTTCACCTTTTAAATCTTCATGATCGATATCTATCCCAGAATCTACCACTGCAACGATAATTTTTGTTCCTTTTTTACCTTTTAACAATTCGGCATAAGCCTTATCAACACTCATTCCAGGGACTGTATCTTTTACTAAATCAAAATGACTCCAACGTTTCATATTGGCTTCAGAAATCGGCGTTGTTTTTAATGGCATTTTATCGATATTCGCAACATTTGTGCTCGTTACGGCTTTTGTTCCACCGCAGCTCGCCAATGTAAAAGCGATTATTCCAGAAATTAAAATTGGTTTTAAAATTCTCATAGTATTATAATTTAGTTCGATATTTTGGTATAAAAGTCTTAATTTTTGTTACAAATTTATATTTTTTAACATTATGTTAGTATTTCTAGACAGGAAAAAGTCTCGTTTAGTCGAATTCCTTTTTCGGTTTTTTCGACAGTAATGATTTCGTTGTGTGCATCGTGTTCTAGAAACAGATAATAATTATTTTCGGCGGCCGAGTTTAGAAATTTTGATTTTTCAGGCATTGTCAAAAGTGGTCTTGTATCGTAACCCATTACATACGGCAAGGGCAAATGCCCCGCAGTTGGAATTAAATCGGCACAAAAAACTATGGTTTTATCTTGGTATTTAATGTGTGGAATCATCATTTTTTCGGTGTGGCCATCTACATAAAAAACATCAAAATTTAATTCGGAAGCAATTTCAAAATCAGAATTTGCTTTGGTAATAAAATTGAGTTGCCCACTTTCTTGCATTGGCAAAATATTTTCGGACAGGAAAGAAGCTTTTTCGCGATTATTTGGCTTTGTTGCCCATTCCCAGTGGTTTTCGTTAGTCCAAAATTTTGCGTTTTTAAAAGCGACTTCGTAACCTGTTTTGTCTTTGTTCCAAATAATACTTCCGCCACAATGGTCAAAATGTAAGTGTGTCATAAAAACATCGGTAATATCATCACGAGAAAAACCATATTTTGCTAACGATTTGTCTAACGAATGACTTCCCCAAAGTGAATAATAACCAAAAAACTTATCGGATTGTTTGTTTCCCATTCCGGTGTCGATGAGAATTAATCGGTTTCCATCTTCAATGAGAAGACATCTTGCGGCAATATCTATTAAATTATTTTCGTCCGCAGGATTGGTTTTGTTCCAAATGGTTTTGGGCACGACGCCAAACATTGCGCCACCATCTAGTTTAAAATTTCCTGTTTCTATTGGGTAGAGTTTCATTTTTTTAATTGAAAGATTAAAATAAACAATAAAAATAGTTCTTTATTGCTTAATTTCTTGAAATAAGGTTTTTAATTTCGGATTGTCTTTAACAACAAAAGATTTAGATTTTATTAGTTTATCAATATCATTTATTCTTTCGTTTGTTATTGGATGCGAACTTAAAAATTCAGGTATCGAAAAATCATTTTTGTCTTCTTCCAAACGTTTAAACAAATTTGACATTCCTTTTGGGTTAACATGATTGGCGGTTAATATCTGAAAACCTTCTACATCAGCCTGATGTTCGAATTTTCTGGAAAAAGAAAGTGATTGTAATGTGTTTGCATTATCGCCTATTACTGCCATAACACCATTGGTGTCGCCTAAAATTGCTGAGACAAATAGGTATCCAGATAAGTTTCTGCATAACATTTTCATGGAATCTCTGTTGTTTACATGTGAGACTTCATGACCTATCAATGCGACAAGTTCATCATAATCTTTCATTGCATCGAGTATGCCAGAAAAAACCACAATGTCTCCATTGGGTAAGGCATACGCATTTATAATATTCGAATTTACGACTGTAAAATGTAAATTTTTATTGTTATTTAGCTTGAGTTCTTTAGCAAATAGGTTTAGTTTTTCTGATTTTACAGAATCAATGGTGCTTGTCATCAAACTTTGTTTGAAAACTAGATCACCTAAATTAGTATCATAACTTTCAGGAACTAAAACCACTGCCTTTTCTGCAATGTAAGGCAGTATATATAAGTAAGATAAACCTATAAAACCTAGAATCGTTATAGCAATTGTCGAATGAACTTTGAAACCTAGATTTATAAGTTTTTGATACCAATTCACGTTTCCTGTTTCTTCGAGATATGTTTTTAAGTTATTTATAAAAAGGGGATCTTTTACGATGATACTTTTAGACACATCTTCTTTATTTTGAATAACAAAAGAATCAGACTTTTGTTTAAAGTCTGATTCTTTAATTCCCAAATTTATCCACCCTTTTTTTTGAGTTTCAAAATAAAAAACTTCTTTCTTTTTATCTAAAAAGAATTCAACATTCTGAGGAGTCGAAGATTCTCCGTCAAAATAAATTGCGGCAGTTTTTATAATCATCATATTACATTACAAAATCCATATCGAGCATGTCTTCGATATCTTCTCCAGTAGCGTCATTGTAATTTTCTTCGGTCTGTTTTATAGTATCTAAATCGATAGTACCCGCAAGATTAACATTAGACATAATATATTTCATAGTTCTTATTTCAACCCAAGCAGAACCAATTCCCAGTGTAAAAATTAGTATTAAAATATTTACAATGCTTAATTGAAATATTTCACCACCAGTTACGGTAGATTCTAATTCGATTTTTTCGTCGTCTTTATGCAAACTTAAGTTGTTGATGTAATAATCGAACATATCCTTTTGCCACCAAAACATATAAACACCCAAAGTAATAATAGTTAGAAAATATCCTTTAAGATTCATTAACAAATAATCTCCACCATCACCTTTATATTTCATTTCAATATCACCAAATTTAATATTGCCAATAACATAACTTCTTAAATTCATTGCCAACCACGAGCCATAAATACCAAGAGTAACAATCGTTAAACCTATCCATTTGAAAAAGTTTTTTACGAGTTCGTTTCTGTCGCCTCTATATCCAAAACGAATTCCTCTCCAAGAAGTTCTAGACATTCTGTATTTATACGATCCGTGAATAGCAACTGGAAGTACTGCAAAAAATGCTAAATAAAAGAATATAAGACCCATTGCAGGCATTTCTAAATACACAAATAGTAACAAAACCCCATATAAAACGACAAATAGACCAATAGCTTTTATAAAACCCTTAAACATTTCTTTTCCAGTTCCGTGAAACTCGAATCTATCTTCGTTTAATGAAGTTTCGCCATATAAATATTGTAGTTTTTTTGCTTTTGCCCAAGGATAATAAAAACCAAGTGTAACAATTGTTAGAAGCCAATTGACTATTAATATTCCAAAAAAGTCGCTCCCATTTCCTTGAAAGTCTAGTTTATAGCTTTTTAATTTTGATAAAGAGTTTTCAATCTGCTCCATAATGTTTGTTTATTGTTGTTTATAATTTGCTTGCAATATATAAATGTTTTTTAAGATTTAAAAAATGGAATCGACTTTTTCTATCCCGTCATTAGTTATAAAAATGTTAGTAAAACTTGTAAAAAGCATTTTATGAGTTATCTTTGTGGTTAATTTAGACAAAATCAAAATAACAATGATCAAAGTATCTGAGTCTGCCAGTAAAAAAATTGTCGATATGATGAAAGATGATGGTTTTGATGCTACCCAAGATTACGTTCGCGTGGGCGTAAAAAGCGGTGGTTGTTCAGGATTATCGTACGATTTAACATTTGATAAAAAAATAGGAGAAAACGACAAAGTTTTTGAAGATAATAATATAAAAATAGCTGTCGAAAAAAAGAGTTTTCTTTATTTAGCAGGAACAATTTTAGAATTTTCTGGAGGATTAAACGGAAAAGGATTTGTTTTTAATAATCCAAATGCAAGTAGAACTTGTGGATGTGGAGAGAGTTTCTCTCTGTAATTGAAAGATTAAAAATTCAATAATTGAAAGATTATGACTAAATCGTTTGAAGAATTTGAAGTTTATAAAAAATCTATTCTTTTAACTAAATTAGTTTTCGAATTGTTAAATAATAAAACTTTGAAAAGAGTTTGGTCTTAAATATCAAATGAAAAGAGCAGTTGTTTCAATAATAAATAATATTGCCGAAGGTTCAGAATATAATAATAATCGTCAATTCATAAGGTTTTTAAAATATTCTAAAGGAAGTTGTGCAGAAGTGAGAAATATGTTAATATTATCAAGAGAATTAGGGTTTTGCAACCAGAATGACATTCAAATTAGTTATGATACAGGTATCTAAATTTCTCAAAACATTTCAAATTTCATAAAGTATTTGAATTCTAAATTAGAAACAAGCAAATGATTTAAGGGTTTAAGGTTTTTCAATCTTTAAATTTTTCAATCTTTAAATATAAAAAATGTCAAAATACACAGAAGACGATTTAAAAATCGAACTCGAAAATAAAGAGTATGAGTACGGATTTTACACTGATATCGAATCAGAAACTTTTCCTATTGGTTTAAATGAAGATATAGTTCGTGCCATTTCTCTGAAAAAAGAAGAACCACAATGGATGACCGATTGGCGTATTGAAGCTTTTCGTGCTTGGCAAGAAATGGTAGAACCAGAATGGGCAAATGTGCATTATGCAAAACCAGATTTTCAAGCAATTTCCTATTATTCGGCACCAAAAGCAGTAGATCCGAACAAAACATTAGATGATGTAGATCCAGATCTTTTGGAAATGTATAAAAAGTTAGGAATTTCTATCGATGAACAAAAAATGATGAACAATGTCGCAATGGATATTGTTGTCGATTCAGTTTCGGTAGCTACAACTTTCAAAAAAACATTATCTGAAAAAGGAATAATTTTTTGTCCAATTTCTGAAGCGATTCGTGAATTTCCAGAATTAGTTCAAAAATATTTAGGAACAGTTGTACCGCAAAGAGATAATTTTTATGCCGCATTAAATTCGGCAGTTTTCTCTGATGGAAGTTTCTGTTATATTCCAAAAGGTGTTCGTTGCCCGATGGAATTATCAACTTATTTTAGAATTAATCAAGCCGGAACTGGACAATTTGAGAGAACACTTCTTATTGCGGACGAAGGAAGTTATGTGTCGTATCTTGAAGGTTGCACCGCGCCAAGTCGTGACGAAAATCAATTACACGCTGCAGTTGTCGAGCTAATTGCTTTAGACGATGCTGAGATAAAATATTCGACTGTACAAAACTGGTATCCAGGAAATAAAGAAGGAAAAGGTGGTGTTTATAATTTTGTAACCAAAAGAGGAATTTGTGAGAAAAATGCAAAAATTTCTTGGACACAAGTCGAAACTGGATCGGCAGTGACATGGAAATATCCATCATGTATCTTAAAAGGAGATAATTCGATTGGAGAATTTTACTCGATTGCAGTGACTAACAATTTCCAACAAGCAGATACTGGAACGAAGATGATTCACATTGGTAAAAATACCAAGTCTACCATTATTTCTAAAGGAATTTCGGCAGGGAAATCACAAAATAGTTACCGTGGTTTGGTAAGAATTGGTGCAGGTGCTGATAATGCTCGTAATTTTTCACAATGTGACTCGTTATTGATGGGAAATAATTGCGGTGCACATACATTTCCGTACATCGAAAGTAAAAATACATCGGCCAAAATAGAACACGAAGCAACGACGAGTAAAATTGGAGAAGACCAAGTTTTTTATTGCAACCAAAGAGGAATTCCAACCGAAAAAGCCATTGCATTAATTGTAAACGGTTTTAGTAAAGAGGTTTTGAATAAATTGCCAATGGAATTTGCTGTGGAAGCTCAGAAGTTGTTAGAGATTTCGTTGGAAGGAAGTGTTGGATAATCAAGAAATGGAAAATAAGAAAGTAATTATAGTTGGATCGTCACGAAACAACGGAAATACAACCAAGATAGTTGATGCGATTGCTTCACAATATGATTTTGATGTGGTTAATTTGAATGACTATCAAATATCTTATTATGATTACGAAAGTAAAAACAGAGAAGATGATTTTTTACCGCTTATTAAATCGATTATAGAAAAATATGACACTTTAGTTTTTGCAACTCCAGTGTATTGGTATAGTATGAGTGGTGTTATGAAAGTGTTTTTTGATCGCCTTTCGGATTTAATTCGGATAGAAAAAGAAACAGGAAGATTACTTCGCGGAAAAAAAGTAGCGGTATTTTCAAATTCTCACGATAATGAAATAGATTTCGACTTTTATATTCCGTTTCGAAAATCGGCAGAATATTTAGGAATGGAATACCTTGGAGACAAACATTTTAATGCAGATCAATTTACAACAACAGATAAAATAGAATTAGCCTTTATATAAAACAACATGATGTTATCAATAAAAAATTTACACGCTTCGATTGAAGACAAAGAAATATTAAAAGGAATAAACCTTGAGGTAAAAGCAGGCGAAGTTCATGCTATAATGGGGCCAAATGGTGCTGGAAAAAGTACACTTTCTTCTATTATAGCTGGAAACGAAAATTATAATGTTACGGCTGGTGAAATTCTTTTAGAAGGAGAAGATATTTCTGAATTAGCTCCTGAAGAAAGAGCACATAAAGGCGTTTTCTTGTCGTTTCAATATCCTGTAGAAATCCCAGGAGTTTCGGTAACAAATTTCATGAAAACAGCGATTAACGAATCTCGTAAAGCAAGAGGGCAAGAAGATATGCCAGCAAATGAGATGTTGAAATTAATACGTGAAAAATCAGAATTATTAGAAATAGATCGTAAATTTTTGTCTCGTTCTCTTAACGAAGGATTTTCTGGTGGAGAAAAAAAACGTAACGAGATTTTTCAAATGGCAATGCTCGAACCTAAACTAGCAATCCTTGACGAAACGGATTCTGGTCTTGATATTGATGCTTTACGTATCGTTGCAAACGGCGTAAACAAACTAAAAAGCAAAGACAACGCAGTAATTGTAATAACACATTACCAACGTTTGTTAGAATATATAGTTCCTGATTTTGTACACGTTCTTCATGATGGAAAAATCGTAAAGTCGGGTGGAAAAGAGTTGGCTCTTGAATTAGAAGAAAAAGGATACGATTGGTTAAAACAAGAAGTTAACTAATATGGAATTGAAAGAAAAATTATTATCGTCATTTATGGCTTTTGAAGAAAAAATAGATTTTCATCAAGAGCTTCACGATGTGCGTAGTCAAGCTATAAAAAACTTTGAAAGTAAAGGATTCCCAACTAAAAAGGAAGAATCTTGGAAATATACATCACTAAATACCATTTTAAAAAATGATTTTAGCGTATTCCCAAAAAAGGAAAACACAATCGAATTTGCCGAGGTAAAAAAATATTTTCTACACGAAATTGATACTTACAAAGTAGTTTTTATCGACGGAATATTCAGTTCTTTTTTATCTTCAACCTCACATGATGGTTTAGATGTTTGCTTGATGTCATCGGGATTAAACAAACCGAAATACAAAATGTATATCGACGAATATTTTAACAAAATAGCCAGTAAAGAAGAAAGTTTAACTTCTTTAAATACTGCTTTTGCTAGCGAAGGTGCTTACATAAATATTCCAAAAAGTAAAGTGGTCGAAAAACCTATCGAAATTATTTATTTTTCAACAGGTTCGGAAGCAGCACTGATGGTGCAACCTCGTAATTTGGTAATCGTTGGCGAAAATGCTCACGTTCAAATCATCGAACGTCATCAAAGTTTAAATGACAATCCAGTTTTAACGAATTCTGTTACCGAAATTTTTGCCCAAAAACGTGCCATTGTCGATTATTACAAGATACAAAATGATGTACAAACTGCCAATTTGATTGACAATACATACATCGCTCAAAAACAAGAAAGTCATGTTTCAGTTCATACTTTTTCTTTTGGTGGAAACATTACAAGAAACAATTTGAATTTTTACCATCAAGGTGAAAGAATCGATTCTACACTGAAAGGTGTTACTATTATTGGTGACAAACAACATGTAGATCATTATACATTAGTACAACACGCTACACCAAACTGCGAAAGTCATCAGAATTACAAAACCATTCTTGATGGTTCATCAACAGGAGTTTTTAACGGAAAGATTTTTGTAGAAAGAGAAGCTCAAAAAACCGATGCTTTCCAGAAAAATAATAATATTCTGTTGAGCGACAAAGCAACCATTAATGCAAAACCACAACTAGAAATTTTTGCAGATGATGTAAAATGTTCTCATGGTTGTACCATAGGACAACTAGACGAGAACGCTATGTTCTATATGCAACAACGCGGAATTCCTAAAAAAGAAGCAAAGGCATTATTGATGTACGCCTTTACGAGCGAAGTAACGGGAAGTATTAAAATTCCCGAACTAAGAAGTAAAATTGCCCGAATCATTGCCGATAAATTAGGCGTAAAAATGGGATTTGACCTGTAATATTATGATTTATAAATAACAGAATCAATAGGTAATTTATGATTCGTCTTTTGTGGTTCTAATCAAGCTAATACCAGAAATGAAGAATACAGTTCCTAAGATTCCGTATATAATAAGTGATTTAATATCTCGTTCGCTTCCTGAAGTGTCAGTAAAGATTACAGCAGCATAAATGAGCGCCCCTATTCCTAGAATAGTCAGCAAAGCGCCAAAAAGTCTTTTAAGATTCATGTTTTGTCTTTTTTAGATTATTGTAAATTAAACGATTTAATTACCATAAATATCTTTCAAAGATATTAACTTCAAACAGGTTTATGTTGTAATATTTTGATAAAAACTTATATTATTCACGTTAAATAAGAATGCTTAGTTTGAAATAAAAAAAACCGCTGTCAGGCGGTTTTTTATTTTTTATCAATGAATAACTATTTCACACTCCCTAAAATCCCTTTCAACATTCCATTAAAATCAAATTCCTCACTCAATCCCATTCTCACAATAACAATATCTTTCGATGGAATAATAAATACATGTTGTCCTTGAAAACCATTAGCGGAATACAAATCTTTAGGTGCATCTGGATATTTTCCGCCAGCATTTAGCCAAAATTGCGCACCATAAACTCCGTCGGAATCATTAGTTGGTGTGGCTACATATTTTGCCCAACTTTCATCAAAAATTTGTTCACCATTCCAGTTTCCATTGTGTAAATAAAGTAAACCAAATTTCGACCAATCACGGGCGGTTGCCCAACCGTATGACGAGCCAACATAATTTCCTGCCATATCAGTTTCTACAACCATCGAGTTCATTCCTATTTTATCAATTAAAGCTGAATACCAAAAATCTAAATATTCTTGGTGTGTTTTAAACTGGTTTCTTAAAATTCCAGACAATAAGTTTGTCGTTCCAGAAGAGTAATTCCAATGTGTGTTGGGTTTAAATTTTGCTGGTTTTACGACTTGAGATTTTGTCATGTCTTCTGCCTGAAAAAGCATTTTTGTCGCATCTGAAATCTTATCATAATTTTCGTCCCATTCTAATCCAGAATTCATGTGTAACAAATCGTTTGTGGTAATATTTTTGCGGTCATCATTTTGCCATTCCGCAATTGGAGCGGGTTTATTAATATTGAATTTTCCTTGTTTTTGAAGAATTCCGAAATAAGTAGCCGTGATGCTTTTTGTCATAGACCAACCCAAAATTTTAGAATTTTTTGTAAAACCTGTATCGTATTTTTCGGCAATAATTTTATC
>NZ_JAYWDT010000134.1:0-7657 GCF_043779715.1 Flavobacterium sp.
AAAAGCGGAGCAAATAAAAACCCAAGCTTTGAGTATTGCTACCATAATGCAAATTAAAATCATACAACAAAACAAATAATTTTTTATATTATCAATAAATTAAGATAATGTTAAATGAATATTCTGTAATAATAATTAAATTTTAAATTTTTTAATCAAAAAAGGATATTTTATTGATACTTTAGCATAACCAATTACTACAAAATGAACATCAAGATAACGGGGTCGGGAAGCTATATTCCGAATCAAATCGTAACCAATTTAGATTTTGCCAAACATCAGTTTTTGAATGAAGACGGAAGTACTTTTAACGCTTCAAACGAAGTCATTGCTCATAAATTTAAACAAATAACTGGTATTGAAGAACGACGTTATGCAGATGCAAACCTTGTAACATCGGACATTGCCTTTTTTGCCGCCCAAAAAGCAATTGATACAGCAAAGATTGATCCTGAAACTTTAGATTATATTATTTTTGCGCACAATTTTGGTAATGTAAAACAAGGTGCCATACAAGGTGATGCTGTGCCAAGTTTAGCAGCTAGAGTGAAACAAAAATTAAGAATAAAAAATCCAAAATGTATCGCTTATGACCTTTTGTTTGGTTGTCCTGGCTGGGTTGAAGGTGTTATTCAAGCGCAAGCTTTTATCAAGGCTGGAATGGCAAAAAAATGTTTGGTTATTGGTGCCGAAACGTTATCGAGAGTCGTTGATATTCACGACAGAGACAGCATGATTTATTCGGACGGAGCAGGCGCAACTATTATTGAAGCTACAAATGAAGACGGCGGAATATTAGCGCATGCTTCTGCAACTTTTGCTACTGATGAAGCTGATTATTTGTTTTTTGGTAATTCATTTAACAAAAATCTTGATCAAGATGTTCGTTACATCAAAATGCAAGGACGAAAAATATACGAATTTGCACTGAACGAAGTACCAAAAGCCATGAAAGACTGTCTCGACGAAAGCGGAATTCCAATTTCGGAAGTAAAAAAAGTCTTAATTCATCAGGCGAACGAAAAAATGGACGAAGCAATAATTCATCGTTTTTTTAAACTTCACAATCAAGAAACACCCGAAGGCATTATGCCAATGAGTATTCATAAATTAGGAAATTCGAGCGTGGCAACAGTACCCACTTTGTACGATTTACTCGTTAATGGGAAAATAGAAAACCAAGAAATAAACAAAGGTGATGTAATTATTTTCGCATCGGTTGGCGCAGGAATGAACATTAACGCGATTGTTTATCGTGTATAATTTCTAATTTTATTTATCCAAAGTGTAACTTGGTAAACCAATTTTAGTTTATAAATTATCAAAGTATTTAGGGCTAGACTCAAGGAAACTTTATACGTTAAAGTATACATTTCGTTGATTAATTTTGGTAAAAAACAAACAAACCCTAAAGTTATTACAAAAATTAAAACCAATTTCAGATAGTTGTAATCGAAAGGAAAAAGTTTGAATTTTTTGTAAATAAATAACAATTTAGCGAAATTGAAAACCACCATCGATAATAAAGAAGCTACTGCGACGGCTTCAATTCCGAAATTAAAATAAAGTATAAACAGTAAATTTAACCCCACATTGAGCACAATAAGTATGGCAATGGCGATTAAATTGAACTTATAATATTTTGAATACGTAATTATTTCGCCATTAAAACCTGTTCCCATATTCACCAAAACATTAAATCCTAAAATGAGAATGATAGGAATTGATGTCATGAGTTTTTCATGAGTTGGTAAAAGCATGAATAAATCTTCAATTCCAAGAAAAATACAACTGTATAAAAGTGCGCCAATAAAAAAAAGCAACTTTGAGGTTTCTTTGTACTTTAAATTTAATTCTGATAAATTATCATTTTTTAAATAATTGGAAATAATTGGCGCGTACAACGCAAAAACGCCAGTTGCTGGAATCGCTAATGCTGAAGCTAAAGTTACGCCGATGCTAAATGTTCCGTTGGCTTCCATTGAGATAAATTTAGGAATCATTAAAGCATCAATCCTAAAAGCAAAAACAGATCCTAAACTTCCCGCAAAAGCATACATCGAAAATTGATAATAATCTCTTTTAGAAACTTCATTAAAAAGTGATTTAAAGTCTAAATTAAATTTAGGTTTAAAATATTTAAAGACGTAAATCGCAAGTAAAATAAGAATCAACCCGTAAGAAATAATATAAAAAACAACCGACTGACTGAATGTTATATAATTGTACAACAACAATAAGAAAATAATGGGCAGCGAAATTTTGGGAATAATATTGTCTAAAAATGTGGGCACTGCAATTTTCTGAATAATTGTAGCTTGTTTTTTGAATAACTCTATAAATGCCAAACATAACGCAATGGGAAAGGCAATATAAACATATTTCATTCCTTTAAAAGCCGGAATAAATGAAATTATAAAAAGTAATCCGAGGATAGAACTGCTTATAATTAGTGTAGAAAAAATACTATAATTAAATAGCTTTTTTTTATGTAATTCGTCAAGTTTTGGTGTAAAATTAACCAATGCTTGCGATGCTCCTAGAAGAATTATAGGAAATAAAACATAGGAAATCGCATCGATATACCTGAAAATTCCGAGTAATTCTTTGTCATTTGGATAAATAAAAAGTGTAGAAACCACACCAATAACAATCCCAATATAGTTAATTATGGTAAAGAAAAAAGCTTGCTTTTCAGATACTTTATTTGACATAAGTCATCGATTTTTTTCTAGATATTTTAATAATTCTCATTCTAAAAACAAGCTGTACATAATAAATAGCCAAATTATAAAATAACTTTACAATAGAAGCAAAAGAATAACTTTTTTTGAAATATTTTGGCAATCCAAAAACCGATTTTAATGCATTGGTGTAACTTGAGAACAAAGTGTTATTTATATCCAAAACCTGTGATAAAATTCTGTATTTCGACTGGATTAGATCTTTTTTGAAACTACGCGTAATTTTTCGGTCGTGGCATATTTTAGCATTTTCAGCAATTACAATTTGAAACTGATGATACAAAACACGGTCGCAGTAATTCCTGTCTTCTCCGTAATGTCCAAAAAGTGGTTCAAAACCACCAACTTTTCGCAAACAAGCACTAGAAACGAGCCAAGCTGCTGCATTTACAAAAGAAACATTTACAATGTTTTCATTCGAATTTACTTCAATTTTTCTGTTATAATAAGTTACAAAACCTTCGTCGAGCGTTTTTTCATCGCCCGAAAAATGCATTGGACTTACAATTCCAAATGAAGAATTTTTTTGGACAACAGCAACTAAATTTAAAATGGTATCGTCAAAAATCCAAGTATCTTGATTGAGTAAGAAAACATAATCCGCATTATTTTTTAAAGCGTAATCGATACCAATATTATTGGCTTTTCCAAATCCTAGATTTTCTTTAGATTGAATGAGATGAACTTCTGGAAATTGTTTAAAAAGTTCGATCGAATCATCAGTAGAACAATTATCGATAACAACAATATCGATAGGATAAGTTGAATGCAACAAAGAATTGATGCATTTTTCTATCCATTTCGATCCATTATACGTCACAATGATGACAAAAACCTTTTTATTCAAAGCCAATATTTTTATTATCTTACAAAAATAAGGATATTTGTATTCGAGTTTAGTATAAAATGAAATATTACATCATAATTCCTGCACATAACGAAGAATCATTTCTCAGTTTGACTTTACAGTCAATTATCGAGCAAACTGTTTTGCCTACAAAAATTGTGGTTGTTAATGACAATTCGACCGACAAAACAGCAGAAATCGCATTGGCTTTCGCCGAAAAAAACAGAACTATTACTTTAGTAAATAAAACTTCGGAAGCGATACATTTACCAGGAAGCAAAGTCATACAAGCCTTTAACAAAGGATTAGAAACGGTAGGTAATGATTACGATTTTATTGTAAAAGCCGATGCAGATTTAATTTTTCCAAAAAACTATTTCGAAACTATTATCAATCATTTCAAATCTGACGACACAATAGGAATGGTTGGCGGATTTGCTTACATCGAAAAAAATAATGATTGGATTTTAGAAAACCTAACCGATAAAGATCATATTCGTGGTGCTTTTAAAGCCTACCGAAAAGAAACATTCAAACAAATTGGCGGACTAAAACCCGCGATGGGTTGGGATACGGTCGATGAATTATTGTGTAAATTTTACAACTGGAAAGTAGTAACCGACCAATCACTAAAAGTAAAACACCTAAAACCAACAGGAGCAAACTATAACAAAACCGCTCGATACAAACAGGGTGAAGCTTTTTATAGTTTAGGTTATGGGTTTATTATTACCGCAATTGCTTCGGCTAAACTAGCGATGATGAAAAAGAAACCACTTCTTTTTTTAGATTATATAAAAGGTTTTTGGAAAGCAAAATCAGCAAAAAAACCTTTGTTAATTTCCCACGAACAAGCAAAATTTATTAGAAATTATCGTTGGGAAAAAATGAAAGAAAAGTTATTTTAATCTTACCTAAGCGTCAATTACGAATTACATTTACAACTAAAAAAAAACAAATCATCTCGAACTATGTCAAGATGATTTATTACTACTAATTTTATTGTGAAAATTAGTTTTTCTTAATTTAATAGAGCCACATCAATGTATTTGTTTACTACCAATTCAAACTCTTTTTTATTTACAGGTTTAGAAAGATAGCCGTCAAAAGCATTTTTGTAACTTTCTTTATCATCTTTCAATGAATAGGCAGATTGTGCTATAATTGGAATTTCGGGTGCTTCATTTTTAATGAGCTGAGCGGCAACATACCCATCAATTTGAGGCATACGAAGATCCATTAAAATCAAATCGATGTCTGGATTTTTTTTGTATATCTCGTAGGCTTCTTCCCCGTTTTTAGCTCTTATGACTTGTACTTGTCCTTTTTCTAACAATTTTTTAAGAAGTACAAAACTAACCTCTTCGTCATCTGCAATTAACACTTTGATTATTTTTTTCGACGTTACTGGTGCTACTTCGATAAGTGCTGGAACATACGGCACCTTAAAACAAAAAGCCGTTCCCGCGCCTAGCTCTGATTCAACTTCTAAAGATCCTCCTAACAAATCGACATAATGTTTCACGGATGAAAGGCCTAGACCAACTTCATTACCCTCATTGGTAACTTTTTCTATTTTGAGCTGTGAAGTTAAAATCTTTTCTTTTAAGTTTTTCTCAAAACCAACACCACTGTCTTTTACATAAAAATTTATTTCACTATTTACCAATTGATAGCCCATTTCTATAAAACCCTCGTTGGTAAATTTTAATGAATTATTGAGCAGACTCGTAAATATATGAGTAATCATAATCCCATCAATCAAAACAATAGCATCATCATTAGACAAACCTTTGACAGACCTGAAATTTAATCCTTTATGAAAAACCTGATCTACAAATTTTATTTTTAAATCATCTAGTAATTCATTTAACGAAACCTTTTGCTTATCAATCGATGCTTTATCGAATTTGAAAGAATTATAACTTTCGTATTCCGAAAAAATGCCCTGTAATTCATTGGAACTATTCGCAATAATTTTAGCTAAATTATTTTTTTCTTCAAGATCCAACTTATCTGCAATTAATAACTTAGACAGTCCAGCGATGGTATTCAAAGGAGTTTTTATTTTGTACAAGACCGCTTCAATCAGCTCTGAATTTAAAGATTGGGATTTACTGGTTTTTTCAATCTCCAAACTATCCAAAACTACTTTCGATTCTTTATTAGTTTGACTTAACAATAAAGACAACCTAACCAACTCTTCCTTTAAATCAACCAACTGATTCTCTAGTTCACTGTATGATGGCTTATTTGCTTCCATATCTTTTGATTTTAAATTAGCACTACCTATCTTTTAAATAGGAGTAAATTCATATTCAACTACAGGAAAAATAATTAATACAAAACACAACTATTTAATAGTCATAAAGTTAGTGTTTAAAAAATGAAAAAAAGTAGTTTTACAAAAATATTTACAGTTTATTATGTTAAACTATTAGAGTGCTTCCATTTCATATAATGACAAAACATAAGTACACTATTCAAAATAATCACAAACCACAATCCGAACTCATAACTATTTTTGTATTTTCGCCTATATTTATAAACTATGATGTTAATTCGTTATTTATCACAAATCGGAAGATATTTTCTGATGATAGCAGAGGTTTTCAAAAAACAAACCAAATGGTCGGTTATGAAAACGCTTATCTTCAAGGAAATAGATGATTTAATTATTGGTTCACTCGGAATTGTAGCTTTCATTTCCTTTTTCGTAGGTGGTGTTGTAGCGATACAAACCGCTTTAAACTTAACCAATCCGTTAATTCCTAAATACCTTATTGGTTTTGCGACCAGACAATCTATTATTTTAGAATTTGCTCCTACTTTTATCTCTATCATTATGGCAGGAAAAATGGGTTCATTTATCACGTCGAGTATAGGAACCATGCGCGTTACAGAACAAATTGACGCACTAGAAGTTATGGGTGTAAACTCCTTGAACTATCTTGTTTTTCCAAAATTAATCGCGTTGTTATTATATCCGTTTCTTATAGGAATTGCGATGTTTTTAGGTGTTTTAGGCGGCTATATCGCCAGTGTTTACGGAGGTTTTGGGAGTAGTTCAGAATTTATAGACGGTCTTCAAAAAGAGTTTATTCCTTTTCATATTACTTATGCTTTCATAAAAACATTAATTTTTGCTTTAATTCTGGCTACAATCCCATCGTTTCACGGTTATTATATGAAAGGTGGCGCACTCGAAGTAGGAAAAGCAAGTACGGTGTCGTTTGTTTGGACATCGGTTATGATAATTTTGATGAATTATATTTTAACGCAACTACTTTTAACCTAATGATAGAAGTAAAAAATATCGAGAAATCGTTTGGAGACAGCAAGGTTTTAAAAGGAGTTTCGACTGTTTTTGAAACCGGAAAAACCAATTTAATTATTGGTCAAAGTGGTTCTGGAAAAACAGTTTTGCTAAAAAGCCTATTGGGAATTCATTCGCCAGAAGTGGGAACCATTTCCTTTGATGGTAGAATATATTCCGAATTGTCTGCCGATGAAAAACGAGAATTACGTACCGAAATTGGAATGGTTTTTCAAGGAAGTGCTTTATTCGATTCGATGACGGTAGCAGAAAATGTAGGTTTTCCTCTAAAAATGTTTACCAACAATTCTAAATCGGAAATTCAAGATCGTGTCGATTTTGTATTAAAAAGAGTCAATCTTATTGATGCTCACAAAAAATTACCTTCTGAAATTTCGGGCGGAATGCAAAAACGTGTGGCGATTGCTCGTGCTATTGTAAACAATCCTAAATATTTATTTTGCGACGAACCTAACTCTGGCTTAGATCCAAATACTGCTATTTTGATTGATAATTTGATTGGCGAAATTACCGAAGAATATAATATTACAACGGTAATTAATACGCATGATATGAACTCGGTGATGGAAATTGGTGAGAATATTTTGTTCTTAAAAAACGGGCTGAAAGCTTGGCAAGGAACCAAAGAAGAAATCTTTAGAACCGACAATGAAGCCGTTGTCGATTTTGTATATTCGTCAGAATTGTTTAAAAAAGTGAGAGAAGCTGTTTTAAATCAAAAACGATAAA
>NZ_JAYWDT010000135.1:0-7656 GCF_043779715.1 Flavobacterium sp.
TTTCAATTTAAAATTAATTTTACCAATTAGTAAAATCAATAAAATAATCCCCAGAATAATGAGTGTTGTTTTCATGTTTTTTAAATTTGAAAAGGTATTTTTATAAAATAATTCTCCCATCTTCCATTTCGATAATTCTGTGTGTTCGTTTAGCAAAATCGTTGTCGTGGGTAACAATCAGCAAAGATTGTTTGTATACTTCAGCGAGTTCTTTAAAAACTTCGAAAACTATTTCTGAATTTTTTTTGTCTAAATTTCCTGTTGGTTCGTCACCCATAATTATCAATGGATTGTTAATCAAAGCACGAGCTATGGCAACGCGCTGTTTTTCTCCACCAGATAATTTGTTTGGACTGTTCAATGCTTTGTCTTGAATTCCTAAAACTTTAAGTTTTTCGTACGCATTTACTTCAACTTCTTTGCTAGACAATTTTGCCAGTTTTAATCCAGGTAACATTACGTTTTGCAAAACCGAAAATTCATTTAACAAATAATGAAACTGAAATACAAATCCAATTTTTTCATTTCGTACAATTGCTAATTCAGCATCAGGTTTGTCTTTCATAGAAACTGAATCGACTTTTAAATCACCTTCAAATTCACTATCCATCGTAGATAAAATGTACAACAAAGTTGATTTTCCACAACCAGATTTTCCCATTATCGAAGCAAATTCGCCTTTGTTTATTGAAAAATTAATATCTTTTAAAATCTTTACATCCATCGTTTCATGAAAAGTTTTTGAGATATTTATGGCTTCAAGAATTTTATTTTCCATTTTTTTTATAATTGATTTTTAAGATTTAAAAACATACAATTTATTTTTTTGACCCATTAGGGATAAGTTTTATAAATCTTAAATCAAAAAAAACTAATCTAAAATCTACAATCATTTTCACTTTCCCCTTATAATTTCAACTGGATCGACTTTACTGGCTTTTAATGCAGGAAATAATCCTGCAATTGTGGTTGTAAAAAGCGCAAAAATCATACTTATCATGTAATAAATACCATTGAAATTAATAGGATACGTTTTTATAGTTGGCAACGAAGGGGTTTCAAACGGAATAATACTAATTATTGACGAGAAAATAAATCCGAACAACAATCCAAATAATCCGCCAGCCACACCTATAATTAAGGACAACAAAATAAAAATCCATTTCACATCATTACCAGAAAAACCAGTGGCTTTTAAAATAGCAATTGTATCCATTTTTTCGTAAATCATCATGTTTAGAATATTATAAATTCCGAAACCAGCAACCAATAATAAAACCAATCCCACAGCATAAGAAATAATAGTTCTCACTGAACTTCCCGTTTCAAATTGCGCGTTAGCCGTTTGATAATCTATGGCATCTGTATTGTATTTCTCTGAAAATTCTTTAGCAACTTGTGGTGCCGAATTCATATCAAATAATTTTATTTGAATATCTGTAATGTAATTTGTAGGTTCATCTAATAACTTTTGAGCCGTTTCTAGCGAAGTATAGCTGAATGTATTATCGTATTCGGCAACACCAGTTTGTGACATCCCTACTACTTTTAGCATCACTAAATTGCCTCGTGATGAAGTAATATTAATTTTATCACCTTTAACCAATAGCATTTTTTCTGCCAAACCTTTACCAATAATGATGCTGTTATTTTGAGATAAATCAGCTATATTTCCGTCAATAACATTCTCTGAAATTTTAAATAATTTTTCTTCTGGTTCAATTTCTATTCCATTAATGACACCTGCAATTTCTATGGTGCCAGAATTAAAAAAAACTGGTGTGTTTATTTTGGCAGCAACATCAATAATGCGTTTGTCGAGTTTTAAATCCGCAATGATTTTTTTGCTGTCATAAATAGATTTTCCTCTGTCTTTTGGTTTTATAGAATTGACAAAATTAGCATTGTTTTTATACTTTTCAGAAAGTGAAATGGGTTGATTTTGCGATGGTTTTACTTCATTATATAATCGGACATGTGGTGTTTTGTTAAGCATTAATCCATCTAACAAATCGTTTAAACCATTCATAAAACTAACCAAAGCAATAAACATTGATATACTAAAAGTCACGCCAACTGCTGCAACAATAGTTTGTTTGAGTCGGGCTCGAAGCAAATGAATGGCAATATTTAAAATCAGTTTATAATTCATTATTTTGGTTTATAAATTATTTCATCAGCTTTTAAACCTTGTAAAATTTCAACTTTTTGATAATCTGACATACCAATTTTAACTTTGCGTTTTTCTTTTTTACCAATTTGAATAGAATCGCCTTTTAGCAGATAAACTTTCGGAATAGTAATCGCATTTTTTTTAGTTTGAATGACAATATTGGCTTCGGCCGAAAGATTTGGATACAATTTTTTAGGTGGATTTACAAAATGTGCTTCAATTTTAAAAGTTCGAGATTGTTCATTCATAATCGGATAAATTTTATCTATTTTAGCATCAAAAACTTGGTTTTTATAACTGTCTAATGTGATCACAACCGACTGATTTAATTTTACACGAGCCATATCGTTTTCATCCACTTCTAGTTCTAATAAAAAAGCGTTTTTTTGACCAATAATTGCCAACTGAATTTGTGGCGTTATCAATGTTCCTTCTTTTACCAAAACATCAAATAATTCACCTGAAAAAGCACTTTTAATTTGAAAATCATTTTGTGTTTTTTGACCAATTTGCAATAAAATATTGTTTTTATTTTGGTCAAATTTTAATTGAGCTATGAGTTGTGACAATTGTTTCTGAGAAGTTTTTAAATTTAGCTGTGATGATTTGTATGCCAATTCGACTTTTTCAAAATCTACTTCTGATATCCCATTGTATTGCTTGATTCGATTATTTCTATCAAAT
Source organism: Flavobacterium sp. (assembly GCF_043779715.1). Taxonomy (GTDB): domain Bacteria; phylum Bacteroidota; class Bacteroidia; order Flavobacteriales; family Flavobacteriaceae; genus Flavobacterium. The sequence goes on from NZ_JAYWDT010000135.1 coordinate 2,858, forward strand.
AAAGATTTATCAACCACCAATTTATCTCGTGACATTTGAACTTTTATTTCCATTTCGACAATTTTATCTTGAATATAACGGTTGTTATTTTGACTTAATTGATAGGTCAATCTTGCGTTTTCGGTGTTTAATTGGGCTTTATCATTTTCCAATTCAAACAACAATTGATCTTTGGCAATCGTTTGTCCAGCAACAACATTAATTTTTTTAAGAATGCCACTTACGGTCGAAAAAACGGTATATTGATTCTGAGATTTAATAATTCCGGATGCATAAACGCTTTCGGTTACATCGCCAATTGTTGGTTTGGTTTGCTCGAGTTTGTCTTTACAAGAAACTAAAAGTAATAACACTATAAAAATTATTTTTTGCATCTGATTTATTACTATTAATTGAAAAATCCGTCTTTTACTAATGGTTTGTAAACCACTTTGGCAATTTCGTCAGTCATATTTTTTAAGCGATCTAGATTGGTAGTGTCGGTCAAAGCTGTCCAAATAATTTTGTCTTCCTTGATTGAAAACACATTAGTTTCAACTGTGAAAATTTTAGTTGTTGTATAAAATCCTAGTGTTGAGCTATAATTCCATCTATTGAAATAATAACCACTAAAATATCTGTAATACATTGGATAAAAATTGGTTTCATCAGGTGTGTAAATCTTTACTTTATCAACATCAATCGATCTCATTCTTACTGCACAGTCAAAACCGTCTTCTTTTATTTTATTGCGAATGGATTCTTCATTAACCGAATTGAAATTAGATTTGAAATAGTTGTAAGATTGTATCCCTTTTTCATGCAGATAAACAACTATTTGATCTTCAGCTTTGCGTTGACTGGTTTCATTTTTGAATAATGAAACAACCAGAACTTTTTTGAGATTATTAATCTTGGTTTCCCTGTTTGATTCGCACCAACTGCTAACAATTTTTGTTGAAGTGCAAGAAATTAGTAGCAATAGTAAGGGTAAAAGTATTTTTTTCATAAAATTATTTTTTAATATAAGAAAATGAGACTTTAAACCATCAAAGTTTGTTTTTTTGTATGAAAAACAAACTATTAAATTTTATGTATAAGTTGTAATATTCATAGATACTAACAACAATTATTTTCCTCTGGTCATTTCTACAATAAAATAATAAATGGCAAACCCAATAAATCCAATGATTATCGCCCAAAACCAAGCAGGTGTTGATTGTGGTGTTTCGCTACCTTCGATTAAAAACTGTTTTTGATCGCCTTTGCCGTATGCGTTTATCATTATTGGGATAATGCCATCGACTGTATCATTTTCAGCAATGCCTTCAACTGCAATTGATGGACCATTTCTTACAAAAAATGGAATTTTACGAACGCCTTCTTTGCCTGTTGGATCTTTGCTCACAATTTTGAGAATGTGTTCGCCATCGACCAATTTAGTAGTGTCAAATTCAAAATTTATTGGAACTGAAAATTCCCCAAATGGTTGTATTTCTTCATCTAGAAATATAAAAACAGAACTATTATTTTTCATTTTAATTTATTTAAAGATGGAATATTTAATATGATCTTGATTGTTTTCATTTGGTTTCAAAAGCCATTTTACAGAATAAATTAAAGCAAAAACTGTAATAATAATTGTGATAACGATGCTTACATAATCCCAATTACTCTCTGGTCCTGGTCCGTGAACAATGCCACGCAAGACTTTGGGCTGGTTTCTTTTGCAAACAGGACAGGCAAATGCTGTGATTTCAAAAAGAATTAGGAATAGAAATGTGATTGCTTTTTTCATAATATGTATTTTTTGACACATTCCGATTCTTCGGTAGTACTAATTTTAACAAATTAAAAAATCATATTAATTTTTTGAGTTATTTGTCAATTCTCCTTTGTCGAAATGACAAAATGATGAGTTTAATTCTCTGAGGAAACTTTAATTTTTATAAAATCCATAATTTTTTTAATTTCTTCGGGCGTTACTTCTTTGCCTTTGTTTCCCCACGAATTTCGCTCGTAATTTATGATGGCGGAAACATCAAATTCGGTGAAATTCATATTGTTTCCAACTGCCGCCATCACGCCATAATCGGCTCTGGCATCGTAGCCATTCATTATAATATCGACGTACAATTCGAGGTTTTCGCCAGTCACGACAGGACTTCCTTTCAATGGCGGAAATGCACCTTTGAGACCTTCGCCATTGGCTTGATGACAGGCGGCACAATTGGCTTGGTAAAGCGCTTTTCCGTCGACGGTTTTGTCTCCAGTTTTTGAACTTAGAATGTCGCCCACTGCTTTTTTATATAAAAATTCTTGTGGAATTGTTCCTGTTGGCAATGGCGTTTGCTTGAGCGATAAAATGTAGGCAACCAATTGTAAAGCTTCATTTTTAGCGACTAATTTTCCAGGTTTTCCGTTTAGAAATTCGTCTGGCATACTGACTACTACATCGTTTTTTGATGGTTTCAATTTGATTTCAAAAAGCCATTTATAGGATGGCATAATTGATTGTTTGACCACGCTTCGCGGTTGGTATAAATGCATTAAATTCCAATCTTTACTGGCTTGACGGTTTCCAACATCGGTTAAATCAGGTCCAGTTCGTTCCGTTCCCATTAATGTTGCAGTGTTTTGCCAAATGCTGGTGCGTCCAATATTGGCATAATCGGCAGCCATTCCTGGACGAGAACCAAACATTTTATCCATTTCGACATTCCTCACTTGTTGTGAGTGGCAACCTACACAACCTTCGGCAATGTAAATAAGTTTTCCTGCTTTGGCATCACCAGAAAGTGGTTTGGTTCCAGGCAAAGGCATATTGGAATATTGATTTTGAAATGCGGGCATAATTACCGTTAAATACGTTAGCAATACAAATAAAAGTCCGGCTGTGATGTATAATCTGATGTGATTGTTGAAGATATTCATAGCTGTAAATTATTTATTTTGTTGATCTAAAATTCGGAAAGCTTCTTCTTTTACATCTAATTCCTCAACCTCTTTTGTTGTCATTCGGTAAAAATTATAAGCAAAAATTAAATGGGAAATAAACATTAAACTTCCGCCGATGGCACGCCAAACCCAAAAATCAAACATTAAAACTACGCTGTCAATAAATGGCTTTCCATCCATCCACATTAAACCACGTAAGGTTGCACCAATTGATAGAGGGACAGAATAAAATAATAATCCGATAAATGCCAACCAAAAATGTACGCCAACTAAATGTTGTGGTGGTTCTTTGCCAGTTAATCTTGGCATTACGACATACATTCCGCCCCAAAGTGTAAATGTGATAATTCCGTAAAAACCTAAATGTGCGTGAGCAACTGTAAAATCTGTAAAGTGCCACAATAAATTGGTGAATTTAAACGCTTCGGCTGTACCTTGCATTGAAACTAAAAAGTAATAAATGACTGCCATCAGAAAAAACGGTAAGGTATAACTTGTGGTCACTTTGTGCCAATTTCCTTTGAAAGTTGCTACAAAATTGATGGTTCCAGCGAATACAGGAATAATCATTCCAGCGCTTCCAACAATGGCGACCGTTTGCAACCACCAAGCGATAGGTGCAAAAATAAAATGGTGTGTTCCTATAATTGTGTAGAAAATTATTTGTGTCCAAAATGCTAAAATCCCTAAACTATATGCATAAATTGGTTTGTTGATTTGTTGCGGAATAAAATAATACAGTAATCCCAAAGTATAAAGCGTAAACCACATACCAACACCAGAATGCATAAAATAGCCCTGAACAATAGTTTCGGAAACGCCATCTTGCCAGAAAGGCAAATATGCAGTTAGGGCAACAATAATTGTAAATATTATGGCAGAAACGATGTACCAATTCGAGATATAAATTTCTTTTGTCGTTCGATTGGCGACCGTCATTATAAAATTGGCCACCGTTAAAATCAAGGCTACAGCGAAGAATGCCATTACTGGCCAAATGTATTCACGGAATTCGCCACCGCCATTATTGATGCCAGACATTAAACAAATTGTGCCTAGAATTACCATTAAATTAGTCAAGATTAACGCAATCCAACCGAGTTTTACGCTGTAAATTTTGGTATTACTTACTATTGGGACAACATAATATCCAAGTCCAATCATTCCTAAAGATGCCCAACCCCAAAAAACAATATTAGTGTGCACGGGTCGCAATCGTCCGAAACTCAACCAACTCGCGTGATCGATGTCTGGTGCTACGAATTTAATTCCGAGATATTCGCCAATTCCAGTTCCGATAATTAACCAAAATGTTGCACAACCAAAATACCAAATAATCAATTTAGCAATGAGGGGTTCTAAACTTGGTTTTCGAACTGCTTTCTTTTTCAGAGAAACAAAATGTGTTTCATGCTTTTCACGAATGTTGTTTAGAATTCCCTTTTTGTCTTCAGCTTTTTCGGTTCCAGAAAGTTCGTTATTGGATAAATTATAATCTAATGCGTATTCTCGTTTTACTAAATTTTCTTCTATTTCTTGATTCTCTAACTCGTCAATATGAGTCGCAAATTCTCTAGCTTCAGCTTCTTTTCCTTTGTTGAGGTAGTTTTTTATAGCATTATTTGCTTTTATCATCGAAAAAATTACAGCTAATAAAATGGGAATCAAAACAATAATAACCGTAATAATTATTCCGGGTTGGCTGAAAAAGTTCTCTTTGGGATTGCTTGGATCTTGAGCAAAAATGCTGTTTGAAAAAAATATAAAACCAATAGTTTTTAAAATGTTTGAATTGTTGTTTTTCAACTGATTGGACTTTTTTAGTTTAATGAATTTTTGGATTTGTGTTTTGCTTAAATTTT
>NZ_JAYWDT010000136.1:0-7632 GCF_043779715.1 Flavobacterium sp.
GAAGAGTAATCCTAAAACTACCGCTGGAATAAAAGCAACTAATAATTTAAAATAGAAATCTAAAGTTTGAAAAAACCTTTTGAAATATAAAACCACCACCGAAAGTATCGCCCCTAATTGAATAACAATGGTAAAAAGTTTGGTAAAATCTTCGTGAGCAATTCCAAAAAAAGAGCTTGCTATAATCATGTGTCCAGTCGAGGAAACAGGCAAAAATTCGGTAATTCCTTCTATAATAGCAAGAATAATGGCTTGTATGTAATTCATTTTTTAGATTTTTAGATTTTTAGATTTTCCGAATTCTTAGTTTGAGTTAAATGTATTTCAATCTAACGACCTAAGAAGTGTAAACAATCTAATTATCTTTTTTCGGATTCTTTAAAATAGAATAAATCGTAATCCCAAAACCAATTAAAACCATAGTTGGTGCTAATCGTATTCTTCTAAAACTAAAAATTTCTGTATTAAAAACTGCTGGATTATCGCTTCCGCCACCAGACATAAGTATAAACCCGACTGCAATAACTGCAATTCCGATTAATAAAATTTTATAGTTTACTTTTTCAAAAAGAAATCCTTGTTCTTTGTTTTCCATGTTTTTTATTTTCTAACGATTAACCAAATCAACTTTTAATATAAATCGTCAGTTCTTAAATTCAAAAATCGTTGTGTTGCAAAATAAGTGCTTAACCAAGTAATTAAAATACCAGTACCAAAAACACCTAACAATATAGCAGTAATTGTCAATTTATCATTAAAAATCCCAAGATTAGGAAAATTAGAATCGATATAAAACAATACACCAAGTAAAGCTAGAATAGCGATTCCCGCACCAATCATTCCTAGTTTTACACCACGCCAAATAAAAGGTTGTCTGATAAATGATTTTGTTGCGCCTACCATTTGCATGGTTTTTATGATAAATCGGTTAGAATGTATCGACAAACGCATCGAACTATTTATAAGTAAAACTGCAATCACACAAAAAAGTCCGCTGATGATAAGAATCCACAAACTTACTTTTTTTACATTGTCGTTTACCATATTTACCAATTGCTTGTCGTAAACAATATCCGAAATCAAAGTGTTCTCACGCAATTTACTTTCAATTTTCGCAATACTATCTGCCACCACATAATTTGCTCTTAGGTGAATATCGAAAGAATTTTGTAAAGGATTCATGCCTAAAAATTCTAGAAAATTTTCTCCAATAATATCAGTATGTTGTTTAGCAGCAATATCTTTCGACACATAAGTAAATGTTTTTGCGTACTTCGAAGCTTTGAGTTCGTTTTTAAAGTTGGTCAAAGTCGTGTCTTTCGCCTCATCTTTAAAATAAACAGACATGGCAATCCCTTCTCTGAAATCATCAGACAATTTTTTAGAATTTATAATAAAAAACCCCAAAATCCCCAGTAAAAACAATACAAGGAAAACACTTAACACTACCGAAAAATAAGAAGTGATTAATCTACGTTTTTGAAAATTATCGAAAGAAGAACTCATACTAAATAAAATTATTGGGTAAAAATAATAAAGAATTTCTTTATTTAAAGTTATTAACGTTCAAACTTTCCATTTTCTTATAATAAATGTAAATTTGTCGCAATAAAATATTTTCTTGAAGCGAATGACTTGAGCATTTTTGCCAATCATATTCCTGCTGTTTGTTCCAATCTTTTGTTTTTTTAAAGAAAAAAATAAAAGGATTTCCACTTCCATCAGGGCTAAAAAGCAAATCATTTTTGTGTCAGAATTTTACAAAACCTCTGAGCCTTAGCATCTCAGAATCTCAGAACCTTTTTAGAAAATGAAATACAATCCAAACGAAATCGATGCCAAATGGCAAAAACACTGGGCAGACAACCAAACATTTGCAGCAAGCAACACGTCAGACAAACCCAAATATTATGTTTTAGATATGTTTCCTTATCCGTCAGGAGCAGGATTGCACGTTGGGCACCCACTAGGATATATCGCATCGGATATTGTAGCAAGATTCAAACGCCACAAAGGATTCAATGTTTTGCATCCACAAGGATATGATTCTTTCGGTCTTCCGGCTGAGCAATATGCTATTCAAACAGGACAGCATCCAGACAAAACTACCAAAGAAAACATTGCCCGCTACCGTGAGCAACTAGACAAAATAGGATTTTCATTCGATTGGAGTCGTGAAGTCCGCACCTCAAATGCCGATTATTACAAACACACCCAATGGATTTTTATCCAATTATTCAATTCCTGGTACAATAAATCGACCGACAAAGCCGAAGATATTTCAACTTTGATAGCTATTTTTGAGATGGCCGGAAATGCAACAGTTCATGCAGTTTGCGACGATAATGTCGAAATATTTTTCCCGTCAGATTGGAGATTTTACTCGGAAGAAAAAAAGCAAGAAATACTATTGCAATACCGATTAACTTATTTGGCTGAAACGGAAGTCAACTGGTGTCCAGGATTAGGAACCGTTTTAGCAAACGACGAAATCGTAAATGGCGTTTCCGAACGTGGTGGACATACTGTTATTCGCAAAGAAATGACCCAATGGAGCATGCGTATTTCTGCTTATGCAGAGCGTTTGCTACAAGGACTAAACGATATCGATTGGAGCGAAAGCATCAAAGAATCACAACGGAACTGGATAGGAAAATCAGTAGGAGCGATGGTATCTTTTAAAGTCAAAAGTCAACCCGAGCTTGAAAAGCGAACTGGCGAAGCAAAGTCAAAAGTAGAAAGTGCTGAAGATCTTTCAGACTTTAGACCTTCGACTTTAGACTATATTGAAGTATTTACAACGCGTCCCGATACTATTTTTGGAGTAACGTTTATGACATTGGCACCAGAACACGAATTGGTGTCAAAAATCACAACTCCAGAACAAAAAGAAGCTATTGAAACTTATATCGAAAAAACGGCAAAACGTTCCGAAAGAGAGCGTATGGCCGATGTAAAAACTATTTCGGGTGTTTTCACCGGAGCTTATGCCGAACATCCGTTTACAAAAGAACTTATTCCTGTTTGGATAGGCGATTATGTACTCGCAGGTTACGGAACAGGTGCTGTAATGGCGGTTCCTTGTGGAGACGAAAGAGATTACGCTTTTGCAAAACATTTTAATTTACCAATGAAGAATATCTTCGAAAATGTAGATATTGCTATCGAAGCGTATGGCTCGAAAGACAATGTAATTATTGCCAATTCCGATTTCTTAAATGGATTAAATTACAAAGAAGCAACCAAAAAAGTAATTACTGAATTAGAAAAAATACATCATGGAAAAGGAAAAACGAATTACCGTTTGCGTGATGCAGTTTTCTCTCGTCAGCGTTATTGGGGAGAACCATTTCCGGTTTATTATGTGAATGGTTTACCACAAATGATTGATGCCAAACATTTACCAATTGCTTTACCAGAAGTAGAAAAATATCTTCCTACTGAAGACGGGCAACCACCATTAGGAAATTCTATTAAATGGGCTTGGAATACTATAACAAATGAAGTCGATTTTAATGAAAATATTGACAACGTTACAATTCACCCATTAGAACTAAACACAATGCCAGGTTGGGCTGGTTCTTCTTGGTATTGGATGCGTTATATGGATGCACACAACGAAAACGAATTTGCATCGGCGGAAGCACTTAAATATTGGGAAAGCGTAGATTTGTACATTGGCGGAAGCGAACACGCTACAGGACATTTGCTATATTCTCGTTTTTGGAACAAATTCTTAAAAGACAGAGGTTATGCACCCACCGAAGAACCATTCAAAAAATTGATTAATCAAGGAATGATTTTGGGAAATAGTGCGGTAGTTTATAAATTAAATTTTGATATAACTTTTACAGGGATAAATGATTTGAGTAAGGATGAATTTTCTTTAATTCAAAATGAAATTGAAAAACTTATTAAAGAAAAAAGAAATATATTTATTTCAGCAGATTTATTTTCTGAAGAGAAAGAAATAAGAAATAAGAAAATCAATAATAATGTAAGCTTAAGTTCTCCTAAATTTATGCTTCAAAAATTTCTAAATGATAAATTTAATTTAAACATCCCATTTGAGAATTTTTTTATTGATGTTTTAAGTTTTAATGAATTGAGAATTCCAATTGATTATTTAATTGGAACAACGAATGAAATTGACTTGTCAAAATTAGAAAGATTTCACAAAGATTTTCTTTTTGCTGATTATATTGATGTAAATGGATTTACTATGAGTCAACATTTAGGAGATCAAAAATTCATTTCAGATCGAGAAGTAGAAAAAATGTCAAAATCTAAATATAATGTAGTAACGCCAGATGATATTTGCGAAGAATACGGAGCAGATACGTTGCGATTGTACGAAATGTTTCTTGGACCACTAGAACAATCAAAACCTTGGAATACTGCAGGAATTACAGGTGTTTTCGGATTCCTAAAAAAACTATGGCGTTTGTATTTTGATGATAATGGATTAATTGTAACTAACAACGAACCATCGAAAGACAGTTTGAAATCGTTACACAAAACCATCAAAAAAGTCACAGAAGATATCGAGAATTTTTCTTTCAATACTTCGGTTTCGCAGTTTATGATTTGTGTAAACGAATTAGGAACACAAAACTGTCACGAAAGAGCTATTCTAGAACCTTTGGCTATTATACTTTCGCCTTATGCACCACATATTGCGGAAGAATTATGGAATCAGTTAGGAAATTCAGAATCTATTGCAACAGTAGCTTTCCCTATTTGCGACGAAAAATATTTGGTAGAAAGTGACAAAGAATATCCAGTTTCTTTTAACGGAAAAATGAAGTTTACTATCAATTTGCCTCTGGATTTAACACCAGCACAAATCGAAGAAATTATCATGAAAGACGAAAGAACCATCAAACAATTGGACGGAAACACACCTAAAAAAGTGATTATTGTTCCTGGGAAAGTGATAAACTTGGTCGGATAAATAAAAATTTCCGTCAAAATGACATTCAAAAAAATTGGCTCATAATTTGATATTAATTATGTAATTTTATAATTCAATTTTAAAAAAAACAAAAACATGTATAGTTTATCTTCAATGATTTTAATGGGTGTAATCATGCTCGCGAGTTGGCTGGTAAGTTCACGACTAAAAAGCAAGTTCGAATACTATTCTAAATTGCAATTGCAAAACGGAATGTCAGGACAAGAAATTGCCGAAAAAATGCTCGCAGATAATGGGATTCGTGATGTAAAAGTGATTTCTACACCAGGACAACTAACGGATCATTACAACCCAACGGACAAAACCGTAAACCTAAGTGAAGCGGTTTATAACCAACGAAATGCAGCAGCAGCAGCGGTTGCATCTCACGAATGTGGCCACGCCGTTCAACATGCGGTGGGTTACGAATGGCTAACGATGAGGTCAAAATTAGTTCCCGTGGTAAATATTGCATCGACTTACATGCAATGGATATTACTTGCAGGAATACTTATGGTTAGAACTTTTCCATCATTATTATTAATAGGGATCGTGATTTTTGCTGCAACAACCATATTTTCGATTGTTACCTTACCAGTAGAATATGATGCGAGTAATCGTGCGTTGGCTTGGTTAAAAAATAAAAACATGCTTAACCCTGCAGAATATGCTGGAGCAGAAGATTCGCTAAAATGGGCTGCAAGAACTTATGTAGTTGCTGCTTTAGGATCTATTGCAACATTGTTGTACTACATTTCTATTTATATGAATAGAAGATAAGTTTTTAAAGAATTTAACTGAATCCGTTTCGAAAGAAGCGGATTTTTTTATTTTCTATAATGACATTTTAATCTTTAAAAATACTGAAATATTTATGGACAATATTGTCATTCTGAGGGACGAAGAATCTCATTAGATACTATACTTTATTAGATTCTTCGTTCCTCAGAATGACAAAATTTAAGCAATTTTTTAGATATCAACAATGTCATAAAATAAAAACCCAAATTCTATTAATAGAATTTGGGTTTTTTATATAAATCAATAGATTTTGAAATAATCTATAATTCGAATGCTTTCTTAGGATTGTTATCTAAAAGCAATTCTAATGGGTTTTCTAAAGCTTCTTTTACAGCAACTAAGAAACCAACTGACTCACGACCATCAATGATTCGGTGATCATAAGAAAGTGCTACGTACATCATTGGGTGAATTTCCACTTGACCATTTACAGCAATTGGACGTTCGATAATGTTATGCATTCCTAAAATTCCAGATTGCGGCGGATTGATAATTGGTGTAGATAACATACTTCCGAAAACACCACCATTGGTAATAGTAAATGTTCCACCAGTCATGTCATCAACAGTAATTTGTCCGTCACGAGCACGAATAGCCAAACGTTTTATTTCAGCTTCAACACCTCTAAAAGTCAATAATTCTGCATTTCTAACAACAGGAACCATCAAACCTTTTGGTCCAGAAACTGCAATCGAAATGTCAGCAAAATCATAAGCCACTTTATAATCTCCGTCCATCATCGAATTGACATCTGGAAAAAGTTGTAAAGCACGAGTTACCGCTTTTGTAAAGAAAGACATGTAGCCCAAACCAACACCATTGTGTTTTGCTTTGAACGCGTCTTTGTATTCGTTACGAATATTATTTATTGGTGTCATGTTTACTTCGTTGAACGTAGTTAACATAGCAGTTTCGTTTTTAGCAGCTACTAATCTTTCGGCAACTTTACGACGCAACATAGATAATTTTGTACGTTCTGAACCACGAGAACCACCAGTTGGCGTTCCCATAGAAGGTACTGCGTTTGCAGCATCTTCGGTAGTAATTCTTCCAGCTTTTCCTGTTCCAACAACATCAGATGGTTGTATATTTTTTTCGTCTAATATTTTTCTAGCCGCTGGCGAAGGTGTTTGTGCAGCATAAGTTTTCTCAGCTACTGGAGCCACTTTTGGAGCTTCTACTTTTACTTCCGCTTTTGGAGCTTCGGCAACTGGTTTTGCATCAGCAACTGGCGCAGATCCAGATGGTTTTACACCGTCAGTATCAATATGACAAACTACAGCACCAACCGCAACTGCATCACCTTCTTCAGCTTTTAGCGTAATAATTCCGCTAGCTTCTGCAGGTAATTCTAGTGTTGCTTTGTCCGAATCAACTTCGGCAATAGCTTGGTCTTTTTCTACATAATCGCCATCTTTTACTAACCAAGTTGCGATTTCAACTTCTTTGATTGATTCCCCTGGTGATGGGACTTTCATTTCTAAAATCATTGTATATTTATTTTAAATGATGAATTTTTATATTTTAAATGTATTTTATTTTCTAGCCCTGATGGAAGTGGAAATCCTTTTCTTTTTTTCTTTAAAAAAGAAAAGATTGCAACGTACAGCAGGTTCTTGGCTCCTAAAACTATTGAAACAAATCTTTGTCAAAAACCATTCTAATTGCATCAGCGTGACGGCGTTTTGCTCTTGTATAACTTCCTGCCGCTGGTGCTGCGTATGCTTTTAGCGATGCCAATCTCCATTTTATGAAATCGAAATTCATTAACATAAAACTATAAGCTCCCATGTTTTTAGGCTCTTCTTGTGCCCAAACATAATCATCTGCGTTTGGATAACTTGCTACAATTGCTTTTAATTGCTCGATTGGTAATG
>NZ_JAYWDT010000137.1:0-7627 GCF_043779715.1 Flavobacterium sp.
ATTCAAAATAAACACAAATTGATTTTATAACTTATACATTAACATTTGTTATATTAATTCTTACATTTGTAACTTACAAAATAACTTAAATCAATTCCGAAAGATTTTTTCTTTCCCTATGGAATCAAGTGAAATTCTTGAACTGTCGTGCAACTGTGTTTTCCTTTTTTATGGAATAAGTCAGATACATAATAATTGATTTTTGTTTAAGCATCACGAAAGTGCTTGGACTCGCGTATTTCATTAATCTCTAATGAAATAATACGTTTGTTTTATTCACTTTTTTAATAATAAAAATGAATAAGCATGAAATACAAAGAATTAATTTTCAATTCAAATCGTCAACTTAATATTGCTTTCCAATATTCCAAATCTATTCAAGTATGTTAGAGGAATATGACAAAGCTTGGGCGAAATATCGGAAAGGTTTAAAAACAATTCCCTTGCCAATTATTTGTTGGGATTTTCATAATATTAAGCGTTTAGAATTACTAAGTTTCGATGTTATTCAGAAAAATTGGAGTGAAAAAATAAGTTTTCTAAAAATTGTAAACAATGAAAAGAAAGAGATCATTGTAACCGATAAAAATTTCAAAATTATTTTTGCAACAAAAAGTATTGTAACAATGACTGGTTATCATTCAGAAGAAATTATTGGAAAATCACCTAAAATATTTCAAGGAATTTTAACTTCAGAAATTACAAAAACTAATATTAGACAAGCAATAAATAACAAATTACCTTTTAAAGAAATAATTTTAAACTACAAAAAAGACGGTTCTACTTATTTATGCGAAATCGAAGCAATCCCGAAATTTAATAAAAAAGGAGAATTCTTAAACTATATCGCTTTCGAAAGAATAGCATCTTAAATACTATGAAAACACAAGAAGAAAAAATTAACGATTCAATTACACGAGTATTTAAAGCCGTATTTCCTAACACAACAAATCACTACGACACCTTATTTGGTGGTACTGCAATGCAGTTTATGGACGAAGTGGCTTTTATAACAGCCACAAGGTATAGTCGCCAGAAAATGGTTACAGTTAGTAGTGATAGAATAGATTTTAAAAGACCAATTCCCCACGGAACAATTATTGAACTTATTGGTAAAGTGACTTATTTAGGAACTACAAGCTTAAAAGTTAGAGTAGATATCTTTATTGAAGAAATGTACACGAATTCTAGAGAAAAAGCTATTACAGGAGAGTTTACATTTGTAGCAATTGATGAAAATAAAATACCAGTTAAAATCGATTAAAAAACAAACTCTAAAGTAGTATAAAAAGTTCTGTTGTCCGAGGGAATAATTCCTGGGCCAGGATAGCCTGTTGCACGTCTTGTAAAATAACTATTGTTGGTGAAATTATTTATTCCAGACTCTATTTTAAAGTATTTGAATTTGTAAGAACAAGAAAAATCGGCAACATAATAAGTCGGAATTTGCCCAAAAATGCCATAAGTATTATCGTTTTTATCGGTAAAATTATTATTTGCTTCTGTAAATTGCGACGAAACATAAGCCATTTGAATGCTGGACATAAAGTTTTTGTAACCAATTCCTGTTCCCACTTTTATGTTATACAAAGGTACAAATTCAACTTTTTTACCTTTAATATTGGGTATTTCTGATTTTAGATATTCTGATTCTGTAATGGCAATATTTGAAAAAATATTCCAAGTAAGGTTTTCTTTAGTGTCAAAAAAAGTTTTGCTTAGACTCCAGTCTAACATTGTCTCAAAACCATACGTTACCGCAGTTCCTATATTGCCTCGAAATCTTACAATTGCAGCAGATCCATTAGGGTTTCTGGTTTCAAATTCTCCAATTTTATCGTCGTAATACAATCCGAAAATATTAGTATCGAATGTGATTTTATCGGTAATTTGCCCACGAATTCCTATGTCGGAGGTATACCCTTTTTCATCGGTAATATTGTTATCTATTACTTGGCTTGGCGAGACAGTTCTAATATCATTAAACGTTACCGAACGGTAATTTTGGGACACATTACTATAAAACTCAATTCGATTTTGTGGTTTATAACTTAATCCTAGTCCTAATAATAATAGGTTTCTGTCCTTTGTAATATTTTCGGATTTGGTTTCGTCAAGAATTACATTTCCAGCTAAATCAAGGTTTATTTTTCTGTAAAAACCATTGGCTTGCGTTTTTATTTTTTCAAACCTGAAACCAGGAGTTATTGAAAATTTTGGTGTAATTTTAAAGATGTTTTCTCCAAAAAAAGCAAAATTTAAGTTCGGATATTTATAATCAGATTGATTGGTGTAAAATGGAAATTCATTGCTTGCGATGGTAAAATTAGTATCAGAACCGGAACTTCCTGGACCTTGAACTCCAGAATTGTTAGATTGATAATATTTCGTTCCAATTAGAAAAGCACTATTGTTACCTCTAATTTTATATCGTTTCAAAAAGCGTGCTTCTGCCCCCCAATTTTTAAACTCTCCAATAATTAAATCTCTTTCTGTTCCTATAATATCATTGTTAGAAACACGATTAGAACGATAACCAACAGCTTTTCGTGAAGCATTTAAACCAAATAACTGCAATGAAAAATCAGCATTATTGGTAAACTTATGCTTCAGTCTTAAAGCAAATAAATTCCAGTTTACGGCAAACCAATTTCTAGTTCGATTGCTTTGTAAAGGATCTTCGTTAAACATAACATCTGTTAATCCACCCGCTTGTTGGGCTAAATAACTAAAATGGGTATAATCAAAATGTAAGGAAGTTTTGTTAGTAAATTGATAATTGAGGTTTGCAAAATAATTTTTACTTTCAAATTTTGAACTCGGTCTAAAACCATCGCCTTGTTTATAATTGTAAAATGTATAATAACTAAATTTTCCTTTTGTTCCTGATAATGAAGTGAAATTGGTAAATAAATTATAGGTACCAATTGTATTTCTCGTAGTAATTTCAAATGCTTTTGTAGTTGGTTTCTTTATTTTAAAATTAACCAATCCGCCAAATTGCGTTCCATACTGTAAAGATGCTGCACCACGAACTACTTGAATTTCGTTTAAAGCTTCGGTTGGTGTGGCATAATAACTTTCGGGATAACCCAAAACATCGGCGCTAATATCGTAATCGTTTTGGCGTGTATTGAAATTAGATGTTCTATTTGGATCGAGTCCTCTACCGCCAATGCTAAGTTGCAGTCCACCATCGGAACTTTCGTTGATAGTTAGTCCAACTACTTGTGCAAAAATTTGTCTTGTACTATTGGTTGCTTTGTTTACTGTGAGTTTTTCTACAGCAATTACCTCGGTTTTTTTACCAGCATAGATAGCAGTTTCCTCAATATCTTTTAGTCTATTTAAAGCAAATACTTTTTCTCTTTGTTTATTGATTACAACTTCAGATAGTTCTGTTGTTTTTTCTAAAATAATTAATTTATTGGCTTCTGAAGGTGAAATTTCTATGTCTAGTATCGCGTAGTTTTCCTTATAGAATGTAAATTCAAAACTGCCTGATTTTTCAACTTCAATAGAAAAAGCACCATTTTTGTCTGAAAAATACTTATTTCCTGTTGTTTTATTGTAAATTTCTACTAATGATAATTTTGCTCCAGAAACACTTGTGATAGTTCCCGAAATGGTGTTTTGGCAAAAGCTATTTAAGCTAAAAAGTATAAATACTAAAAATTTAAAATCCGATAATTTCATCATTAAAAGGTAATATCCAAGTTTTAGGTTGGAAAGATTCATATTGGTTGGCAAGATTTATTTTTGGATTGATATATTTTTGGCTCAATCGACCGTTTAAGGCTACATAACTTTCTACATAGACTTCGGGGTTATTTATGCCTTGTTTTTTGTAATATTGACAAAGATAATGAGCATATTCTAATATAAAATCAGGTTGAAACGACATTTGCTTTTCTTGAAAAGTAGTTAAAAAGTGACTATTGTTAACTCTTATTTCTTTTTTAGTAATGCTATCTTTTATAATAAATTGAGTGTAACCTGCTTTTTCCATTATCATAACCCGCCAAGAAAAACGAAAACCTTCTTCGGTCCAGAATAATTCGTTTTTGTATAGAAAATAGCGAAAAGGGAATAACAATTGAAAAGTGATAAATAAACTGATAAAAGTCAATTTTACTTTATAAATTTTATTAAAATCTTGAATTTTCACTTTTCCGTTTTCGAAGTAATTAGCATCAATTGAAAATAGTTTTGTAAAATAGTCTAAACATTTTTTGTGAAAATCTGCATCAAAAAATATCAAAGTACTAATAATCATTATATAAGGAAAAACGCCTATCGGAAATAAAATACGTGTTAAAACATGAAAAATAACAACCAAAATAAATGCAAAAATTCGAGTTCGTTTGTATAATAATAAAAACACAATGCTCAAATCGTAAATCATTCCTGTCCACGAAAAAGCATAATGTACCCAGTTTTCGTTGAGTAGTGAGCCTATTATCGGCAAATTGGAATTATTGGGCAGCCATATTTTGAGCGGCATCGCATCAAGAAGCCAATCAGAATTTAGTTTTGCTAAACCAGCATAAAAATAAACGATTCCTAGTAATAATTTTAGAATATCAATAGTCCAACTTGGAGTTTTTTGAAATAAAATTTTAGGATTTTTAAGTGCATCTAGAGAAAAAGAAGCATTTGCGGGCAAAAAAATCATTATAAAACTAATTACCGAGATGAAATAATAATGATTGAGATATGTTGTTTTATCAATTAATTCGATATATGTAAAACTTACGAAGAGGGTAATAATTGCAATCCTGTATTTGTAACCAATAGCCACTAATAAAGCAGAGATACCAGCAATTACAAACAATAAATAAGTAAAACTCCCTAAAGGTTTTACCCAACTAAAACCATAATAGGTAAAATGAAATTGAGGTTCTATATAAAATTTTTCTATCCAATTATAACTAGCAAAACGAATTAAGCTAAATAACATCATAAAACCAAACGCTAGCCTAAAAAATGCTAGCGTTACGGTTTCTGAATATGAATTCAAATATTTTTTTATACTATCGTTTATCATTAATCACCGTCGCCATCTACATAATCTATAGATATATTCAAGGCTTGCATCATATCTAGTTTAATGTACACTACATTCTGTTGCAATGCATCATAGGCTAAAAGCATTTTAGAATTGTCTACATTTATTTGTGTTGAAAAACTATTATTTAATGCATTATTTGCTGTGTAAATTGGTGTAAACTGATTGTTTATAATATCGCTTAACTTCTGATTGTTTCTAATGACATTTAAAAAATCTAAATATGATTTCAACCCTTCTCCAGTCGTTGCAGATCCAAAATGTTTACCATTAAAAAAATCCTGACTGGCTTTTACAGCCTCGTTTAATAAAATTTTTGAGATGTCATTTTTATAGAATCCTTCTACTTTTTCAGTAAACTTTACACCACTAGAAAAAACACCTGCAGGAATGCCTATCTTACCTGCGCGAATATCCTTTTCAAAATTTTTAACAAAATTATTGGTTGTTTTATTTACTGAACTGCTTACGGAAGTTCCGTTATTGGCAATATAACTCGTTTTGAAACCAGAATTCCAATCAACTACAATTGCATCAATATTAGTTTTAAGTCTATTAGCAAGAGCAAGTAAATATTGTTTGTAATTTGTTGCATTTGCATTAGTATCATAAAATTCTACAATTGAAGTGTCATTTGCTCCTAGACCATTTAATAAATAATCTAAAGCAGGGAAACCCTGTTTGTCAAATTGTGATAGCAATGCTAAATTGTAGCTTCCTGAACTAATATTAGCTTCAATTCCTGCTGCATTTGTAGGATAGGTATTGGTAGTTTCTTTTATGCTTATTTCTTCTGCTTTACCAAAATTATATATCGAAATATATTGGTATGCTTTGTATGCTTCTAACCAAGAGGTTCTAACGGTTTGTAAATTTGAGACAGTTGGTGTTGTGTTAAAACTGTTAATATCGGTTAGCAATATTTGTACTTTTGCTTGATAATTAACATAACTCGGAACAATAATATTGTTAGCCCAGTTGGTTAAAAGTGCTGTTCTGTCATAATTGTTATCGGGCTTTACAGATTCTTCTTCGTTTTTAGAACAAGCAAAAAATAATGTAATAAAGCTTAAAAATAAGATTGTTTTTTTCATATTAACCTGATAATTGATTTGCAAAAGTACGAAAGGTTTTAGTTTTATCTAAATTAATTTACAGTTGCAGCTTGCACAACTGTAAATCCAAATTTTGTAGCAATTTGAGTTGAAATTGCGTCTAGTTTTGAACCAAGTGTGTTAATATCCCAAAGACCATTTGTACCGCTTACCATAGAAGCTAACATAGCATCAACTTCTGCTTTTGAGAAATAGGGATTGTTTGTTCCTGGTTTGTTTGTGTATCTTAATGACATGATAAAGCCGTAACCTTCAGACAAATCATGAAAAGCTTTAGCACCATTGTCCGTTACTAATTTACCCTTTCCAGCTTGTAAATAGAATACAGCTCTAACGGCAGGAATCATCGCTAATTTTGCTCTGATAATATCTATTTGAGCATCACGAACTGCATAATCATTGGCAACAATTGCGGCTCTACCTTTACGGAAAGCTAAATCGATATCGGCTTTAAGGGTATTAAAATCTACATCGGCATTCACTTGATTGATATAACTACTCCAGAATTTGAATGTATTTGGGGTTACAGTTGTGTTATCTGCTCCATAAACATAGCCGTAAGCTTCGTCCCAAGCGTGTTCCATTGCAGTATAAGATTTACCTGAAACTAAAACTTTATTAGTGTTATCAGCTCTATTAGTTGCTTCGTCTAACTTGTTTAAACTTAAATAATTATTAGAAATTTGATCCATCATGCAAGAACCCATCATCCCTTTTAGGAAAACTTGTTGTGGCTCTAATCCGTTGGTAGCAAATAATCTTTTGCTAGTGCCATCAGGGTAAACACCTGCAACACCTGCAGCAGCAGTAGCGCCTTGACTCGCAAGATCAGCATTGTCAAACTGGGTTTCGTAGAAGTCACGTATGTTTGCTTGTTCTGCAGTTGATCCTCCTCCGTAAAATAAGGTAAAGTAGTCTTTTGAAGCAGCAGTTTTATCTTTTAATTGTTTTCCAGATGTATTTAATCCTATTCCAGTAAAACGATTGTTAGTGTTGAGGTACATTTCAGATAAAAAAACATCGTCAGCCACAGTGGTGTTTGTTGCAGCAGTTTTTATGTAAGTACCCATTTCGTCTAACATTAATAAACGACTTGTTTGTCCTGCATAATCAACAGAAGTTACAGTGTTTCTTTCAAATGTATATGTTGCTGGAACTGTGTAATTAAAAGAGGCAGGCGCTTCAGTAGTAATATCGTCATCGTCTTTAGAACATGAAGCTAATAATAAAACGGTTAATGATGTTAATAGTAAATTTTTGTGCAACATAATATTGTTTATTTAGATTGAATTAAAATAATTTTTGCAAAGATATAGTCTAAATTGAGAAAAACAAAGTTTGTTTAAATTTATTCTAAATAAACTTTAGAATTTAACATTTGTTCTATTTTAAATAAATTAAAGGTTAATTTTCTTAAGATATTCTTTTTTTTTAATTCAATTAC
>NZ_JAYWDT010000138.1:0-17293 GCF_043779715.1 Flavobacterium sp.
ATAAAATAAAACTTCAAAAACTCGAAAATGCAAACCAACATAATTCTATGATTCGAGGGTTTGTTAATTATTTTAGTGATGCAAATGCAATAACAAATAATGTTAGTGGTTATAATAGTTTAGGCAATCAGGTTTGTAAATATTTGAAATTGCCACAAAAATCAACAAATAAGAATCTAATAATTATTCCTGACGGCATTCTGAATTTCCTTCCTTTTGAAGCATTAGTAACAGAAAAAAGTAACACCACAAATTTTGCCAAGATGCATTATTTACTTCATGATTTTCATATAGGATATAATAATTCAGTTTCATTTTATTTAGATGAAAAACCATTTCAATATCCAAAAGAAAATATTTTAGGCGTTTTTCCGATTTTTGAAAACTCAAATTTAGAGTTGGCTTTTTCCAAAAAAGAATTAGAAAATCTAAAAGCAGGTTTTGAAGGCAAATATTTAAAAAAAAGCCAAGCTACATTTAAGAATTTTAAGGCTAATGCTTCAAATTTTTCAATCCTTCATCTTTCTACACATGCATCATCTGGTAATGTTGATGAGCCTGCAAGCATTCGATTTTATGATCAAGAAATATTGTATTCTGAACTATAT
This sequence comes from Flavobacterium sp., assembly GCF_043779715.1. Lineage (GTDB taxonomy): Bacteria > Bacteroidota > Bacteroidia > Flavobacteriales > Flavobacteriaceae > Flavobacterium. The sequence continues at coordinate 609 of NZ_JAYWDT010000138.1, forward strand.
AATTTGAATGTTAAGCCTAACTTGGTTGTTCTTAGTGCTTGCGAAACTGGTTTAGGAAAATTATACAAATCCGAAGGCGCGATGAGTATCGCAAGAGGTTTCCAGTTTGCTGGAGCGCAAAATATATTATTTTCCCTGTGGAAAGTAAATGATTATACAACTTCCCTTTTTATGGATAAATTTTATAAAAATATTAAAAAAGGGAACTCTTATTTCGAATCTAATCATCAAGCAAAATTAGATTTCCTGAATGACGAATCTATTTCAAACGCGAAAAAATCTCCTTATTATTGGAGTGCGATGATATATTATGGTACTTTAGAAAATAAAAATACAACAAACCATTGGCTTTGGATTTCAACCATTGGAATATTGATGGTTTTCTTATTCTGGGTTTTTTACAAAAAAAAACAGTAGCGTTAAAAAACTAATTTAACGCTACTGTTTTGTCTAATTTAAGATGATAGTGACTTCTATTTTTTTTCTACCAATTCTTTTTCACTATTTATGATATGAGCCATATTTTTCACCAAATTATCGTGTTTTTTTACAAACGGATTAGTTTCGTCCCAAACATAACCAGCAAGAACCGCACAAATTTTACGTTTTACATCTGGATTTTCTGGTTGATGAAAAAATAAAGTTTGTAAGTTTCCAGTGTACCATTCTTTTACATAAGTAGTAAAAACGCCAATACCACGACGCATATATCCTGTAAATTCGGTTTCCCAGTTTACAATAATTCCTTGTGATTCTTTAATAAATAATTTAGCAGCAAGCATTCCAGACTCGGTAGCAAAAGCTACGCCCGAAGAAAAAACAGGATCTAAAAATTCAGAGCTGTTTCCTGTTAATGCAAAACCATCGCCGTACATACTTTTTACAGAACGAGAATAGTTTTCTAATTTTACAGGTTCGAAAGCAAATTCGACACCACCAAAACGTTTGATATAATAATCAGACATATTAATGGCATTGTTTAGAGCTTCAACTTTATTATTGTCTTTAGATAAAGAATTGATAAAATCCGTTGGGCCAACCACTCCTAAACTTGTATTTCCGTTAGAAAAAGGAATAACCCATAGCCAAACTTCGGTTTCAAGAATATCGAAAGATATTAAAGTTCCTTCCTCGCCTTCGGGTCTATTTACATCTACAACGTGAGTGAATATTGCCGAATGTGGGTCTAACTTTGACGGGGTGTCTAAATCCAATAATCTTGGCAAAACCCTTCCGTAACCGCTAGAATCTATGATAAATTTAGCGTGAATTTCTTTTTCAATTCCGTCTTTGTCTTTTACAACAGTGATTGAGTTTTTTCCTTCAAAAGTTACCGATATTACTTCGCTTTCAAACTCTAAATCGATTCCTTTGCGTATTACTTCTTGCGCCATAGTGTTGTCGAAATCAGCTCTTGGTACTTGCCAAGTCCAATCCCAACCTTCGCCATATTTATCACTAAAATCGAATACACATATTTCTTGACCACGTATAAAACGGGCGCCTAATTTTTTTTCAAAATTCATTGCGTCTAAAGATTCGAACAATCCTGCTTCTGCAAAATGATCCATAACGCGAGGAATTAAACTCTCTCCAACTACAATTCTTGGGAATTTTGTTTTTTCGACAACTTTTACCTTAATGCCATTATTATGAAGGTGAGATGCCGAAACACATCCCGACGGGCCAGCGCCAATTACCAAAACATCGACAAACTCCTTTAACATATTCAAAATATTACTGATTATTACACTATATTTGCAGCTTCAAAGTTAATAACATTAATTTCAATAAAAAATTAATTTACTAAAATAAAAAGGGTTTAAATGAATACGATTAATGAGTTTTTAAGCTTAAAAGAATTTGAAGCGATAGTTTTCGATAATAATAAAGTCGAGATAAGCGATGTCGTTTTAGACAGGGTAAATAAAAGTTTCGAATTTCTTAAAGAATTTTCAGAAAATAAAGTGATTTATGGTGTGAATACAGGTTTCGGACCTATGGCACAATACCGTATAAAAGACGAAGACAGGCTTCAATTACAATATAATTTGATTAGAAGTCATTCATCTGGAACTGGAAAACCATTGAATCCACTTTGTGTAAAAGCTGCAATTTTAGCAAGATTAAATACACTTTCGTTAGGAAATTCTGGAGTTCATCCGTCGTTAATTCATTTAATGAAGGAATTAATAAATAAAGATATTACACCGCTAATTTTTGAACACGGTGGCGTTGGTGCCAGCGGAGATTTAGTACAATTAGCGCATTTAGCATTGGTGCTTATTGGTGAAGGAGAAGTTTTTTATAAAGGACAAAGAAGACCAACGCAAGAAGTTTTTGAATTAGAAAATCTTAAACCTATTCAAGTCGAAATTAGAGAAGGTTTGGCATTAATGAACGGAACTTCTGTAATGACAGGAATTGGTGTTGTAAATGTGCATAATGCTAATAAATTATTAGATTGGTCGCTTAAATTTTCTTGTGCAATAAATGAAATTGTTCAAGCTTACGACGATCATTTTTCGGCAGAATTAAATAACACAAAACGCCATAAAGGACAACGTGAAGTTGCCAAAAGAATGAGAGAAAACTTATCTGATAGCACATTAATCAGAAAAAGAGAAGATCATTTATATACTGGAGAAAATACCGAAGATGTATTTAAAGAAAAAGTACAAGAATACTATTCTTTGCGTTGCGTACCACAAATTTTAGGACCAGTTTTAGAAACCATAAACAATGTAGCGTCAATTCTGGAAGATGAGTTTAATTCTGCAAATGACAATCCAATTATCGATGTAAAAAACCAACATGTTTATCATGGGGGTAATTTTCATGGAGATTATATTTCTCTCGAAATGGATAAACTAAAAGTTGTTATCACAAAATTAACAATGCTTGCAGAACGACAATTAAATTATTTGTTGAATTCGAAAATTAACGAAATCCTTCCTCCATTTGTAAATTTGGGAACCTTAGGTTTTAATTTCGGGATGCAAGGCGTTCAGTTTACAGCAACATCAACAACTGCCGAAAACCAAATGCTATCTAATCCAATGTATATTCACAGTATTCCTAATAATAATGACAACCAAGACATTGTAAGTATGGGAACAAATGCTGCTGTAATTACAAGTAAAGTAATCGAAAATTCTTTCGAAGTTCTAGCAATCGAACTAATTACCATCGTACAAGCCATCGATTATTTAGAGCAAAAAGACGCTATTTCATCGGTAACTAAAAAAATGTACGACGAAGTTCGCAAAATAATCCCGACGTTTAGCCAAGACCAAGTGATGTATCCTTTTGTGCAAAACGTAAAAGACTATTTGATAAATAATTAATATATTAGTACTTAGGTTTCACTCAAAATTATATAAATTATGAAAAAAGCAGTGTTTTTTTTAGTTTTAATGATGCAGTTTGCAAACGCTCAAGAGCTGGCATTAGTAAGGCAAGAAGGTAAGTTTGGATATATTTCTAAAACAGGCGAATTTGCTATTCAACCTAAATTTAAAGTAGCTAAAAATTTCTCAGAAGGATTGGCTGCTGCCGAAGATAATAAAAAATGGGGTTTTATAAACACCAAAGGCGAATGGGTAATTCAGCCAACTTTTGATGATGCAAAATACTTCAACAATGGATATTGTGTGGTTGCTAAAGACAAAAAATGGTTTTATATAAACAAAAAAGGAGAAGAACAAAAATCGCCAACTTCCGATAAAGTATATGATTTTGAAGACGGAATTGCATTTATAAAACAAGGAGACAAAACAGGATTAATTAATGCAAAAATGGCAGTAATCCTAGAACCAAAATATGATGTTATAAAATCTTTCCAAAACGGATTTGCAAGAGTGAGAAATAATGACCGTTGGGGAATTATAGACAAAACAGGAAAAGTAGTCGTTGAGGTAATATATGACGAAATAGGAGATTATTACAAAAATACAACTTGGGCAAAAAACGGAACTTCTTTTGGTTTAGTAATTGCAGGGAAGTTCAAAGTTATTGATGGCGTTGATAAAATTTGGGATTTCTTAGCACAAGATTTAACGTATGCCAAGAAAAACGAAAAAATAGGATTTATAGACTTAAAAGGAAATTGGGTTATCGAACCTAAATTTGACAAAGCGAGAGCATTCGTAAAAAATTTAGCACCAGTTCAAATAGGTAAAAAATGGGGTTATATTAACACAAAAGGAGCTTTTGTGGTAGAGCCAGTATATAATGATGCCGAAATTTTTAGTATTGATGGTTTTGCACCTGTAAAAGACAAAGAATGGGGGTTTATTAATGAAACAGGAAAATTAGTTGTTCCTTGTCAATACGGTATTACAGTAGGTCTTTTTGCTGTGTTTAAAGACGACGAAAAAGGATTTGTAAACGGATTAGCAAGAGTAATTAGCAAAAAGAAATTTGGATTTATAAAACCTGATGGAAGCGTATTAGGGAACAAATGGTTTGATAGTGCGGAACCTTTTAAAAAATAATTTATAATTTTAAATTTAAGTGATTTTATAAAAAGTTATAATTTAAAATTTATCATTCAAAATAATATTAAGTATGAAATGTGCTTTAGTAACAGGAGGTTCAAGAGGAATAGGAAATGAAATCTGCAAAAAATTAGCTACGGATTCCGATTATCATATTCTTATCAATTACCAATCGAATAAGGCTGCTGCCGAAAAAACTTTGGAAGAAGTAAAACAATTGGGAGCAACAGGTGAAATAATTCAATTTAATGTTGCCGATTTTGAAGAAGTAAAAAATGTATTGACACAATGGCAAGATGCAAATCCAAACGCCATTGTTGAAGCGATTGTTAACAATGCTGGAATTGCAAAAGATGGACTATTCATGTGGATGACACCTGAGGATTGGACCAGTGTTGTAAATACAAGTTTGAACGGATTTTTTAATGTAACCAATTTTTTTATCCAAAAAATGTTGCGTAACAAATATGGACGAATAGTAAATATGGTATCTGTTTCGGGCGTAAAAGGAACACCGGGACAAACCAATTATTCTGCTGCAAAAGGAGCTGTTGTTGCGGCTACAAAAGCATTAGCACAAGAAGTGGCAAAGCGAAATATTACTGTAAATGCCGTAGCGCCAGGATTTATAAGAACAGACATGACTAGTGATTTGGACGAAAAAGAACTCATAAAAATGGTTCCTGCAAATCGTTTCGGAGAAGCCGAAGAAGTAGCCGATTTAGTGAGTTTTCTAGTGTCAAGAAAATCAAGTTATATTACAGGAGAAGTTATTAATATAAATGGAGGAATTTATTCTTAAAAAACTACATAATGAATAAAAGAGTTGTCATTACCGGAATGGGAATTTACTCCTGTATAGGAACTTCATTAGACGAGGTTAAAAATTCATTATACGAAGGTAAATCAGGAATTGTTATCGATCCAGAACGTGAAGAATTTGGTTTCCAATCTTCATTAACAGGAATGGTTCCCAAACCAGAATTAAAAAATTTGCTTTCTCGAAGACAAAGAATAAGTCTTGGGGAAGAAACAGAATATGCCTATATGGCAACTATCGAAGCGTTGAAAAATGCCAATATAGATGATGCTTTTTTTGATGACAATGAAGTAGGAATTATGTACGGAAACGACAGCGTTTCTAAAGCAATAATTGAAGCTACCGACGTAATTCGTGAAAAAAAAGACACTTCACTCATAGGTTCTGGTGCGATTTTCAAATCAATGAATTCGACCGTAACCATGAATCTTTCTACTATTTTCAAATTGAGAGGGATAAACTTAACTATTAGTGCAGCTTGCGCAAGTGGTTCACATTCAATAGGACTAGCTTATTTTCTGATAAAAAGCGGATTTCAAGATATGATTATTTGCGGAGGCGCACAAGAAATAAACAAATATGCAATGAGCAGTTTCGATGGTTTGGGTGTTTTCTCACCAAGACAAGACGAACCAGCTAAAGCTTCAAGACCTTTCGACGCTTCTCGAGACGGATTAGTGCCAAGTGGCGGAGGTGCAACTTTAATTTTAGAAAGTTACGAATCGGCAATAAAACGAGGTGCAAATATTATTGCGGAAGTAATTGGTTACGGATTTTCATCAAATGGAGGACACATTTCTACTCCAAATGTCGAAGGACCGGCCACAGCCATGCAAAGAGCGCTCGATGAAGCAAATGTGAAAGCTAGCGAAATAGATTATATCAATGCGCACGCAACATCAACACCAGTTGGAGATGGAAACGAAGCCAAAGCCATATTAGAAGTTTTTGGCGAAAGCAATCCTTATGTAAGTTCAACAAAATCGATGACAGGTCACGAATGTTGGATGGCAGGAGCAAGCGAAGTCATTTATTCGATACTCATGATGCAAAACGATTTTATTGCGCCAAACATCAATTTAGAGAATCCAGATGAAGATGCAATGAAATTAAATTTAGTGAAAACCACATTAAATAAAAAAATTGATATATTTTTGTCGAATTCTTTCGGTTTCGGAGGAACAAATTCTGCATTAGTTATAAAAAAGTTTAAAAAGGGTGATGAATAAAGAAGAAATAGTAAAAAAAATAAATGATTTTTTGGTTGATGAGTTCGAAGTAGATCAAGATGACATTCAGCCAGAAGCTAATCTAAAAGATACTTTAGGGTTAGATAGTTTAGATTATGTAGATTTGGTAGTTTCTGTCGAATCTAATTTTGGTGTAAAATTAGTTGAAGTAGATTTTGTAGGAATAGCTTCTTTTCAAAGTTTTTATGACTTAATCGAAAACAAAATTAAGCTTAAAGCGTAATTTAGACTTCTTAGACAGTTAGATTTTTGGACTTCTTAGATTATTAGATGTATAAATTTAATAATTTAAGAAGTCTAACTATCTAAAATAGAGTTTAGTGTTTTTTATATTTTTAACCATAAAAATATAAAAGGTCTAACAATCAAAAAGCCCAAAAATCTAACTGTCTAAAAGGTCTAAAAATCTAAAAATCTAAAAATGGCTCAATGGGATGGAAAATCTAGAGGAACAGTCTTAGGCTATAAGATTTTTGTTTTTTTTATAAAAAAAGCAGGAATTAAGTCCGCCTATTTTATTCTTTATTTTGTAGCGGCTTATTATTTTATTTTTCTCAAAAAAAGCAACCGAGCTATTTTTTATTACTTCAAAGAAAGATTAGGTTATTCTTATTTCAAATCAAAAAAAATGGTTTTCATGAGTTATTATACTTTTGGACAAACCATTCTCGACAAAGTTTCTATTTCGGCAGGAATGCAAAACAGATTTACTTATGAATTTGATGGCGTAGAAATATTAAAAAAATTATTAGAAGAAAAAAAAGGTGGCGTCCTTATTAGCGCGCACATAGGAAACTTCGAAATAGCAGAACATTTTTTTAGCGAAATAGATGTCGATTTTCAAATAAACCTTGTCACTACAGACTTAGAGCATTCTGCAATAAAAAATTATCTCGAAAAAATTTCGAAAAAATCCAGCATTAAATTAATTCTGATAAAAGATGATTTATCTCATATTTTCGAGATAAATGCCGCTTTAACAAGAAATGAATTGATATGTTTTACCGGAGATAGGTATTTTGAAGGCGTAAAATCATTATCGGAAGAATTATTAGGACAGGAAGCAAAATTTCCTGCAGGACCATTTCTTATTGCCTCAAGACTAAAAGTTCCAGTGGTTTTTGTTTATGTAATGAAAGAAAAAAATCTGCATTACCATCTATATACTAGAGAAGCTCAGGTAAATCATCGCAACGAAAAAGCATTACTAAAAGAATATACACAAAGCCTCGAATCGATGCTAAAAGAATATCCATTGCAATGGTTTAATTATTTCGATTTTTGGACTCGATTAGAAAAATAGAATAAAAAGGTTACTTTAAAAAACTTCAAAACATATTATGGAAGAATTTGATACAATTATAATAGGTTCTGGAGCGGGAGGATTAGCAACAGCGCTTTGTTTGGCAAGAGCAGGACAAAAAGTTTTGGTGCTAGAACAACATTATGTGCCAGGAGGATGGAGTCATAGTTTTACTATAAACGGACAACGATTTAGCCCAGGAGTTCATTATATGGGCTTGGTCGACGAAGGTCACACAACAAATGACTTATACAAAGGATTAGGAATTGCAAATGATCTTGTTTTCTTTAGAATGAACAAAAACGGTTATGATCATTGTATTATTAATGATAAAAAATTTGATCTACCCGCAGGTACAAAAAATTTAGAGGCAAGTCTTATTAAACAATTTCCAAAAGAAGAGAAAAATATAAAAGAATACCTTCATTTAATTGTAAAAGTTAATCAAGAACTACAATTAATACCAACATTAAAAGGGTTTTGGCAAAACATAACAGTGCCGTTTAGAACCAAGCATTTCGGAAAATTTGCATTATTTACCCTAAAAAGAGTTATCGATTGGCATATAAAAGATCCCATGCTAAAAGCAGTACTCAACTCACAATGTGGTGATCATGGTTTACCACCTAACAGAGCTAGTTTTCCTGTACATTGTTCTGCGATGAACCATTATCTTGAAGGCGGTTTTTATCCTATGGGTGGCGGTGGCGGCATTGTAAAAGCCATGACAAGCAAAATAAAAAGTTACGGCGGTTTAGTAAGAACACAGCAATCAGTTTCTAAAATTTTAGTAAAGAACAGCAAAGCATTCGGAGTTGAATTGGCAGATGGAAATCAAATTTTTGCTAAAAATGTAGTCTCAAATGCGGACCCATCAATAACATATCTTAAACTAATTGGAGAAGAAAATATCAGTAAAAAATTAAATAAAAAACTGAGTAAAACTAAATATTCTGTTACCTCATTAATTCTTTTTCTGACTTTAGATATGGATGTGACCAAAGCAGGTATCGATTCTGGGAATATTTGGAGGTTTCAAGACGAAAATATAGACCAACATTTTGAAACATTAACAAAAGGTGATATTCTTTCAGGTGACGAATTTCCTGCACTTTTCTTTAGTTGTTCTACGTTAAAAGATCCTACAAGTTTCAACGGGCGATATTATAATTTTGAAGCAGTTACTTATGTAGATTATGACAGCTTTAAACAATTTGAAGGTATGGATGACTATCATTGTCCAGAATATCAAAAATTTAAAGAACGAATCATCGAGAAATTCATGAATAGCATCGAAAAAATGATTCCAAATGCAAAACAACACGTTGCTCAAGTTGAACTTGGAACACCTAAAACGAATCAATTTTATATAAATTCAACACGAGGAAACGTATACGGAACCGAAAAAACCCTAAATCAAGTAGGACCTTTTGTTTATAAATTTAAAACCGAAATAGATAATTTATACCTTTGCGGATCAAGTACATTGTCCCACGGAGTAACCGGAGCAACCTATTCAGGAATAGAAACTGCAGCACGAATTCTTAAGTGTACAAAAGATGATTTGCTCATAGAAGATGCAAACCAGAAATTAAGAATTTACGATGCCGAAGACAAAACAACTTGGCCAGAATGGATAAATGTAAAACGTTCGGATAAAGTTAGGACGTTTAAGGAAATTGTGAATGCTTAAAAAATAGAAAATGAAAAATGTTCTCGTCATATACTATTCCCAATCAGGGCAATTAGAATCAATAGCAAGAAATATTGCAAAACCATTATCGAATTCTGAAGAAAATAATGTTGTATTTCATGAAATTCAGTTAGAAAAACCTTTTCCATTTCCATGGAATAAAGAGGCGTTTTTCGATGCTTTTCCAGAATCTTTCCTACAAATTCCAACAGAGCTAAAACCCGTCCCTGCCGAAATATTAAACCAAAAATTTGATTTAATCCTTTTGCATTACCAAGTTTGGTACTTGTCGCCATCTATTCCAATCAATTCATTTCTAAAAAGCCCGGAAGCCAAAATACTTTTCAATAATACACCAGTCGTAACCATCAGTGGTTCTCGAAATATGTGGGTTATGGCACAAGAAAAAATTAAAGTTTTATTAAAAAACAATAACGCACAACTTAAAGGAAATGTAGCTTTAGTAGATAGAGTTGGTAACTTAATAAGTGTTGTCACTATCGTAGAATGGATGTTTTCTGGAGTAAAAAAGAAATATTTAGGAATTTTTCCTTTACCAGGAGTTTCTGAAAAAGACATAGTTGAATCATCAAAATTTGGAGAAATAATTAACAAAAATCTTCAAAATAATAATTTCGATCAACTTCAAACCCAATTATTAGAAAATAATGCCGTAAAAATAAGTTCCTATTTAGTCAAAGTTGACAAAACGGCTAACAAAATCTTTAATAAATGGTCTAATATTATCAATAATAAAAAACAATCAAGAAAAACATTGCTTAAAATATTTAATATCTATTTATGGCTTGCAATCTGGTTAATCTCACCAATTGTGTATATCTTGCACATTTTTTCATATCCTTTTTTCATTAACAAAATTAGAAGAGAAAAAGCTTATTATCAAGGCGTTTAAAATACAATTACAATATTATGTTTGATGTTTACATAACAAAATCCGGAAAATATTTGCCAAATCAAGCTATCTCAAACGATGAGATGGAAAATTATTTGGGACTTATAAATGAAGCAACATCTAAAGCAAGAAGAATAATTTTACGTAACAACAAAATTGTGAATCGTTATTATGCTATAGACAAACATGGAAATAGCACACACAGTAATGCCGAACTAACAAAAAATGCCATAAATGAATTGTTTGACGAAAGTTTTACAGCTCAGGATATGCAATTGTTGTCATGTGGTACTTCTACACCAGATGTTTTTTTGCCATCTCACGCCGCTATGGTTCACGGATTGCTAAAAAATAAATCGGTCGAGCTAAATTCCTCTACAGGAGTTTGTTGTGCGGGAATGAATTCATTAAAATTCGGTTACCTTTCGGTAAAATCAGGAAACACAAAAAATGCAGTTTGTACAGGTTCAGAAAAAGTATCTACTTGGATGAAATCTGAAAAATACGAACAAGAAGTTGTCAATTTAAAACACTTAGAAGAGCAACCAATAGTTGCTTTCAAAAAAGATTTTTTACGTTGGATGCTATCCGACGGAGCAGCGGCTTTCTTGTTAGAAAATGAACCAAAAGGCGAAATTTCACTCAAAATAGAGTGGATGGAAGCCTTCTCTTACGCCCACGAACTTGAAGCTTGTATGTACGCAGGCGGTGATAAATTAGAAAACGGAGAGTTAAAATCTTGGAGCGATTACCAACCAGACGAATGGCTTAACGAATCTATATTTTCTATCAAACAAGATGTGAAATTATTAGACAAAAATATTTTAATAAAAGGAGCGCAAAGCATGAAAGAAGCGTTGGATAAAAACAAGGTTTCAGCAGATCAAATAGATTATTTCTTGCCTCATGTCTCTTCTCATTATTTTGTCGAAGGATTAAAACAATCTTTCGCCGAAAACGGAATGATTATCCCAAACGAAAAATGGTTTATGAACCTTGCACAAGTTGGAAACGTTGGTTCTGCTTCGATATATTTAGCATTAAATGAACTCATGGATTCTGGAAAACTTAAAAAAGGAGACAAAATCCTTTTATCTGTACCAGAAAGTGGACGATTCTCATATGCATATGCTTATTTAACCGTTTGTTAGGAATATTATGGAAACATCAAATCCCATTTTTGAAAAAGATTTTGTAGAAAATTTGTTACCACAAAAATTCCCTTTTGTCATGGTCGACAAATTGTACTCTTATACCGAAACTTCTTTGGTTTCAGGACTAAAAATACAAAGTGATAATATTTTTTGTCATAACGAAAATTTTGTAGAAGCCGGATTAGTAGAACACATGGCGCAATCAGTTGCATTACATACAGGTTATCAGTTTTATTTGAAAAAAGAACCTGCACCAACCGGTTATATAGGTTCGATAAAAGATATTGAGATAAAAAAATTACCAAAACTAGATGACGAGATTCAAACTACAGTTTCAATTCTTCAAGAATTTGGAGGAATAACTTTAGTTGATATCATAACAAAATTGAATGGTGTCGAAATCGCCACAGGTCAAATGAAAACGGTTTTAGCCAAATAATTTCAACAAGAAATGGATACAACTATAGACATAAAAAATTATTTGCCACATCGTTCGCCAATGTTAATGGTTGATATGATTCTAATAATGGATGACGAAAAAGTGGAAACCATTTTTGAAATAAAAGCCGATAATATATTTATTCAAAACAATACTTTTATAGAAGCTGGATTAATCGAAAATGCAGCTCAAACTTGCTCATCAATAGTTGCAAAAGATTATTTTGTCGATGAAAATAACCAAGACAAATCTGGCGTCGATGTTGTTGGATTTATAAGTGCCATCAAAACATTAAAAATTCATAAACTTCCAGAAGTAGGAAATACAATCAAAACAATTTCAACATTAGTCTCAAAATTTGTAACAGACGATTATAGCTTATGTACAATGAGTTGTAAAACTTTCAATAACGAAGAATTACTTTTAGAAGGAGAGATTAATCTTTTTATTCAAGAAAATCATTCAAAACAATAGAAAGCTGATGAAAAAAGACGAAGTTCCACAAGATAAAGGCAATCTTTCTAAAAGCAATATGAAAGAATTAGTTTACGCTACCGATGAAAACGGAAGTTACACAACCGCTTTAAGTACAGGTTGGGAACCCAAAACGATAGCGCTTTCTAATTCTATCGACGAAATAAACGAACGAATTGCTGCTGCAAAAGAACAAGTGAAAAGTGGCGAAGTAAGTCCAATTGTTTATTTTATGGAATTCTCTAAAATGGATATTTCCGTGCTTTCCAGTTACGTAGGAATGTGGCAATGGCGTGTAAAAAGACATTTTAAACCTGTAGTTTTTGCCAAATTAAGTGATAAGATTTTACAGAAATATGCCGAAACTTTCAATATTTCGGTTGAGGAATTAAGAAATTTTAAAACAGATTAATGGAAATCAATTTTACACATCATCAATCTGCACATTGCGAAAATGGAGTAGCTTCCAATTTGCTAAAAAACAATGGTTTGAATATTAGCGAGCCAATGGTTTTTGGTATTGGATCAGGGCTTTTCTTTGTTTATTTGCCATTTATAAAAGTAAATTATGCGCCAGCAATAAGTTATAGACCAATGCCAGGACTAATTTTTAATAAACTAGCAAAACGACTAGGGTTAAAAATAAAAAGGCAAAAATTTTCTAGCGAAACCAATGCTGTAAAAGCTCTGGACGAAAATCTAAAAAATAATATTCCTACGGGATTACAAGTTGGCGTTTATAATTTGACTTACTTTCCAGACGAATATCGTTTTCATTTCAATGCACATAATTTAGTCGTTTATGGCAAAACCGGAACCGATTATCTCATCAGCGATCCAGTAATGGAAACCGTAACAACACTAACGCACCAAGAATTAAATAAAGTACGTTTTGCTAAAGGAGCTTTTGCGCCACGAGGACAAATGTATTATCCAATTCATATTCCTGCTACTATCGATTTAAAAAGTGCCATTATCAAAGGTATCAAGAATACTTGCCGAGATATGTTGGCTCCTGTACCCATTATTGGTGTTAAAGGAATAAAATTTGTAGCCAACCGAATTAGAAAATGGCCATTAAAGCATGGAACTAAAAAAGCAAATCATTACCTAGCCCAAATGGTTAGAATGCAAGAAGAAATAGGAACTGGCGGCGGTGGTTTTAGATTCATTTATGCGGCTTTTCTTCAAGAATCAGCTGTGATTTTAGAAAATGAAAAGCTAAAAGAATTGTCACAGGAAATGACCATAATTGGTGATTTATGGCGAGATTTTGCTGTAAATGCTTCTAGAGTTTACAAAAACCGAAGCACACAAGCCGATGTTTACAACACAATTGCAGATCAACTTTTAGATATTGCGAATAAAGAAGAAGTTTTTTTTAAAAAATTAAAAGTAGCTGTTAGCTAATAATATTTTGCGACCAATTATTCAAATAACCCAACTTTCAAAAAAGTACAAAGATGCCGAAATGTATTCTTTGAACGGTTTTACGCTTTCTATATACGAAGGTCAGATTTTTGGTTTATTAGGGCCAAATGGAGCTGGGAAAACCACATTAATTTCGATGCTTTGCGGATTAGTAAAACCCACTTCAGGGAGTTTTTCGATCGATGACTTGACGTATGCAAAAAATGCAAACGAAATAAAAAAAATCATTGGAGTTGTTCCCCAAGAATATGCATTATATCCAACATTAACCGCAAGGGAAAACTTGATGTATTTCGGGAGTATGTATGGTTTGAAAGGAGAAAATCTAAAGGAAAAAGTAATCGAAAGTCTTGATTTTCTTGGATTATTAAAATTTGCCGACAAAAGAATAGAAACTTTTTCTGGCGGAATGAAACGCCGAATTAATTTGATAGCAGGAATTTTACACAATCCAAAAGTACTTTTTCTAGACGAACCAACAGTTGGTGTCGATGTGCAATCTAAAAATGCCATTATCGATTACCTAAAAGAACTCAACAAAAACGGAACAACAATAATATATACTTCACATCATTTGTCCGAAGCTGAGGATTTTTGTACCGATATTGCTATTGTCGATAGAGGAAAAATTTATGCAGAAGGAACACCAAATAACTTGATTGCTTCAACCGCAAATGCACGAAATCTTGAAGACGTTTTTATTTCATTAACCGGAAAAGAATTGCGAGATGATGTATAAATTGTTCATGTCGGTTTATAAGGAATTTCTACTTCTAAAAAGAGATTTAGGTGGCGTTGTCATTCTATTTGTCATGCCATTAGTACTCATAATTACGGTTACTTTAATTCAGGATAGCACTTTCAAAACGGTTAGCGACGCAAAAATTCCAATTCTTTTGGTCGATAATGACAAAGGAAATGTCTCTAAAACTGTTTTCGATAATTTACAAAAAAGCAACATTTTTACGGTTGTCTCCAAAATAAATGACGAACAACTAACAGAATCATTGGCTAAAGAAGCTGTTTTTAAGGGAAAATACCAACTCGCCATCATTATTCCAGAAAAACTGAGTGTCGATTTGCAAACTAAAATCGATCAAAATGTCGAGAAAATAACGGCTAGTTTAGGAATGACCGATACTTTGGTAAAAGCTGAAAATACTAAGATTGTCAATCAAAAAGAAGTTAAATTGTATTTTGATCCGGCAGTGCAAATGAGTTTCAAAAATGCGGTAATGAGTTCTATTGATAAGATGATTTCTCAAATAGAAACCAAATCGATTTATGCTACTTTTCAAGCACAATTGGGAGAAGAAACAACCAGTTTCGAGCAGAAAAGTTTTATCACATTCAAAGAAATTGTTCCAAAAGTAAATAATGAAGAAATCATTCCAAATTCGGTACAACACAATGTTCCAGCTTGGACTTTGTTCGCCATTTTTTTTATAGTAATTCCGTTGTCTATTAATATTGTAAAAGAAAAATCACAAGGAACTTTTGTTCGTTTGCGGACCAATCCAGTTTCTAATATTATTGTTATTGCAGGAAAAACAATAACGTATTTAATCATTTGTATGATTCAGTTCTATATGATGATTTTAGTGGCGATTTTCTTATTTCCGCACATAGGTTTACCATCATTAAATGTAGATGGTAACTTATCTCTGATGAGTATTGTAGCCTTATTTTCAGGATTTGGAGCTATTGGCTTCGGAATATTACTAGGGACAATCGCCAAAACGCAAGAACAATCTGCTCCTTTTGGTGCAACCTCTGTCATTATTTTGGCAGCAATAGGTGGTATTTGGGTTCCTGTTTTTGCTATGCCAAAAATGATGCAACTTATAGCACATTCATCACCAATGAACTGGGGATTGAATGCGTTTTATGATGTGCTTTTGCGCCATGGTTCTATCGTAGATATTCTACCAGAAATAAGTTTGTTATTTTTATTTTTTATAATTACCACAACCATTGCATTGCAGTATGACAAGAAAAAAAGAGCAGTTTAACGAAGCAAAGGAGTTAACTATTTCGCACGAAATCAGAGTTCGTTTTAACGAAACTGACCCGCTGGGAATTGTTTGGCATGGCTATTATATTACTTATTTTGAAGACGGCCGTGAAGCGTTTGGTCGTCACCATGGGCTTTCTTATTTAGATGTTTTCGATAGCGGATTTACAACACCGATCGTAAAATCAACTTGTGAACACAAGTTGTCTTTGCGTTACGGAGATGTAGCTCGAATAGAAACCACGATTGTAGATACGCCAGCTGCCAAAATGATTTACAGGTATGTTATCTATGATGCCAATAACGAAATTGCTTGTACAGGAGAAACTGTTCAGGTTTTTTTAGATAAAAATGGAGATTTAATGCTAACCAATCCACCTTTTTATGAGGAATGGAAGAAAAAAGTGGGATTAATAAAATAAATATAAATTACGCAAATTTTCACAGATTGAATTTGTGATTAAAAAGGATTATTTTTTAATCACATAGAATTATAGATTTGTAATTATATAATAAAATGTGATGACTCAAAAATATCTAGATGAACTTACCTATGAGATTATTGGGTCTGTAATTGAAGTTCATAAAATAATGGGTAGAGGTTTGCTTGAAAGTGTTTATCATCAATGTTTAAAAGAAGAATTAACACATAGAAAAATAAATTTTTCATCAGAGATGAAAATTCCAGTCATATA
>NZ_JAYWDT010000139.1:0-3481 GCF_043779715.1 Flavobacterium sp.
CTTATCAGAAAACCATTTACTAATTAAGAAATAAGCCAAGAGAATTATGGTTATTTGCCCCAATTCAACACCTAAATTAAAAGACAATAACGAGGAAAAAAATTGATTTTTAGGAATTCCAATTTCTGATAATGCAGTTGCAAAACCCAATCCGTGAATTAATCCGAAACCAAAAATAATGAGCAATCTCCAAGGATTTACTTTCTGGCTTACAATATTTTCTAAGGCTGTAAAAAGTATGGAAATAGCAATTAAAGGTTCGATATAATTAGAATTTGGAATAATAAATCCCGCAGTTGCTAAACCCAAAGACAAACTATGAGCAACTGTAAAAACGGAACATTGAATAACAACGGATTTTAGTTTAGAATTTAAGAAAAAAATACTCAAAATAAATAAAATATGGTCGAATCCTAAAGGAATTACGTGAATAAAACCGAGTTGAAGATATTTTAATATATTTTCCAAAAAATTGAATTTATTGTTTGATTAGTTTAATTTTCGAATCAGTTTCTCCTTTAATTTCTAAGATATATATCCCTTTTAGCAAATCTGAGAAATCTTTTTTCTCGATGTTTTTTCCAGAAAAAATCTCTAAACCAATTTCGTTATACAATTTGAAATACTCGTTTCCCACGGCATTTTCAATCGTTATTTTTGATGAAAAAGGATTCGGGAAAACTTTGATTTTTGATTTTAAATCAACCGAATTTATTGCCAAATTGACGGGATTTCCTTTAACGCAAATGACATAATTTACGGTTGTTTTTAATCCGAAAGTTGTTATTCCAAATTCGGTATTCCAAAACCAAGCATTAAGTGTTTGATTTTGAACCGTAGTTGAACTCCAATAATTTTTCACTCCAATCGAGCCAAAAAAAGTTTGATTCACGGACGGATTTGATAAACTTTCGTCATTCAACGATTGTAATTCTTTGATGTTAGGCAATCGCCAATCATTTGCAGATGCTAATGATAAACCTTCCGCATAAGTAATGGCATTTTCCCAAGTCACGGCCGTTGCATTTGGTGTTTTTTGCCAAATTAATTGGGTCAAATTATCTGTAATGGTTCCGTTACCGTTATCTGTAAAATGATTTGAGATAACTGCAGGCGTTGTAATATCTCGAACCGCACGAGCATGAAATTTAGAAGTTCCGCCTGCACTGATAGTTTCAGATTTTGGTTTATTGCCAATTCCACCGCCCGCATTTGTAACCCAAACTTTGGTATTATCGCCAGTTTGATAGGTATTTGTCCACCAGTAGCCCGCATTTGTGTTTGTAAAATAGGTAGTATTTAGAGCAGGATTAGTATTCTGATGATTCAAAATCGAAAAACTTTCTCTTGGTGTTGGCAATCTCCAGTCCGAAAACCCGCCAAGTACTAAATTATCTGCATACGTATACGCGGATTCAATCGTCATTTCGCTACCATCGGCTTGTTGCCACATCAATCCTGTTACAGTATCGATTATGGTCCCGTTGGCATTATTGGTAAACGACGGCATATTAATACTGTAATCATTGTCTTCACCAAAAGTTGCTGTATAACTAGTGTTTTGTCCCGTATCGGCCAACAAATTCATCGTTTTTGTAACGCTTTGCGCGAATGAGAATGTAGTTATAAATAGAAATATTATTTTTCTCATATCATTCAACAATTAATTTTTTAGAAATTTCTAATTCCGATGTACTTATTTTTACCAAATACATTCCGCTTGAAATATTCGTTAATGGGATCGTTTGCACATATTTATTAGAACTGAAAACCAATTCTCCGAGCAAGTTATAAATTGAAATTTTCTTAATCTCGTTTCGAATTGTTTCATCAATATCTAAATGAATTTCATTTTTTGTAGGATTTGGATATAAAATTATTTTACTTTCATTCAATAAAGTTTGATTTACTGACAAATTACTTACTGTTTTTCGTACAATTACTTCATTGTCTAGAACCACATTTTTACTCCAAATAAACTGAGCATCGTTTGAAGCATCATCGAAAATATTTATAAAATTAGTATAAGATGGTTTGTTATCTACTCCAATAACAGTGTTAGTGTAAGTCGTTGCGCTTGGCCAAGTCGAATCGTTGAAACTAGCTGTAGTCCAGTTTGCTGGTCGAGCCCAATGTAAACCGTAATACGTTGTTCCAGAATTGCTATCGGCAGTGCTACAAGTAGTTGACAAACGTGAAGTTCCAGATTCAGTAGCACAAGATAAATTCATGATAGGTGCTGTATAAAAAGTTTGTGCTTTCCAACTTGTATCAGTTTTTGCAATAATTGTATTACTAGCATCTTTAAAAACTGCTACTATACCGCCATCACCCGCATGATAAGTAAAACCACCATTTGTTTCTGCTCCCACACCCAATCGTTCTTCCCAATCGACTAAAAGCATTGCAATTGTAAATGGTTTATTTACTTTGAAACGTACAATACTCGAGTTAAATTCGGTAAAAGGAACTTTGTCTTTACCAACTGGAATGCCGTTGATGTACATTTCGAAATAATTATCTGCAAAAATATAAGCCGTAATCACCTCTCCAGATGCATCAATTGTTACAATATCAGATCCGTTTAATGCAGATAACGCAGCCGTTGATGTTGCATAAGTGTTGCCATTGCACCCATTATTCAAATCTGATGCAAACGGGAAACTAGCATTTGCAAAATTGGTAACTGCAGGAACCGTCCAAGTTGTATTGTCTGAAGCAGTTATGGTTCCAACTGCCGCGACTCTACTTCCTACCGAACAGGTGCTATACAAGTTTGTTGTGGTTATGTTTGTTGCCAAACCTTGTGTAACAGATCCTGTTCCAGTATATTGTGCAAAACTATAAGTCGTAAACAATAAAAATAGTACTATTTTTTTCATGTTATTTTACTAGTATTTTTTTAGTTACAACCGAATTAGTAAACTGAATTTTTACTAAATAAGTTCCTTTAGATAATTTACTAATATCTATATCTGATTTAAAATCAGTAGTTTTTGAAACTATACGTCCATTTATATCATAAATTGAAATGTTTTGAATATCACTCTCAGATGAACTAATTCCTAAATTTATTTTTAAAATATCTGTTGTAGGATTTGGATAAAGTGTAATACTTTTTTCTATTGCAATAAAATTTTCTGTTGATAAGTTTGGAACTGTACACAATGCAGATCCTGTATAATTTGTAGTAGTTGTTCCTGTAGGAGTTACATAATTAAACGTATAAACCCCTGCAGCAGTTGCTGTGTAGTTGGTTGCATATCCTGATGTTCCGTTTAAAGTATAAGCCGTATTATAACCGTTACTAGCATTGGCTACACAAGCCGTAATTAAAGCACCATTAAGCGGACCATACGGTCCTGGTCTTGGAGAAACACCTTGCGGTTGTGGAATGATTTGATAATTGGCATCTTGTGTAACAACTCCCACCATATTACCTACCATATATGGTGCAGTTGCAGTCCCATGATAATGATAA
>NZ_JAYWDT010000140.1:0-7604 GCF_043779715.1 Flavobacterium sp.
GAAGTTCATGAGTGATTGTTGAAACAAATTGAGATTTTAATCTTGTAGCTTCCTCTGCTTTTTCTTTTGCAACTTGAAGGTCTGTATTAGCAGCTGTTAGATCGTTATTATTTTGTTTTTTTAGGTTATAATTTTTGTATAAACTATAAAAAAGTAATAATAAGAATGCTAATATTACAAAAAACAAACTCAAAATTGTTTTAGATTTTTTTAGACTTAAAGATTGAATTTTTTTATCGGTTTGCAACTTTTCGATATCACTTTTATAAATATCAAATTCTATATTTCTCGCAGCGAGATTGGCTTTTGCCATTTTTTCTTTATTAAAAAGTGATTCGACTATCTCATTATGTTTTGCGAGATTTTCGTAAGCTTTTTCATAATCTCCATTTTTAGCTAAAAATTTAGCATATTCTAGATGTAAATATTGTTTTTCTTCATTAAAATCAATTTTTGTTCCTTCGTTTATTCCTTTCAAATAATAATAATTAGCTTTACTATTATCTCCTTTTCCTGCATAGTACATACCATTTAGCATGTTTATGGAGATAATATAATCTCTATCTCCAAATTTTGCTTGATATTTATTTACAAAATTTAAATTTTTAAAACCCAAATCGAATTCTTTTTCATCAAAATAGGTCCAAGCAATATTCAAATTTACCATAACTAGATTTGTGGAATCTTTTTTTGTTTCATAATACGCTTTTGTTTTTTCATAATAATACAATGATTTTTCATAATGATTTAGTAAATCTATCGAGTTTATATTTCCTAAATCATTATAAACGTCTGCTTTTATTTTTCCGTTTTTAGATTTTGTAGCGTAGTTTAAAGCTTTGTTATAAAAAAATAGTGCTTTATTTAAATCTTTTAATTCTTCGAAGTTCATACCTATTCTCTGACAACTTATTGCTACAAGAGAATCATTACCTATAATTTTTGCGTTATGCAATGCAATACGAGAAATTTGTATCGATTTTTCGAAATTTGCTTGTTTAAAATATTTTCTTGATTGCTTATTTAATTCGACAATTTCTTGTACCGATTTTTTTTCTTGTGAGAAAGTATAGCTCTGAAAGAAAACAAAGAATAGGAGAAGAAAAAATAATTTATATTTATACATATTAAGATTATTTTCAAAAAACTAATGTAAAAAAAAATCCTG
This sequence comes from Flavobacterium sp., assembly GCF_043779715.1. Lineage (GTDB taxonomy): Bacteria > Bacteroidota > Bacteroidia > Flavobacteriales > Flavobacteriaceae > Flavobacterium. Next base: position 1,169 of record NZ_JAYWDT010000140.1, read on the forward strand.
ACAAATGTCAGGATTCAATTAAATAATTATTACCTTATTAGTTTTCTATATTTCAATCGTTTAGGTGTTAAATCTCCACCTAATCGTTTCTTTTTGTTCTCTTCATATTCAGAGAAACCACCTTCAAAATAATACACTTCAGAATCTCCTTCGAATGCTAGAATGTGTGTGCAAATTCTGTCTAAAAACCATCTATCGTGAGAGATTACTACAGCACAACCAGCGAAGTTTTCTAAACCTTCTTCGAGAGCACGTAAAGTATTTATATCTAAATCATTCGTTGGTTCATCTAACAAAAGTACATTTCCTTCCTCTTTTAGTGTCATGGCAAGGTGCAAACGGTTTCGTTCTCCTCCAGAAAGGGTGTTTACTTTTTTGTTTTGTTCACCACCACCAAAGTTGAAACGTGATAAATAAGCACGAGAATTTACTTGTCGTCCGCCCATCATAATCAGTTCCTGACCATCGGCAAAATTCTCCCATATAGATTTGTTAGGATCTATATTAGAATGCGATTGATCTACATAAGCGATTTTTACAGTTTCACCAACAGTAAATTCGCCCGAATCTGTTTCTTGCTCTCCCATTATCATTCTGAAAATGGTCGATTTACCAGCACCATTTGGCCCAATAATTCCAACAATTCCTGCTTGTGGCAAAGTGAAGTTTAAATTATCATACAATAATTTATCTCCAAAAGCTTTAGCTACATTTTTAGCTTCAATAACATTGGTGCCTAAACGTGGTCCGTTAGGAATATATATTTCTAGATTTTCATCTAATGCCTTTTGATCTTCGTTTAATAATTTATCATAATTCTGTAAACGTGCTTTTTGTTTCGTTTGACGCCCTTTTGCTCCTTGACGAACCCAGTCTAACTCGCGTTCTAAGTTTTTACGACGTTTTGAAGCTACTTTTTCTTCCTGTGCCATTCTGCTCGATTTTTGGTCTAACCAAGAAGAATAATTTCCTTTCCAAGGAATACCTTCTCCTCTATCTAGTTCTAGAATCCAACCTGCAACATTATCTAGGAAATATCTATCATGCGTTACGGCAATTACTGTTCCTGCGTATTGTGCCAAATGTTGTTCTAACCAAAGAACCGATTCTGCATCTAAGTGATTCGTAGGTTCATCTAACAACAAAACATCTGGTTGTTGCAATAACAAACGACATAAAGCGACACGACGACGTTCTCCTCCTGATAAATTTTTAATTGGTGTATCTGCTTCTGGTGTGCGCAAAGCATCCATAGCGATTTCTAGTTTGGTATCTATTTCCCAAGCGCCTAATGAATCTATTTTGTCTTGCAAAGCTGCTTGACGATCCATTAGTTTTTCCATCTTGTCAGCATCTTCATAATATTCTGGCAAGCCAAACATATCATTTATTTTGTTGAACTCATCAAGTACAGCCATAGTTTCGGCTACACCCTCTCGAACAATTTCGATAACCGTTTTAGAATCATCAAGGATTGGTTCTTGTTCTAAATAACCGACAGTATAACCTGGTGCAAAAACTACATCACCTTGGTAATTTTTATCGACTCCTGCAATAATTTTCAAAAGTGAAGATTTACCAGAACCATTTAGTCCTAAAATACCAATTTTTGCTCCGTAAAAGAAACTTAAATATATATTTTTTAATACTTGTTTGTCTGCTCCTTGGTAGGTTTTACTCAATTTTGACATTGAGAATATTACTTTCTTATCGTCTGACATTTCTTTATATTATTAGATTATTTAGATTGTTAGACTTTATACTAACTTATTTTTTTGATTAAAATTGTACATTACAAACGTCCTTTTAGAGAACTGAAGACCCAAGCATTTAATAGAAACCCAAACCCAACAGTTGCAAAACCCCAACCAGCTGTATCGGCATATCTATATGCTCCAAGACCTATTAAGACTAATCCCATGATTATCATCATTAAAGTTGCCCAACCTAAAATTGTATTTTTATTCATTCCCATATTTTCTTTTTTATTTAATTTGAGGGGTACAAATATCGTTCTTTTTTAAATATTTTTCAATGTTAATTAAAAATCTTAACCAACATTTCTTTCAATAAATCCGATTGAGGCAAAGCATTTGCACCAACACCTTTACTTTTCACATCAATATCACGTAAGGAAGCCACAATTTGACTGACTTTTTTCATAGGATAATTGCGTAAAGCCACATCATAATCCTTCAAGAAAAATGGACTTACTCCTAATATTGGCGCAACTGTTTTGGGATTTCGGTCTTTTAATCCGTGGTATTTCAGTAATTGGATAAAAAAACTAAAAACCAAACTTGTCGTGACAACCATAGGATTATCCTTTGGGTTTTGAGCAAAATGGTCGGCAATTTGATAAGATTTTAATTGGTTTCGCTCTCCAATAGCTTTTCTAAATTCAAAAACATTAAAATCCTTACTAAATCCTATATTTTCTTCGATAATTGCTGGTGTAATTGTACTTCCTTGTGGTATAATAATGGCTAGTTTGTCTAGTTCGTTAGCAATTTTACTTAAATCGGTTCCTAGAAAATCTACCAACATTGCAGATGCTTTTGGTTCGATATTGAGTTTCTTCCCTTGTAAAACTCGCTTTAACCACTCGCCTACTTGGTTTTCGTATAATTTTTTGCTTTCGTAAACAACACCTTTTTGAGCTAAAATTTTGGTGATTTTTTTTCGTTTGTCTAACGTTTTGTATTTATAACAAATGACTAAAACCGTTGTTGGTTGTGGATTTTCGGCATACGATTCTAACTTATCTATCGTTTTTATCAAATCCTGTGCTTCTTTTACAATAACAACTTGACGATCCGCCATCATAGGATAACGTTTTGCATTCGAAACGATTTCTTCAATCGTAACATCACGACCGTACAAAACCGTTTGGTTAAAATCTCTTTCGTGTTCTTGCAAAACATTATGCTCGATATATTCTGATAATTTATCAATATAATAAGGCTCTTCGCCCATTAAAAAATAAATTGGTTTTATATTTCCAGCTTTTATATCGTTAATTATTTTTACTACTTCGTCCACAAAAAAGTTGATTTGGTTATTTGGTAATTCGTTTATTTGATAATAGATTTGTAAAATGCAAAAACTGAATTTTCCAACTTATACATTTCGGTTCAAAAATAGTGAAAATAAAGTTTTTATTTTTGATGAAATTCGTAAAAAATTTGTGATTCTAACGCCCGAAGAATGGGTACGTCAAAACGTAGTTCGGTTTTTATTAGAAGAAAAAAAATATCCAAAATCTTATATTAATGTTGAAAAGTTAATCAAAATTGGTGGTTTAAGTAAACGTTATGATATTGTTGTATTTGAACCAAATGGAAAAATATTTTTACTAATAGAATGTAAAGCACCAGAAGTTCCTATATCTCAAAACACTTTCGATCAGATTGCGAGATATAATATGGTTTTGGAAGCAGAATATTTGATGGTTACCAATGGTTTAAATCATTACTTTTGTCAAATGGATTTTGAAAATGAGAAATATTTATTTTTGAAAGAACTTCCTGAATTCCAAATCATAACTAAATCAACGAATTAACATTGAAAATAGCTGTCGTTATATTAAATTGGAATGGACAAAAATTGTTAGAACAGTTTTTGCCTTCGATTGTACAATATTCTCAAGAAGCTACGATTTACGTGGCTGATAATGCTTCGACTGATGATTCTATTTCGTTTGTAAAAACTCATTTTCCTTCGATAAAAATCATCAAAAACAAAGGCAATTTTGGTTATGCAAAAGGTTATAACGAAGCTTTGCAGGAAGTTGAAGAAGATATTTATGCTTTAGTAAATTCTGACATTGAGGTGACTGAAAACTGGTTACAAGCTGTTATTACTTTATTTAAAAGTGAACCTAAAACAAGTATTATTCAACCTAAAATTCTTGATTATAAGAACAAAGAATACTTTGAATATGCTGGTGCTGGCGGCGGATTTATAGATAAATATGGTTTCCCTTTTTGCCGTGGACGCATTTTTGATACTATCGAAAAAGATAACGGACAATATAACGATGTAACCGAAATATTTTGGGCTTCGGGCGCTTGTTTTTTTATTAGAAAAGAAGTTTTTAGAGAGCTGAATGGTTTCGATGCCGATTTTTTCGCACACCAAGAGGAAATTGATTTGTGTTGGAGAGCCTTTAATAAAGGATACATTGCAAAATACTGCGGAGAATCGACCGTTTATCACGTAGGCGGAGCTACTTTAAATACCGAAAACCCTAAAAAAACATTTTTAAATTTTAGAAATTCTTTGTGGATGATGCTTAAAAATCTTCCAACAAGCCAATTATATACTACTTTATTTCTCAGATTAAGTTTAGACGGAATCGCGGGAATTCGTTTTTTAACACAAGGAAAATGGAAACATTTTTGGGCAGTTTTAGAGTCGCATTTTTATTTTTATTTTTATATATTTAAGTTTTTAGGAAAACGTGACACGAATCAATCTGAAAAATATTACAAGACAAAAACCATTGTTTACAGTTATTTTATTAAAAATATCAAGATTTTTACAAACAATTTTTAAAGATTAATATTACCTTTGTCCTTTCTTTATAGAATATTATTATGACAAAATCGCTAGAAAAAAAAGGTCTTTTTACAGGACTGATAGAACAAGACGAAAACGGAAACTTCTTTTGCGGAGAATATTTATTGGATTATAAAATGGTGGTTTCTAACTTTAAATTAGGTGATAAAATCACTCTAAAAACTGCTATTACAAATCCAAGCGATATTTCTTTTAAAGCTTACGAAAAAAAGTCTAAAAACTTCGCTTTATTTAATCTGAAGCCAGATCACGAGTAATAAAAAAGGGGTTAGAAATTTCTAAACCCTTTTTATTAGTAAAATATCTAGTTATAATTTACTAATATAACTTCCGTACATGTCCTTAAACTGATAACCATTTTCGAAACGATCTTTACTTAATTTATCATATTCGACCAATGCCCAAAGGATAAATTCTTTCATAAAATTCCTATCTTCTTTTATTAATTCTGGTTGGTATTTTTGGATTAAATTTTCTAAAGGTTTTACATCATAAAGTATAGATTGGTATTCTTTATCTGAGCAATCATCTAATAATTCGAAACCACTTTCTTTAAAAAACCATTCAACTAATTCAGTATATTCATTTTTGGCGTCGGCACGTTCTAACTTCTCTATTTTTGGAAAAAAGGCTGGGAAGAAAGTATGAATTGCATCTCCAATAAGATGTTGTGCCACAACAGCTGACCCTTCCTGCTCTCCTTCATAAACCAATTCTACTTTACCTGTAATTGATGGAATAATTCCCATAAAATCTGATAATCGTAAGACAGTTTTGTCAGCACCAGATTTTAAAGCACGTCTTTCTGCTGTACTCAACAAATTTTCATAAGCGGTAATGCTTAATCTAGCAGAAACACCACTTTTATTATCAATATACTCACTTTCACGAGCTTCAAAACTTATTTGTTCTAACAAATCTTTAGCCAAAGAGGGAACATAAACCAAATCAGATTGTGCTTTATCTAATCTAGATTCTTGGTGTGTTATCGTTCTTGCAATCTGAATAGTTTCTGGATAATGGGTTAAGATTTGCGATCCTATTCTATCTTTTAGAGGAGTAACAATACTGCCACGATTTGTATAATCTTCAGGATTTGCAGTAAACACAAATTGCATATCAAGTGGCATTCTAAGTTTAAATCCTCTAATTTGAATATCACCTTCTTGCAAAATATTGAATAAAGAAACCTGAATTCGAGCCTGCAAATCAGGTAATTCATTAATCACAAATATGCAGCGATTGGCACGTGGAATCATACCAAAATGAATTACCCGTTCGTCAGCATAGGATAATTTTAAGTTTGATGCTTTTATTGGATCAACATCTCCTATTAAATCAGCTACAGTAACATCAGGTGTAGCGAGTTTTTCAAAAAACCGTTCACTTCGATTCATCCATTCTATTGGGGTTGCATCGCCTTTTTCCTGAATTAAGTCTTTAGAAAAACGAGAAATTGGGTTTAACGGATCATCATTTATTTCTGAACCAACCACAACAGGGATATATTCATCTAACAATTCGATCATTTTTCTAGCCAATCTAGTTTTAGCTTGACCTCGAAGTCCTAACAAATTAATATTATGACGGGAAAGAATAGCACGTTCTAATTCTGGAATTACAGTATTTTCGAAACCATAAACTCCTTCAAAAACTGGTTTTCCTAATTTTATTTTTTCTCGAAGATTGTTCCGTAATTCATCTTTAATACTTTGGCTTTTATATCCTGATTCTTTGAGTTCTCCAAGTGTTTTTATATTTATCATTTGTTGTATTTTTAAACTATAGATGTTTAGAGTTTTATAGTTTCTAATTATGTTATTTTACTATTATTTTTTTGAAATTCTATTTTATT
>NZ_JAYWDT010000141.1:0-17252 GCF_043779715.1 Flavobacterium sp.
GCAATGGATAAACCAACAGCATTATATGATTTTAGAATATTTATTATTTCAGTATCTAAACCAATTAAGCGATTATCATTTTTTTGCCCAAAAGTTAAGTTTGAGAAGATAATCAGAATTGCTAAATATTTTAATTTCATATGTTTTTTTTAGTATTTCGTCGCTCGTAAATAGCACACAACGTCCCGCCGGCTTTATGATGTGGCGGGTTTTTGTTACTGATGTTTACAAATATACCGAAAAGATTGAAAGAAAAAGCCTCACTTCGGAGAAGAAAAATATTCACTGACCATTACCAATAAATCCCTAAACCCGCCATAGCATAAACCCGCTGTTACCTGCTGTTTTAATTATTTAACATTTTTGATACTATTAATTTGTTTAAGTCAAACCAGCGTTCATCATCACTTATGGGAATGATGACATTTTCGTTTTGACCATTACTAAATTTTTTTAAAACTATGTCAGTTGAATCATCTATATAGAAGAAAAGTATAAAGTCAACCAAAACTAATAAATATGCTGATTCGCTCATCTGAAAAGCCGAATACATACCTTTAAAATTATCAGTCTTGTTTTCAGGCTTTATTATACATAAATCATAAGATGGAAATTCTTTAACCATTTCAACTGATTTCAATAAAATTTGCTGTTCTACGGATAAATTTTGGTTTAAAAACTCTCTCAATTCTTCTTCAATTTTATTCGGAAGTATGAAATTTTCATTTGTTTGATGTTTTGAAATCGATAAACGCCAAATCAAAGAGTAAATGAATAATTTGAAAAGTGTAGGATTTAGTTTTTTACAAGAAATAAAATCTTGACTGCCTAGTTTTTGGAATGAAAAATCTTCAGGGAAATTTAGGTAATCACGAAGCTTATTGAAAAATATAGCAAAGTAAGTTTCAAGAACTTCAAACTTTTTTTCACAATTTGAGCAAAGGATGAAATCTTCTTTAGGAATGGAATAAATTTTTCTTGATTTTCCACTCTTATGAATTTGCTCTGCGTGGTTTCCTATATCTGAAATAAATAATTCTTTCCCAAAAAATTTGGAAACTATGTGAGAATTTTTTTTATCTGCAACTTCAGCTTTGGAAAGCTTACAATCTGTTGTACGCATAGTTTTTCAAAAATAGCTGCTAACAGGCAGATTGGTCTGACTAAAGTCAGTCTTTTGTTATTTAGGCTAAAATAATAAAAATCTATTATAAATAGTCAAGAGGACTCTTTATTTATTGCAATGATTTTGAGCTTACATGAGTAGAAAACATATTCATGATGAAAGTTTAATTTTTTTTGTGATAAAAAAATATTTTTTTCATAAAATTATCACAACTTTGTGATAAAATTTAATTTTTTTAAAAAATTATCACAGCTTTGTGATAAAATAATTATTTTTATAAAAATTATCACAACATGAAAACAACGCAACTACTTCGAGACCAACTTGGGCTGTCACAAGAAATGATGGCGTGGTATCTAAAAATAACCCTGAGTCAGCTAGCGATGTACGAAACGGGCAAGCGTGACTTGCCAACAGGTACAATGACCAAGATTGCTGAAATTTTAATATTCTTCCAACAAAAAGAAATAGTTTCGAAAGAAGAAAATGAACTCCTAGACAAACAAAAATCTAAAGTGCAAGAAATAATAAAGCATCAAACAATAGAATTGAAATACCAACAAATGAAAGAGCAACGAATGCTAGATAAAATTGAAAAAAAATACAACCAAAGCTTGCAACTCCATTCATTAGCACAGCATTTACAAAAAAGTAAGGCGGAACTAGCCGATATATTGTTGCATCAAGCCATTGCAGGAATTCAAAAATACAGTTTGGCCAATCAAACCAAACAATTATTAAAACTAGAAGGCATCAAGAGCCAGTTAGATTATATTGATGCCAAATATTAAACGCCATTTTTTTCGTAATCTAAATAATGGCGCCTAACAGGTTACACAAACATTATCATAAGTTTATATCTATTGATTTATATTTTCCTATTTTTGCCGAAATATTAAATAAAGGTGGGAAGTAAAAATAAGATGAAGAGGTTTGGGGAGAATGAAACGTTTGGTAACGTTTTTCAACCAACTCGTGAGGAAGTAGTGTCGGATTCGTTTGAATTAAAAGGAAAATGGAATCAAGATTTTTTTAAGAATGACAATCCAATTGTTTTAGAATTAGGTTGTGGAAAAGGCGAATATTCAGTTGGTTTGGCAGCAAAATTCCCGAACAAAAATTTTATAGGAATCGATATAAAAGGAGCGCGCTTTTGGCGTGGTGCAAAAACTGCGGTCGAAACTGGACTTCATAATGTTGGATTTGTTCGCACGCAAATAGAACTGATAAATCATATTTTTGCCGAAAACGAAGTTGATGAAATTTGGATTACTTTTCCAGATCCACAAATAAAATACAAACGTACCAAACACAGAATGACCAATTCGGAGTTCTTGCAACTGTACAAAAAAATTCTAAAACCAGACGGGATTATGAATCTAAAAACCGACTCAGAGTTTATGCATGGTTACACCTTAGGATTATTGCATGGAGAAGGGCACGAAGTTTTATATGCCAATCATAACGTGTACACAAACGAAGGTTCGCCAGAGGAAGTAATTGAAATTCAGACATTTTATGAAAAGCAATATTTGGAAATAAACAAATCTATTACGTATATTCGTTTTAAGATTAAATAAATGAACATCATCACGCCACTTTTTTTGGGTTTTATTACTGCATTAGTAGGGGTTTTTCCGCCAGGAATAATCAATATGACAGCCGCTAAAATTAGCACGCAAGATGGTAAGAATCGTGCTTTATTGTTTACTTTTGGGGCATTAGTTGTTGTTTTTTTTCAAACGCTCGTTGCTTTAATCTTTGCTAGATATATTGCAGATCATCAGGAAGTTATTATTTTACTTCGAGAAATCGGGTTTGGAGTATTTGCTATTTTAACCATTTATTTTTTTTGGATTGCAAAAAAACCTAAAAAAAAGGAGCAAAAGGAATTGAAAATAAAGAGCAAAAAAAGTCGATTTTTTCTCGGAATGTTCATTTCTACAATTAATTTTTTGCCTGTTCCTTATTATGTTTTTGCTAGTGTGAGTTTGGTGTCATTCGGGTATTTTACTTTCAATGCAATAGCAATATATAGTTTTGTAGTTGGGGTTGTTTTGGGTTCTTTGGCTGTTTTTTACGGTTACATTTATTTTTTCAAAAAAATCGAATCTAAAACCGATTATCTTGTTAAAAATATGAATACAATAATAGGATCAGTTACAGGAACTATTGCCGTTTTGGCTTTATATCACATTATAAAGTTTTATTTTAAACTTTAAATTATGTCAGAAGCAGGAGATAATTTTTTCGAACGTGTTTATGCTGTTGCAAAACAAATTCCTTACGGAAAAGTTACTTCTTATGGCGCTATTGCAAAAGTTTTAGGTACAGCTCGTTCTGCAAGAATGGTAGGTTGGGCGATGAATGCGGCTCATAATCTTGAAGATGTTCCTGCTCACAGAGTCGTAAATCGCAAAGGTTTACTTACAGGAAAGCACCATTTTGAAGGCACAAATCTCATGCAACAATTGTTAGAAAGCGAAGGAATTGTTGTAGTTGATAATCAGATTCAGAATTTCGAGAAGGTTTTTTGGGAACCAATAATGAGTAAATAATATTTAAAAATCCAATTTTATATGGTTTAAATCAAACGACTTTAAGACATTTGACTTTCGACTTTAAGACTTTTCTACTTATTCGGTTTTACTAAAAAAGCATTTGGGTATTTCTTTTTTAAAGCTTGAAGTTTATTTTCGGCTTCTATCCTAGTTTTATAATTTCCAATCCAAACTTTATACATAGGCGTACTAAAAACGATTGTAGCATCGGTGTTTTTGTTGTCTTTTCTAAAATCGGTCAATGCCTTTTTACTGTTTTCGTTATCTCCTGTAAAAATTTGAATTTTAAAACGATTATTTATCGTTATCGATGAATTTATTTTTCTCTTTTCGTTCAAAAGCTGTTCGAATCTAGCATCTTGCGAAATAGAAGTTTTTGCCTCTTGTGAAAAACAATTGGAAGACAAAAATATCAAAAAAATAATGCTGTAAACGACACTTCTAAAACTTAAGATTCTCATAATGAATATATTTTAATACAAAAATACATTTTAACTTCTTAAACAAATCAAAAAATATTATTTAGAATAAATATAAATTAATAATTAAGATATATTTAAGGTTTTGAGAATAGTTCATAAGTCGTATTTTTGTCGAAGTTTTTTAAATGGCAAATTGTATTTATTTCGAAAATCGTAGTAAAATCAATACCAAATTTAGATGTTAATCATTTAATATATGAAAAAAGTGGGTAACCATAAATCGATTTCAAGGATAATAGCGCTGAGTTTAGCGTTTGTAATGTCCATTTCTCTAAATTCCTTTGCGCAAGAAGCTGCTCCAGCTGTCGTTGCAACTACAGCTCCTGCTGCTGGTGGAGATGCTGTACAAGGAAAAGCACTTTTTAACTCAAATTGTGCGGCTTGTCATAAGCTAGATGCTAAAATGACGGGTCCGGCTTTACGTGGTGTAACTGCAAAACATGATAAAACATGGTTGTACAGTTGGATCAAAAATAGCTCTGCGCTTATTGCTTCAGGTGATGCAGATGCTGTAAAGCTTTTTAATGAGAACAACAAGTCTGTAATGACTGCTTTTCCACAATTATCAAACGCTGATATAGATAATATTTTAGCTTATACTGATACTGTAATTGAAGCGCCAATAAAAACACCAACTGCTGGTGCTGAAGGAGCTTCGTCGGAAGGCGGAATATCAAACAACCTAATCCTAGGATTGTTGGCTGGTATTTTAGCGGTTTTAGTAGCTATGTTGTTTATGGTAAACAATGTCTTGGGTAAAATTGCAAAAGCAAATGGTATCGAAGTAGCTGAAAAAGCAAAAACATTGCCTATCTGGAAAGCATTTGCTAAAAATCAGTTTTTAGTATTGGTTTCAGTTATATTATTAATGTTAACTAGTGCCTTCTTTGTTTACGGTTACCTATCTCAAATAGGTGTCGATAAAGATTATGCGCCAATTCAGCCAATACATTATTCACATAAAATTCACGCTGGTGATAACGGTATCGAATGTAAATACTGCCACTCTTCGGCTCGTGTAAGTAAAAATGCTGGAATTCCTTCATTAAATGTTTGTATGAACTGTCATAAAAATATTTCTGAATTCCAAGGAGATAAAGATTCAACTTATGTTGAATACACAAAAGAGTATTACACAGGAGAAATTCAGAAGCTATACGATGCGGTTGGCTGGGATAAAACAACTCAAAAATATACAGGAAAAACTAAACCGGTAAAATGGGTTAGAATTCATAATTTACCTGATTTCGTTTACTTTAATCATTCGCAACACGTAACTGTGGCTGGAATTGAGTGTCAGAAATGTCACGGTCCAGTTGAAACTTACGAGATTCAAAGACAATTTGCTCCACTAACTATGGGTTGGTGTGTGAACTGTCACCGCGAAACAGATGTGAAGGTAGAAGGAAACGATTACTACAAAAAAATTCACGAAGAGCTTTCTAAAAAATACGGTGTAGACAAATTGACTGCAGCGCAAATGGGAGGTTTAGAATGTGGTAAATGTCACTATTAATATATTACTAAGAAGCTAATTTTTATATACAATATGTCATCAAACAAAAAATACTGGAAAAGTGTTGAAGAACTAAACGAAAATAGTTCTATTGTTGAGACGCTTAGAAATAACGAATTTGTGGAAGAAATTCCAACAAATGAATTTTTAGGTGATGCTGCTACTTTAGCTACATCTTCTACAACACGTCGTGACTTTCTTAAGTACGTTGGATTTACTACGGCTGCTGCTTCACTTGCAGCTTGTGAAGGTCCAGTGCATAAGTCAATTCCTTATGTAGTTCAACCTGAAGAAATTATCCCTGGTGTAGCCGATTATTATGCGACTACAATTGCTGATGGTTTCGATTTTGCTAATATTTTAGTAAAAACGCGTGAAGGTCGTCCTATCAAAATAGAAAACAATAAAATTGCGGGTGCAAATTTCCATGCAAATGCTCGTGTTCACGCGTCTGTATTATCATTATATGATAATATGCGTTTGAAAACTTCAAAAATTGCTGGTAAAGATGCAACTTGGGATCAAGCAAATGCTAAAATTAAAGCTAGTGTTGTTGATGCTAAAGCAAAAGGTGGGAAAGTTGTATTGTTAACAAATACTGCTGCAAGTCCATCTACTGACAGGTTGATCGCTCAGTTTTTGGCTTCAAATCCAAATGCAAAACATATAACTTATGATGCGGTTTCTTCGTCAGATGCTTTAGATGCTTTTGAAGCTGTTTATGGCGAAAGAGCTTTGGCTGATTATGACTTTTCAAAAGCTAATGTAATTGTTTCTGTTGGTGCAGACTTCTTAGGAGATTGGCAAGGTGGTGGTTTCGATTCTGGATATGCGCAAGGTCGTATTCCTCAAAACGGAAAAATGTCACGTCACTTTCAGTTTGAAGCAAACATGACTTTGTCTGGTGCTGCTGCTGATAAGCGTGTCCCAATGACTGTTGCAAATCAAAAACAAGCATTAGTTCAAATATATAATATAATTACAGGTTCTTCGATAGGTTCTTCTAAAGATGAAATGGTAATGAAAGCAGGACAACAACTAAAAGCCGCTGGAAGCAAAGGTGTTTTAGTTTGTGGTATCGATGATAAAAATGCACAATTGCTGGTTTTGGCTATCAATAGAGCTTTATCAAGCGAAGCTTTTAATGTAGCTAACACACGTCAAATCCGTAAAGGAAATAACGCTGATGTAAAACAACTTTTAACTGATATGAAATCAGGAGCTGTTCATACATTAATTATGAATGGTGTAAATCCAGTTTATTCTTTGCCAAACGGAAAAGAATTTGCAGATTCATTGAAAAAAGTAAAACTTTCTGTTGCATTTGCAATGAAAGAAGATGAAACTGCTGCTGTTTCAAACATTGCAGTAGCAACACCACATTATTTAGAATCTTGGGGAGATGTAAGTGTTGTTAAAGGAAGTTATGCTTTAACACAACCTACCATTCGCCCTTTATTTGATACAGTACAATTTCAAGATGCCTTATTATCTTGGACAGGAAATACACAAGCTTATTACGATTATCTTCGTGCTTCTTGGTCAGGTGCAAAATCATGGAACCAATTGGTTCATGATGGTGTAGTGGTTACAGAAGGAGTTTCAGCTTCTGCTGGAGCGGGTGCTGATTTTAACGGAGCTGCTTCAACTTTGGCGAAAGCTGTATCATCAAAATTAGAATTAGTATTGTATACTAAAACTGGTTTAGGAGACGGTCAGCAAGCAAACAATCCTTGGCTACAAGAATTTCCGGATCCAATTACAAGAGCATCATGGGATAATTATTTAACAATATCACAAGCAGATGCAACAACTTCAGGAATTGAAAACTGGAATGTGGCTAATGGAGGACTTAACGGAAGTTACGTAACCTTAACTGTTGATGGTGTAAAATTAGAAAAAGTTCCAGTAATTATTCAACCAGGTCAAGCAAAAGGAACTGTTGGATTGGCTTTAGGATATGGTCGTAAAGCGGCTATGAAAGAAGAAATGCAAGTAGGGGTAAATGCCTATACTTTATATAATAACTTTAGTAATGTACAAAATGTAACTATTGCTAAAGAAGATGGTGAGCACGAATTTGCTTGTGTTCAGCTTCAAAGAACATTGATGGGTCGTGGAGATATTATCAAAGAAACTTCCCTTGATATATTTAATACGAAGGAATCTGGTGAATGGAATCTTGTTCCTATGGTTTCTTTAGATCACAAAGAAGTGCCAGCTACAACTGTCGATTTATGGGAATCTTTCGATCGTTCAGTAGGACACCACTTTAATCTTTCGATCGATTTAAATGCTTGTACAGGTTGTGGAGCTTGCGTTATCGCTTGTCATGCAGAAAATAATGTACCAGTTGTTGGAAAATCGGAAGTAAGAAGAAGTCGTGATATGCACTGGTTGCGTATCGATAGATATTATTCTTCTGAAACAACTTTTGAAGGAGATAGTAAAACCAAAGAAGGAAGCGACGGATTGATGGATTCTATTTCTACTTTACGTGGAATGGAAACACCATCGGATAATCCTCAAGTTGCTTTCCAGCCTGTAATGTGTCAGCACTGTAACCATGCGCCTTGTGAAACTGTTTGTCCTGTGGCAGCAACTTCACATAGCCGTCAAGGTCAAAACCACATGGCTTACAACAGATGTGTTGGAACTAGATATTGTGCAAACAACTGTCCTTATAAAGTACGTCGTTTTAACTGGTTCTTGTATAACGGAAACGATGAATTCGATTACCACATGAATGATGATTTAGGTCGTATGGTTTTAAATCCTGATGTTAACGTTCGTTCTCGTGGAGTAATGGAGAAATGTTCTATGTGTATTCAAATGACACAAAGTACAATTCTAACAGCAAAACGTGAAGGAAGAGAAGTGAAATCAGGTGAGTTTCAAACTGCTTGTTCAAATGCTTGTACTTCTGGAGCTATGGTTTTTGGAGACGTAAATAACAAAGAAAGTAAAGTAGCTGAATTATCAGAAGATAAGAGAATGTATCACTTGTTAGAGCACATTGGAACAAAACCAAATGTATTTTATCACGTAAAAGTTAGAAATTAGTAAGAATAATAGGCAAGAGAAAGAATTGTAAAATATAGATAAGAAAGATGATTTTTTTAAATCTGAAATCTAAAATCTAAAATCTAAAATTAAATTATGTCGTCTCATTACGAAGCACCCATTAGAAAGCCTTTGGTTATTGGTAGTAAAAGCTATCATGATGTTACAGTAGATGTAGCAAGACCAGTAGAAGGTAGAGCCAATAAACAATGGTGGACAGTATTTTATATAGCTTTAGCTGCATTTTTGTGGGGATTAAGCTGTATGATTTATACCATCACAACAGGTATTGGAACTTGGGGATTAAATAAAACAGTAGGTTGGGCTTGGGATATCACTAACTTCGTTTGGTGGGTTGGTATTGGTCACGCAGGAACCTTAATTTCTGCGGTATTATTATTATTCCGTCAAAAATGGAGAATGGCGATTAACCGTTCTGCAGAAGCAATGACTATTTTCTCTGTAATGCAAGCAGGTTTGTTTCCAATTATCCACATGGGGCGTCCATGGTTAGGATACTGGGTTTTACCTATCCCGAATCAGTTTGGTTCACTTTGGGTGAACTTTAACTCACCATTACTTTGGGACGTTTTTGCAATCTCGACATACTTATCTGTATCATTGGTTTTCTGGTGGACAGGTTTATTACCTGATTTTGCGATGATTAGAGATAGAGCTGTAACGCCTTTTAATAAAAGAGTTTACTCTATATTAAGTTTTGGTTGGTCAGGTCGTGCAAAAGATTGGCAACGTTTTGAAGAAGTTTCACTTGTTTTGGCAGGTTTAGCGACCCCACTTGTACTTTCGGTACATACGATTGTATCTTTTGACTTTGCTACGTCTATCGTGCCAGGTTGGCATACAACTATTCTTCCTCCATATTTTGTGGCAGGAGCAGTATTCTCAGGATTTGCTATGGTAAATACTTTGCTTATCATTATGAGAAAAGTATCAAACTTAGAAGATTATATTACGATTCAGCATATCGAATTAATGAATATTGTAATCATGATTACAGGTTCTATCGTAGGATGTGCGTATATCACAGAGCTTTTTGTAGCATGGTATTCAGGTGTAGAATATGAGCAATATGCGTTCTTAAACAGAGCAACCGGGCCTTACTGGTGGGCGTATTGGGCAATGATGACTTGTAATGTATTTTCTCCACAATTTATGTGGTTTAAAAAATTAAGAACAAGTATTATGTTCTCATTTATTATATCAATTGTAGTAAATATAGGAATGTGGTTTGAACGTTTTGTAATTATCGTAACTTCGTTACACCGTGATTACTTGCCATCATCTTGGACAATGTTTCAACCAACATTTGTAGATATAGGTATTTTTATAGGTACTATTGGATTCTTTTTCGTGTTATTTTTACTTTATTCTAGATCATTCCCAGTGATTGCTCAAGCAGAAGTAAAAACTATCTTGAAATCATCGGGAGATAATTACAAAAGAGAAAGAGAACAAAATGGACATAATCACGATAATCACTAATAAGTCATGAGTAATAAAGTAATACATGCACTATATAATGATGACGATGTTTTGATGGATGCTGTAAAGCAAACCAGATTAGCACACCATCATATTGAAGAGGTTTACACACCGTTTCCAGTTCACGGGCTAGATAAAGCTATGGGATTGGCGCCAACAAGAATTGCAATTTGTGCCTTTTTGTATGGTTTAACAGGTTTGTCTTTTGGAACTTGGATGATGAATTATATCATGATTCAAGATTGGCCACAAGATATAGGTGGAAAACCAAGTTTTTCTTACATTCAAAATATGCCATCATTCGTGCCAATTATGTTTGAAGAAACGGTATTTTTTGCAGCACACCTTATGGTTATTACTTTTTATATGAGAAGTAAATTATGGCCATTTAAAACAGCAGAAAATCCAGATGTTCGTACAACAGACGATCACTTCTTGATGGAAGTTGCAGTAAATAATAATGAAGATGAATTAACTTCTTTCCTAAAAAATACGGGAGCTGTAGAAGTTAAAGTAGTAGAAAAGCATTAATCAGAACTATGAAAAAAGTATATACACTAGCAGTTTTAATGGGGTTATCTTCATTGCTGTTTTCATGTCAAGATAAGTTAAAGCCTAACTATCAGTTTTTTCCTAATATGTATGAGTCGGCTGGATACGAAACTTATTCAGAATCTTCCGCTTTCAAAAACGGAAAAGAAGGACAACTTCCTGCACAAGGTTCTATCAAAAGAGGTTTTGTACCTTATGAAATACCAAATACACCAGCAGGTTATTTGGCGTCAAAAAGCGTTACTACTTCTCCATTAGATTCAACTGCTGTCGATTTTGAAAAAGCAAAAGAATTGTTCGAGATTTACTGTGCTATTTGTCATGGTGAAAAAGGAGATGGAAAAGGGAATTTAGTAAAAAGAGAGAAATTTCTCGGGGTTCCTAGTTATGCAGACAGAGATGTTTCTGTTGGAAGTGTTTTTCATGTAGAGACATATGGATTAAATGCTATGGGTTCACATGCAAATCAATTGACAAAAACAGAAAGATGGCAAGTTGCCGCTTATGTTATGAAACTTAAGTCTGAATTATAATTGTAAAACAATCTATTTATAAATTATGTATACATTTTCAAGCAAATTAAAAAACTTATCATTCATCTTAATGCTTTTAGGAGCGTTGGGAATTGGTTATGGTTTTTTCACTGCCCCTAAAAATACAAAGGAAGTAGAAGCTATTCTTGCAACAAGCCATGGTGAACATCATGAAGCATCTGCATCTGAAACTACACATGAAGCTGCGCCAGTTCATAAAGAAGAGGCACATGCAACAGAAGTAGTTAAAGATTCTGCAACTTTAGCAGTAAATCATTTAGATTCAATTGCAAGTCATGTTGAAGAAGGACATGTTGCAGCTGTTGCTACGCCAGTTCACGACACTCATGAAGCAAAAGCTGAAGGTCACGAAGTAGCTAACGATGCACATGCAGAGCACGCTGAACATTTAGAACACGTTTTAGGTCAGTTGCAAAACAAACCTTGGGCCGCATTATACGTTGCTGCATTATTCTTTATGTTAATATCATTGGGAGTTTTAGTATTTTATGCTATACAACACGCTGCACAAGCAGGTTGGTCTCCAGTATTATTTAGAGTGATGGAAGCATTAACATCATACTTAGTTCCTGGAGCTATAATTGTTTATGTATTATTGGTTTTATCAGGATTAGGATTTAACCATTTATTTGTTTGGATGGATCCTGAAGTTGTAAAACACGATGAGTTAATTCAAGGAAAAGCAGGTTATTTAAACGTACCATTTTTCTTAATCAGAGCAGCAATCTTTATGGGTGGTTGGATATTTTACCGTCAGTACACTCGCAAAAACGCATTAGCATTAGACGAAACACATGATGCAACTTATTATAAGAAAAATTTCAAAGCATCAGCAGCATTTTTAGCATTCTTCTTAGTTTCAGAATCTATGATGTCTTGGGATTGGATTATGTCTGTAGATCCTCACTGGTACAGTACTTTATTTGGATGGTATGTATTTGCAAGTTTCTTCGTAAGCGGAATTACTGTAATCGCATTAACAACATTATACTTAAAATCTAAAGGATATTTAGAAAACGTAAACAACAGTCATTTTCACGATTTAGCTAAATTTATGTTTGGTATATCAGTATTCTGGACTTATTTATGGTTCTCTCAATTTATGTTAATGTGGTATGCAAATATCCCTGAAGAAGTAACTTATTTTAAATTTAGAATCGAACATTATAACTTGCCTTTCTTCGGAATGGTAGCGATGAACTTCGTATTTCCAATTTTAATATTAATTAATACAGATTTCAAACGTGTTCCTTGGATTATATCTATGGCTGGAATCGTAATTTTATGTGGTCACTATTTAGACTTTCATAATATGATTTATCCAGCAACAGTTGGTGACCAATGGTTTATTGGAATTTCAGAAATAAGTTCGATATTATTCTTTGCTGGATTGTTTATTTTTGTAGTGTTTACCACACTTGCAAAACAAGCATTATTACCAAAAGGAAATCCACTTATCGAAGAGAGCAAGCATTTTCATTATTAATATTTAAACAAAAAACAGATGACAAGTTTGTTGGTAATTATAGTTTTACTTTTAGTAGGTGTTGCAATTTGGCAAATCACGAAGATTTTTGATTTGACTCAAGTTGGAGCAAATAGAAATCGTTCTCAAATTGCAGATAATAAGGACAATAATATCCAAGGATATTTAATGTTTGGTTTCCTTGTATTCCTATACGTTTTCGTAATATACGGATTGTTTAAATGGAGTGATTTAGTTTTAATTGATCCTGCTTCTGAACATGGAGCTGATTATGATAACTTAATGTGGATAACATTTGGAGTAGTATTTTTTGTTCTTGCAATAACACAAGCGCTTTTGTTTTATTTCGCCTTCAAATACAGAGGTGAAGAAGGAAAAAAAGCAGTTTACTTTGCTGATAATGATAGATTAGAATTCATTTGGACAATCATTCCAGTATTTGTTTTGGCAGGTTTAATTCTTTACGGATTATATACTTGGACAAATATTATGTTTGTTGATGAAGATGAAGATGTAATGTATGTCGAATTATATGCAAAACAATTCGCATGGACTGCTCGTTATTCAGGAAAAGACAACGTGTTAGGAAAAGCCAATGTACGTTTGATAGAAGGTATAAACACTACAGGTGTTGATCTTGAAGATCCAAATGCACAAGACGACATTGTAACAACAACAGAATTACATATTCCAAAAGGTAAAAAAATTGTATTCAAATTGCGTTCGCAAGATGTTTTACACTCTGCCTTTATGCCGCATTTTAGAGCACAAATGAACTGTGTGCCAGGAATGGTGACTCAATTTGCTTTCAGACCTATTATGACCACTGACGAAATGCGTCAAACGGAACATATGATTGAAAAAGTGCATAACATTAACAAAATACGTTCTAAAAAAAGTACAGAATTAGTTGCTAATGGAGAATCACCACTTGATCCTTACACTTTTGATTACCTATTGTTATGTAACAAAATTTGTGGTGCATCTCACTACAATATGCAAATGAAAATTGTTGTAGATACTCCAGAAGAATATCAAAATTGGTTAAAAGATCAACCAACAATTGTAAAAACTGTTGCGGATGAAAAAGCGGCTAAGGCTGCCGAAAGCGCTCCAGTTGTAACAGTGACAGTAGCTAAAAAAGTAGATTCAGCAAAAGTTGCGGCAATTGCAACTCCAGTTGCAGTAAAATAATTATACAAATAAAATTTAAAATAAAACACTATGGCAGCAGCATCTCATGACCACGATCACGCACATGATCACGATCACGAACACCACCATAAAGACACTTTTATAACTAAATATATTTTTAGTATAGATCACAAAATGATTGCTAAACAATACCTGATTTCTGGTATTATCATGGGAATCATTGGAGTTATCATGTCGTTACTTTTCAGAATGCAAATTGCTTGGCCTGAACAGCCATTCAAAATATTTGATTTCCTTTTAGGAGATAAATTAGCACCAGGAGGAGTAATGCGTAATGATATTTACCTTGCATTGGTAACAATTCACGGTACAATCATGGTTTTCTTTGTATTAACAGCTGGTTTGTCTGGAACTTTTAGTAATTTATTAATTCCACTTCAAATTGGTGCACGAGATATGGCATCAGGATTCTTGAACATGGTTTCTTATTGGTTATTTTTTACATCGAGTGTAATTATGTTATCATCACTTTTTGTTGAATCAGGACCAGCATCAGCAGGATGGACAATTTATCCGCCTTTAAGTGCTTTGCCTCAGGCAATTCCAGGTTCTGGTACAGGTATGACTTTGTGGTTGGTTTCTATGGCAATATTTATTGCATCTTCACTAATGGGGTCATTAAATTATGTTGTTACAGTAATTAATTTAAGAACAAAAGGAATGTCTATGACAAGATTGCCACTTACTATTTGGGCTTTCTTTGTTACAGCAATTATTGGTATTATTTCGTTTCCAGTATTATTATCGGCAGCATTATTACTTATAATGGATAGAAGTTTTGGTACTTCATTTTTCTTGTCAGATATTTTTATCTCAGGTGAAGTTTTGCATTACCAAGGAGGTTCTCCAGTATTGTTCGAACACTTATTTTGGTTCTTAGGTCACCCAGAAGTTTATATTGTATTATTACCAGCTTTAGGAATTACATCTGAAGTTATTGCAACAAACTCTCGTAAACCAATTTTTGGATACCGTGCGATGATTGCTTCTATATTAGCAATTGCATTTTTATCGACAATTGTTTGGGGTCACCATATGTTTATTTCAGGAATGAATCCATTTTTAGGATCTGTATTTACATTTACAACTTTATTAATTGCAATTCCATCTGCGGTAAAAGCATTTAATTATATCACAACACTTTGGAAAGGTAACTTACAGTTAAACCCTGCGATGTTATTTTCTATCGGATTGGTTTCTACCTTTATATCAGGAGGAATTACAGGAATCGTTTTAGGAGATAGTACATTAGATATTAATGTTCACGATACTTATTTCGTTGTAGCTCACTTTCACTTAGTAATGGGTATTTCTGCATTGTACGGATTCTTTGCTGGTGTTTATCACTGGTTTCCTAAAATGTTTGGAAGAATGATGAATAAAAACTTAGGTTATATTCACTTTTGGGTAACAGCAATTTGTGCTTACGGTGTTTTCTATCCAATGCACTTTATAGGAATGGCTGGCTTACCACGTCGTTATTATACAAATACTAACTTTCCTTTGTTTGATGATTTAGCAGATGTAAATCAAGTGATTACAGGATTTGCATTAGTTGGAGCAGCTTTTCAAATAGTATTTATGTGGAATTTCTTTAGCAGTATTTTTTACGGAAAAAGAACAGTACAAAACCCATGGAGATCTAACACACTTGAGTGGACTGCACCAATAGAACACATACATGGAAACTGGCCAGGTGCTATTCCAGAAGTTCATAGATGGCCTTATGATTATAGTAAACCAGGTCACGACGATGATTTTGTGCCTCAAACAGTACCAATGAAAGAAGGAGAAGAAGAACTTCATCATTCATAAATAAAATTTTAAAATGCCTTTCGTAAGAAAGGCATTTTAAGTTTAAAGTATTTCACTAACTTTAAGCCATAAATAAAATCCATGCAAAAGCTTTTTAAAATTATTTTATTACTTTCTTGTTTAAATGCTTTTTCGCAGGAAGAGCCTGATTTTTCTGCGGTAGATTCATTGTATCGTGAAGATCAGTTTTATTTTGGGGTAACTTATAACGTACTAAATTTAAAGCCAAAAGACGTTTCTCAGAACTCGTTTTCCACCGGTTTAAGCCTTGGATTTTTAAGAGATTTTCCGGTCAATAAAAATAGAACTTTTGCCATTGCACCAGGTTTGGGTTTTTCCTACAATAACTACAAAGAAAATCTTGTGGTCGACAATCTTGGCGGAACAATCAATTATAGTATTATAGAATCAGGAGTTAATTATGAAAAAAATAAATTAGCTTTGTATTTTGTCGATTTGCCTATCGAATTTCGTTGGAGAACATCAACCTTCGATTCTCATAAGTTTTGGAGGGTATATACGGGTTTTAAATTGAGTTATTTGCTATTAAGTCAGTCAAGATATCTAGATGCAAACCAAAACTTTAAAATAAATAATAATCCAGACATCAATAAAATGCATTACGGAGTCTATATTTCTGCAGGATATAATTCTTGGAATTTATATGCTTATTACGGATTGCAAAATATGTTTAAAAATGGTAGTTTAAATGGTAATCCTATAGAGTTAAGCACTTTAAATATTGGATTAATGTTTTATGTTTTATAGCCAAAAAAACAACAGTAATAACTGCGGAAAGAATCCAATTAAGTATCCTAAAACTAATTCTTTATTAGTATGAGCTTTCATATATAGCCGAGATGAAGCTACAAGACCATTACAAAACAATAGCAGACTTATAATAATTACTTCGCGAACTTGAAAATGCATACAACTACTGATGCAAAAAAGAGTCAAAGATGCCATTCCCAGCATGTGCAAACTTACTTTCTTGTCGAAATAAACTAATAATAAAGCAATTACACTACTAATTATACTACCTAAAAAAAAGTAAAATAACTCAGGAATCGTTTCTTTTGTAATACTTTTTACGATTAAAACGGAAAGTAATACTATATGAATAGTCAATGGGATTTTTCGTTGGGAAACCTTTGTAACCATTACCGAATCTATTTTACCCAACATAATGAGCAAATAAAAAATGGCTAAAGGAATAAATACAGTAACTAATAATACTTGTATGGTGTATAAATAAATCGCTTCGTAAACAAAATACCTATCCGTTGTTATAAAAAAATAAAAAACAGTCGCCAGCACCGATATAAAAATAGGGTGGAAGAGATAAGAAAAAAAAGGAAGAATTCTTTTCAAGAAAAAAG
>NZ_JAYWDT010000142.1:0-7550 GCF_043779715.1 Flavobacterium sp.
CTTCAGTTGGGCCAAAGGAGTCTTTTAATAAATAAATAGAATTTTTATCTAGAGAGCTTAAATCTTCTTTTATTTTTTTGTCTAAAGAATCGACAGCAGCCAACACCGCTATAATAGAAAAAATCCCAATAGTAACACCTAACAATGACAACAAAGTACGCAGTTTGTTATTCAGTAATGCATTCATAGCAAAACTAAAACTTTCTTTGAGCAATCGTATATATAGTATCATAGAAATATTTGTAATGTAAAATTGATTAATTCTTGTTAAAAAACCTAGCAGAAAATTAATTTACTAATAGGTGTATAATTTTAAATTTTTGTTACAATCTTAACTTAAAATTAATTACAAAAAAACTACTTTTGCAAAATAAACTACAACAACACAATGAATACTACAAAAACAATCCAATCAGCACTTATCTCAGTGTTTGACAAAGAAGGTCTAGAGCCAATCGTTAGAAAATTACACCAACAAAACGTTACTATTTACTCGACTGGAGGAACCGAAGATTTTATTAAAAATTTAGGAATACCTGTAGTTCCTGTAGAAGATGTAACTTCGTATCCATCAATCCTTGGCGGAAGAGTAAAAACGTTACACCCAAAAGTTTTTGGAGGAATTTTAAATCGTCAAGATAATGAAACCGATGTGCAGCAAATGCAAGAATTTGACATTCCGCAAATAGATGTCGTGATTGTCGATTTATATCCGTTCGAAAAAACAGTTTCTTCAGGCGCAAGGGATGCTGATATTATCGAAAAAATCGATATTGGTGGAATTTCACTTATTCGTGCTGCTGCAAAAAACTTCAAAGACACCGTAATTATCCCTTCGGTAAATGAATATGCATTATTTTTAGATGTCATTTCAAATAATAACGGACAAACCACGTTAGAACAAAGAAAGCAATTTGCGACCAAAGCTTTTAATGTTTCGTCACATTACGATTCGGCAATTTTTAATTATTTTAATACAAATAAAGAAGAAGTTGTTCTAAAAATCAGCGAAACCAAAGCTGACGTTTTGCGTTACGGAGAAAATCCGCATCAAAAAGGATTTTTCTTTGGAGATTTCGATAAGATATTTACAAAATTACATGGTAAAGAATTGTCATACAATAATTTATTAGATGTAGATGCAGCCGTAAATTTGATGGGTGAATTTAAAAATGATGAGCCAACATTTGCTATCTTAAAACACAATAACGCTTGCGGAATTGCAACAAGAAAAACAATGAAAACAGCTTATCTAGATGCATTGGCTGGCGATCCAACATCAGCATTTGGAGGCGTTTTGATCGCTAATGGAAACATCGATTTGGCTACAGCCGAAGAAATAAATAAATTATTTTGCGAAGTAGTTATTGCGCCAAGTTATGACGAAAATGCCATCGATTTATTAGAAGAAAAAAAGAATAGAATTATATTGGTTCAAAAAGAATTGAGTTTGCCAGAAACTTCAGTTAGAAGTTGTTTGAACGGAATTTTGGTTCAAGATAAAGATTTAATTACCGATGCTGAAGCGCATTTAAAAACCGCAACAAAAACAACACCATCTAAAGAAGAAATTGAAGATTTATTATTTGCATCAAAAATTTGTAAACACACAAAATCGAACACGATTGTTTTGGCAAAAAACAAACAATTATGCGCTTCGGGAACGGGACAAACATCGAGAGTTGATGCATTAACGCAAGCAATTCACAAAGCGGTTTCTTTTAAATTTGATTTGAAAGGAGCAGTAATGGCAAGCGATGCTTTCTTTCCTTTTCCTGATTGTGTAGAGATTGCAAAAAACGCTGGAATAGCAGCTGTAATTCAACCTGGAGGCTCTATAAAAGACGAATTAAGTATAAATTATTGCAATGAAAATAATGTTGCAATGGTATTTACAGGAATTCGTCATTTTAAACATTAATTTTATTACTTTTGTTAAATAATTAATATAAATAAATTTAACCCTGACTGAATATGGGATTTTTTGATTTCATGACCGAGGATATTGCGATAGATCTTGGTACCGCAAACACGCTAATTATTCACAACGACAAAGTTGTGATAGACAGCCCGTCGATAGTCGCTCGCGACCGCATTTCGGGCAAGATAATTGCCGTAGGTAGGGAAGCCAGTTTGATGCAAGGTAAAACCCATGAAAACATAAAAACCATTCGCCCATTGAAAGACGGAGTTATTGCCGATTTTGATGCTTCGGAGCAAATGATAAAAATGCTTATTAGAAGTATCCCTGCTTTGCAAAAGAAGTTATTCACACCAGCTTTGCGTATGGTTATTTGTATTCCTTCTGGGATTACTGAGGTAGAAATGCGTGCGGTAAAAGAATCAGCTGAACGTGTAAATGGTAAAGAAGTTTATCTGATACATGAGCCAATGGCAGCAGCAATAGGAATAGGTGTCGATATTATGCAACCTAAAGGAAATATGATTGTCGATATTGGTGGTGGTACTACCGAAATTGCAGTTATAGCGCTTGGAGGAATTGTATGCGACAAATCAGTTAAAATTGCGGGGGACGTTTTTACAAACGATATTATTTATTACATGCGTACACAGCACAATTTATTTGTGGGTGAAACGACTGCCGAAAAAATAAAAATTGAAATAGGTGCGGCCATCGAAGATTTAGATTCTCCACCAGAAGATATGTCAGTTCAAGGACGGGATTTACTTACCGGAAAACCTAAACAAGTTGAGGTGTCATCGAGAGAAATTGCAAAAGCATTAGACAAATCTATTCAACGTATTGAAGATGCTGTAATGGAAACATTATCACAAACACCACCAGAATTAGCAGCAGATATTTACAACACAGGAATTTATCTTGCAGGAGGAGGAAGTATGCTTCGTGGATTAGACAAACGTATTTCTCAAAAAACAGATTTACCTGTTTTTATTGCCGAAGATCCATTAAGAGCAGTAGTTCGTGGAACTGGAATGGCACTAAAAAATCTTACAAAATATAGAAGTATTCTTTTAAAATAATTAAGTATAAATGCAGCAAATAATTAATTTTGTATTTAAAAACAGCACGCGTTTGCTGTTTTTGCTGCTTTTGATAACTTCATTAACACTAACTATACAATCTCATTCCTACCACAGAAGTACTGTCGTAAATTCGACAAACGTACTTACTGGATCTGTTTTTGAAAAAGTGAGCGAAGTAAAAACTTATTTTAGTCTAAGAGAACAAAACAATAAATTAGCACAAGAAAATGCTACTTTGCGAAAAATCCTTTTCAATCAGAAAGACAGTACTACAATTCTGAAAAAAGACAGTCTAAAAGGTTATGACAAGATAGATGTAATTCAGTCTAAAGTAATCAATAATTCCTATGGCGTTTCCGAAAATTATTTAACCATAAACAGTGGTTCTCTTCAAGGTATTAAAGAAGATATGGGTGTGGTAAACAGTCAGGGAATTGTAGGAATTGTCGAGAAAGTTTCATCAAAATATGCGACAATCCTAAGTGTCCTAAATGTAAAATCCAAAATTAATGCCAAGGTTAAAAAATCTAACCATTTTGGCTCTTTAATATGGAATGCTAAGAATGCTGGGTATGTACAACTAATTGAAATTCCAAGATTAGCGTCGGTCAAAAAAGGAGATACCATAGTAACTGGAGGTAATTCCAGAATATTTCCTGAAAATATTCCAGTTGGAATTATAGACAAAATATATACAGATACCGAAACAAATTATTTTACACTAAACATAAGATTGTTTAACGACATGACTAATCTAAATCATGTATATATTATTACCAATAAAGAAAGTGCCGAAATAAAAAAACTAGAAAAAGAAACAATCAAAGCTGATGAATAATGCATTGATAATAAATATCGTTCGTTTTATTTTCCTGCTTGCGGCACAAATTGTTATTTTTAATAATATCGATTTGTTTGGTTATATAAATCCGTATCCCTACATACTATTTATTTTATTATATCCTGTAAACTCTAATCGAGCAGG
Source organism: Flavobacterium sp. (assembly GCF_043779715.1). Taxonomy (GTDB): domain Bacteria; phylum Bacteroidota; class Bacteroidia; order Flavobacteriales; family Flavobacteriaceae; genus Flavobacterium. The sequence continues at coordinate 3,992 of NZ_JAYWDT010000142.1, forward strand.
GTTATTAATAGCAAGTTTTCTATTAGGATTAACAGTTGATATGTTTACAAATTCTGGAGGAGTTCACGCAACTTCTTGCTTAATTTTAGCTTACGTAAGACCAGTATTTTTTAAATTTGCATTTGGTTTAAGTTATGAATATCAAACGATTAAAATTAATGATAGACTCTCGCCAGAAAGATTCACATTTATATTCATTTCCGTACTTATACATCATTTCATACTATTTATATTAGAATATTTTAAATTTGCTTTTATTTTAGAAGCGATGCTAAGAACGATTGTTACAACCATCTTTACATTAGTAGTGAGTATCCTAATTATCTATTTATTTAAGCCAAGCAAACGATGAGAAAGGCATTACTTCCAGGGATAGTTATAGTTGCTGGTGTTTTCATCATTGCTAGACTCTTTTTTTTGCAAATTATAGATGATACTTTCAAACTAAAATCTGAGAACATTTCAATTAAAATTAAATATGACTATCCCGAACGAGGTTATATTTATGATAGAAATGGGGAACTTATGGTTGCCAACCAACCGTCTTATGATATCATGGTAGTACCAAGAGAAATAAAAAAAATAGACACTGTTGAGTTTTGTACTCTTTTAAACATTACCAAAGAAGATTTTATAAAAAAAATAGACAAAGCAGTTGTTTATAGCCCTATGTTACCATCGGTATTTTTAGGACAATTAAACAAATTAGAATATGCCGCTTTCCAAGAAAAAGAAAGAAAGTTTGAAGGATTTTATATTCAAAAACGTTCACTACGAGATTATCAATTAGTTGCGGGAGCTAATGTTTTTGGATTTATTACCCAAGCAAATGAAGCCATAGTAAAACAAAATCCGTATTACAGAAGCGGAGATTTACTAGGAAAACAAGGAGTTGAAGAAACTTATGAAGTCGAACTTCGTGGAACAAAAGGTGTAAAACACATACAAAGAAACAGATTTAACCAAGAAATTGGACCATATAAAGAAGGGAAATACGATACTATTGCCGCGCAAGGAAAAGATATTACATTGACTATTGATGCTGAACTTCAAAAATACGGAGAAGCATTAATGAAAAACAAACGTGGAGGAATCATAGCAATTGAACCTAGCACTGGCGAAATTTTATGTTTGGTTACTGCTCCGTCCTACGATCCAGCGATTTTAGTAGGAAGACAACGCTCTAGAAACTATACAAAACTATACAACGATTCATTAGCAAAACCATTATACGATAGAAGTTTATTAGCAGAATACCCTCCTGGCTCACCTTTTAAAATCTTAACAGCTCTAACAGGTTTGCAATCGCAAGCAATAGACACGTCAAGTACATTTGCATGTAGACATGGTTTTAGTTACGGTCGTGGAAGATTTATGGGATGTCACTGTGGCGGCGGCATGCGCAAACTACACATGGGAATTGCAAAATCCTGTAATGCTTATTTTGGAAATACTTATTTGCGAACCATAGATAAATATGCAAGCCCAACAGAAGGAATAGATGCTTGGAGTGCTCATCTAAAAAGTTTTGGAATGGGTCAGTTTATGGGATATGACTTGCCTACAGGACGTAGAGGAAAGATTCCTACTTCCGAAACCTATAAAAAAATGTACCCAAATGGTGGTTGGAGATCTACTGCAACTGTATCTAATTCGATAGGACAAGGAGAAGTTTTAATGACACCAATTCAGTTGGCAAACATGATGGCAATCGTGGCAAACGAAGGATATTATTACACACCTCATATTATTAAAAAAATTAAAGGTCAAAAAATAGACGCCAAGTTTAGAACAAAACATGTAACAACTATCGATAAGAAATATTTCAAACCAGTTATTGAAGGTTTGGCCGAAGTATTTAAAACAGGAACTGCTTATTTTCTAAAAGTAGACGGAATGGAAATTTGTGGAAAAACAGGAACTGCCGATAATTTTGCTCGAGTAAACGGAAAGCAAGTAATGTTAAAACCCCATTCGGTATTTGTGGCTTTTGCACCCAAAAAAAATCCTAAAATAGCTATTGCTGTTTTGGTTGAAAATGGGGGCTATGGTTCGACAGTTGCTGGTCCAATCACAACTTTAATGCTTGAAAAATACATTAATAAAAAAGTATTGATGAAGGATAGAGAAAAGCGTGTCTTGGAAACTAGTCTTCAGGGAGAATACAACCGATTTTCTAAAAAATATCTCGATTCGATGTATAAAATTAAGGTTCGTAAAGATTCTATCTTAAGAGTTATTAATACAAAAAAACTAGATTCTATTAAGAAAAGCAAACCTACAACGTAAATGAAAAATCAGAGCGTTTCAAGTAATATCGACTGGATAACCGTTGCAATATACACAGCACTTGTAGTAATTGGCTGGATGAATATCTATTCTGCAGATATGACTTCAAATTCTGAATATTATCTCGATTTTAATCAAAATTACGGAAAACAACTAATCTTCATTTGCCTAAATGTTGTTTTAATTATTGTAATTCTAACTATCGATTCTAAATTTTACGAAAAATTCTCGAGTGTAATATTTGGAGCTTCCTTAATATTGCTTGCAGGATTATTTGTTTTTGGAAAAACAATTGCGGGACAACGTTGCTGGTATGCCATAGGAAGCATGACATTGCAACCTTCGGAATTTGCAAAAGCTGCCACAGCACTTGCCTTGGCCAAATATTTAAGCGATAGTCAAGTAAACTTAAAAAACATCAAACATCAAATCCTTGCCTTACTTATTATGGCATTGCCAATACTATTAATATTACCACAACCCGATCCAGGAAGTGCGCTCATATTTATAATGTTTATATTAGTGCTAAACAGAGAAGGATTGCCATCATGGTATTTATGGACAGGATTTATAGCGGCTGTATTATTCGTAATGACACTCGTAATAAAGCCACAATATGTAATTTTAATAGCCTTTATAGGCATTGCATTACACTATCTTAAATCGAGAAGAATCAATCGAAACATAATAGCAAGTGCAATAGTATTAGTATTAATGTCTGGTTTTGTGTTTTCAGTCGATTATGTTTTCGAAAACGTATTCAAACAACACCATCGCGACCGCTTTAATATATTATTAGGGAAAGATGTCGATATGGACGGTATTGGATACAACACCAACCAATCGGAAATTGCCATAGGATCGGGTGGTTGGATTGGCAAAGGATTTCTAGAAGGAACACAAACCAAAGGAAATTTTGTCCCGGAACAACACACCGATTATATTTTTACAACCGTAGGCGAAGAATGGGGATTTGTGGGTTCACTTGTATTAGTTTTGCTTTTCGTTGGACTAATTTTGCGTGTGCTTTATCTAGCCGAAAACCAGAAAACAAAATTTAGTCGAGTGTACGGTTATGGCGTTGCAGCCGTATTATTCACACACTTTTTTGTAAATATATCTATGGTAGTGGGAATTTTTCCAACCATTGGGGTTCCGCTTCCATTTATGTCATATGGCGGTTCGAGTTTGTGGGGATTTACCATTTTGCTATTCATTTTCATAAAAATGGATGCCAATAAAGTAAACGAATGGTAAGTAGCTATTCCAG
>NZ_JAYWDT010000143.1:0-17192 GCF_043779715.1 Flavobacterium sp.
AATCCTTTTGGAACAAGTTTTGACAGTAGTATTGTATATGCTCCAATTTTTGGACAAATGTATTATGCAGGTTTGCGATTTAAGATTAAATAGGTTTTAATATCAATTAAAAAAATATAAAAATGAAGAATATAATTATAATACTAATGGTTTCTTTTCTTGGATTTTCTGTGAATGCACAAGAAGCTAAAAAGAACAAAAATGCCAAATATGCGATCGATGTAAATGGCAATTGCGAACAATGTCAGAAACGAATTCAAAAAGCAGCTTTAGGCGTTTTGGGAGTAAAATCGGCAACTTGGAGTATTGAAACGCATCAGTTAAATCTTATTTTGAATGAAGAAAAAACCGGCGTTCTTGATGTTAAGAAAGCCATTGCAAAAGTAGGTCACGATACAGATGCTGTAAAAGCAACGGATAAAGATTACGATAATCTACATAGTTGTTGTAAATACGAACGATAAAAAAAACTCCTTGAAAAAAATCAAGGAGTTTTTTTATAAATAAAATGTTAATGTGTGTTTAAAAAATGATTTGTTTTTTTAAATTCGCCACATGAAATTTTTGGCACAAATACTTTTATTCATTTTTATTTTTGCGCAATCGGCCCCTAGCATTATTTGCCTGATTGATAGCGATAATGATTTTTCTATTAGTATGGTTGAAGACGAAGAAAAATCTAAGGAAGAGAAGGAACTAAAATTAGAATTTATTTTTAATGATGTAAATTACGCTTCCTTTATTGAGGTAAAAGATTTTAATAAAATTTCAGAGAATTACCTTATTAAAGACTACAAAATATATACTTCGCTTGATATACTTCCGCCTAAGGTTTAAAATATTTTATTTTAGCTCAAATAGTATTTGAGTAAATTATTATTTTAAATTTTTTAAAGGTATTATGACAAAAAAAACAAATCTTTTTGCCAACCTTAATTCGGATTTTCCTGCCGGATTAGTGGTTTTTTTGGTGGCATTACCGTTATGCTTGGGTATTGCTTTAGCATCGGGTGCACCATTGTTTTCAGGAATTATTTCGGGAGTAATAGGAGGAATTGTTGTAGGATTTTTGAGTAAATCTCATTTAAGTGTTTCTGGACCTGCAGCAGGATTAACAGCTATCGTATTAGTAGCTATAACCGATTTGGGAGCTTTCGATGTGTTTTTAACTGCAGTTTTTCTTGCAGGATTATTGCAACTAGCACTCGGTTTTCTCAAGGCAGGAACTATTTCTAATTATTTTCCGACTAATGTTATTGAAGGAATGCTTGCCGGAATTGGTGTAATTATTTTCTTAAAACAAATTCCACACGCTGTAGGATATGATAAAGATTATGAAGGGGATTTATCTTTTATGCAATCTGATGGAGAAAATACTTTTTCTGAGATATTATCTGTTTTAGGAAGTATACAGTTAGGTGCAGTTATTATTACGGTAGTTTCGTTGGTAATTTTAATTTCTTGGAACAAAATTAGTTTTCTTAAAAATTTAAAATTGGTTCCAGCTGCGTTAATCGCTGTAATTGTTGGAATTGCGATGAATCAGTTATTTATTTATTCAGGAAGTAGTTTAGCAATTATGGGTGAACATCTAGTTTCGTTACCTGTTCCTACTACTTTTGATGATTTTAAGAACATAATTGTCACGCCAAATTTCTCGGCAATTACAAACAAACAAGTTTGGATTGTAGCTTTTACTATAGCCATTGTTGCTTCTATTGAAACCTTACTTTGCATAGAAGCGGCAGATAGAATGGATATACACAGACGTTATACAGATACTAATGTCGAACTAAAAGCACAAGGTATTGGTAATATTATAAGTTCATTATTAGGAGGCTTACCTATGACATCTGTTGTGGTTAGAACTTCGGCAAATGCAAATGCAGGAGCGCAATCTAAAATGTCATCTATAATTCATGGTTTGTTGTTGTTAGTAAGTGCTTTAGCAATACCTTTTGTATTGAATAAAATTCCATTAGCAACATTAGCAGCAATACTATTACTTGTGGGTTATAAACTGGCAAATCCCAAAATTATCAAACACTTTTTCGAAAAAGGGAAATACCAATTTATTCCATTTATTTGTACTTTTTTAGCAGTTGTTTTTACCGATTTGCTAAAAGGTGTAGCTTTGGGGATTATTATAAGTGTCATTTTTATTTTGAAGGGAAATATGCAAAGAGCCTATGTGTTTAGGAAAGAAACTTTTCATGATGGCGATGTAATACATATTGATTTGGCACAAGAGGTATCTTTTTTAAATAAAGCAGCGATTAAGTCGACTTTAGCTTCTATTCCAGAAAATTCAAAAGTCATAATTAATGCGTCAGACACAGTATATATTGCACACGATGTATTAGATTTGATAAAAGAATTTAAAAAAATAAAATCGAAAGAAGAAAATATAAAAGTTAAATTAGTAGGCTTCAAAAAAGCATACGATTTAGTAAATACCGGTGAAGAAGACAAACATGTTTTTGTAGAACAAAAAGTTTAAAAAGCACAATTCTAAATTCGTAATAATGAAATTAGTATATATAAATATTGTTTTTATATGCTTTTGTAATCTTTCTTTTTCTCAAAAATCGGAAACGGGTAATTGGTTTATGTATTTTGGTAATCAAAAGATTAATCCAAAATGGAATTGGCATAATGAAGTTCAATATAGAAATTACAATTTCATTGGCGATACCAATCAATTGTTATTAAGAACAGGAATTGGATACAATCTAACAGAAGATAATAACAATCTTCTGTTAGGTTATGGATTTATTAATACCCGAAAGTACATACCCAATTCTGAACAAAAAACAGATTCAAACGAGCATAGGATTTACCAGCAGATTATTACTAAACAAAAAATAGGACGACTATCAGTTCATCATAGATATAGAATTGAAGAGCGTTTTATTAAAGCTAATTTTCAAATGCGTTTCCGATATTTGTTAGGAATTAATATTCCTATAAAGACTAAAACATTGGAAAAAAATACAATTTATTTATCTGCATATAATGAGATTTTTATAAACGCAGAGAGTCCAATATTTGACAGAAATCGCTTGTATGGCGCATTAGGTTATTATATCCATAAAAACATTAAAATCGAAGCAGGGTTTATGGCACAAACACTCGAGAATTCTAATCGAAATCAGTTTCAAATAGCCATTTTCAATAATTTGCCTTTTTAAGAAATTTAAAATAAAAAATAATATATAATTATGAAAGCACACAATAGAGAATCACAAGAACAAATGACTCCACAAAGAGCATTGGAGTTTTTAGAAGAGGGAAATGAAAGATTTGTAAACAATCTTAAAGCACATAGAGATTTATTAGAACAAGTAAATGCAACGGTTGATGGTCAGTGGCCATTTGCTACGATATTGAGTTGTATTGATAGTAGAACATCGGCAGAATTAATTTTCGACCAAGGACTTGGTGATGTATTCTCGGTTAGAATTGCAGGAAATATCGTAAATACCGACATTTTAGGAAGTATGGAATTCGCTTGTAAAGTGGCAGGTTCCAAGCTAATTGTAGTACTTGGCCATAGTAAATGTGGTGCTGTAAAAGGTGCTTGCGACCACGTAGAAATGGGGAATTTAACAGAATTATTATCTAAAATACAACCAGCTGTTTATCAAGAAAAAAGTACAAATGAAGACAGAACTTCTAAAAATGCTGCTTTTGTAGAAAATGTAGCCGAAATTAATGTGAAGCGAAGTGTGAAAAGCATTCTCGAGCGTAGCAATATTATTGAACAAATGGTCGAAAAAGGAGAGATTGGAATTATTGGAGCTATGCACAATATAGAAACGGGTAAGGTTACTTTTTATAAAGACACATTATTTATAAAAGATACTCAGAGCTTGGTTTAAAATAAAAAAGAGAATAGATGAGTGAGTTTTATAAAAAAATATTAGATAATAACAAAAAGTGGGTTGAAAATCAATTAAAAATTGATGCTAATTATTTTAAAGATTTATCGGAAGGACAAAGTCCGCCATTATTATGGATAGGTTGTTCTGACAGTCGTGTTCCTGCAAACGAAATTATAGGAGCAAAACCTGGAGAAGTTTTTGTACACAGAAACATTGCAAATATGGTTATTCATAGTGATATGAATATGCTAAGCGTACTAGATTATGCTGTAAATGTGCTAAAAGTAAAACATGTTTTAGTTTGCGGACATTATGGTTGTGGTGGTGTAAAAACTGCTATGGGTAATGCTTCAGTAGGAATTATTGACAATTGGATTCGTCATATAAAAGATGTATACCGTCATCATAAAGTTGAATTAGATGCTATTGTTGACGAGAACGAACGTTTTAATCGTTTTGTTGAAGTAAATGTTATAGAGCAAGTATCGGATTTAGCAAAAACATCGATTGTACAAAACGCATGGAAAAACGGACAGGAATTATATTTACACGGTTGGGTTTATGGGCTAAACTCTGGATTTGTAACCGATTTAGGCGTAAATTATAGTTCTAATGATGATTTAGACGATGTTTATCAGCTTAATATTTAATACAACATTAATATATTTAAATTGGGCGAATCTACTAATTGTGGTACATTCGCTTTTTTAAAATAAAACATTTATATTTACTACATGAATAACTTTGATTGGAAACAACTTTTTAATCCAGAATTTTATATTTTATTAGAATTTAATGGTATTAAGATAGGATTAATTGTAGTATTGTTTATCGTTTTTGCAGAAACAGGATTGTTAGCAGGTTTTTTTCTGCCAGGAGATAGTTTGTTGTTTCTGGCTGGTATTTATAGCGAAGCATTAATGCAACAAATCTCATTAGGAAATGGTTTCCTTAACGTTACAGTTTTAGCATCTTTAGTAGCTATGATGGGAATTACGGGAAATATGTTTGGCTATTGGTTTGGGTCAAAAAGTGGCGCATATTTATATAATCGAAAAGATAATTTTTTGTTCAAAAGAAAATATTTATTAGATGCAAAAGCCTTTTTTGACAAATACGGAAACAAAGCAATCATTTTTGCAAGATTTATACCTATTGTGAGAACATTTACACCAGTTATTGCTGGAATTGTAGGTATGAACAAAAAGAATTTTATGTTTTTTAATATTTTAGGTTCTTTTTTGTGGGCATTTACAATGATTTTTTCGGGACATTATTTGTATCAGTTGTTTTTAGAAAAATTTCATATTGATTTGAAACATTATATCGAATATATTGTGATTGGAATTGTCGCAGTAACCACTTTTCCTGTATTGTTTAAGCTGCTAAAAAAGTCAGTTCATTTAGAAGATTAAGAATTTTTGAATTATAAAAAAAATCCGATTAGAAATTTCTAATCGGATTTTTTTATAATGGATTTTAACTTTTAGCTTAAAAATATTACATCATGCCTGGCATACCGCCACCCATTTGTCCGCCACCGGCGTTTTCTTCTTTTATTTCTACTAAAGCACATTCGGTAGTAAGAATCATACCAGCAACAGAAGCTGCATTTTCTAATGCTACACGAGTTACTTTTTTAGGATCGATAATTCCGGCTTTTAACATATCTACATATTCGTCAGTTTTAGCATTGTAACCAAAATCACCTTTTCCTTCGGCAACTTTTGCAACTACAACTGAACCTTCCAAACCTGCATTTTCTACAATAGTTCTTAACGGAGCCTCTACAGCGCGAGATACAATTTGAATTCCTGTTGCTTCATCTGCATTATCCGCTTTAATGTCTTTTAATACATTTTTAGCTCTTAATAAAGCGACACCACCACCAGCAACAATTCCTTCTTCAACTGCAGCACGAGTTGCGTGTAAAGCATCGTCAACACGGTCTTTTTTCTCTTTCATTTCTACTTCAGAAGCAGCGCCAACATAAAGAACTGCAACTCCACCAGCTAATTTAGCTAAACGTTCCTGCAATTTTTCTTTGTCATATTCAGAAGTCGAAGCTTCCATTTGACCTTTTATTTGATTGACACGATTTTTAATCATATCGGCTTCTCCAGCACCACTTACAATCGTTGTATTATCTTTATCGATAGTTACTCTTTTTGCAGTTCCTAACATTTCGATAGTTGTATTTTCTAAAGTAAATCCTCTTTCTTCAGAAATTACAGTTCCGCCAGTTAAAATAGCGATGTCTTCTAACATGGCTTTTCTTCTGTCTCCAAAACCTGGTGCTTTTACGGCAGCAATTTTTAATGCGCCACGTAATTTATTTACTACCAATGTTGATAATGCTTCACCATCTACATCTTCAGCAATAATCAACAATGGTTTCCCTGATTGTGCAACTGGTTCTAAAACTGGCAATAATTCTTTTAGAGAAGATACTTTTTTGTCATACAAAAGGATGTATGGGCTTTCTAATTCTGCATCCATTTTTTCTGGATTGGTTACAAAATACGGAGAAAGATATCCTCTGTCAAATTGCATTCCTTCTACAACATCTACGTAAGTATCTGTTCCTTTAGCTTCTTCAACAGTTATAACTCCTTCTTTTCCAACTTTTGCGAAAGCATTAGCGATTAACTCACCAATTACTTCGTCATTATTAGCAGAAATAGAAGCGATTTGTTTTATTTTTTCTGAATCACTTCCAACAACTTTAGCTTGTTTGGTCAAATCGGCAACAATAGCTTCAACTGCTTTGTCTATACCGCGTTTCAAATCCATTGGATTGGCTCCAGCAGCTACGTTTTTCAAACCTTCTTTTACAATAGCTTGTGCCAAAACAGTTGCAGTTGTAGTTCCATCACCTGCCAAATCATTGGTTTTTGATGCTACTTCTTTTACCATTTGAGCCCCCATATTTTCCAACGGGTCTTTCAATTCTATTTCTTTTGCAACAGTAACTCCGTCTTTAGTCACGGTTGGTCCTCCGAAAGCTTTTCCAATAATTACATTACGACCTTTTGGCCCAAGGGTTACTTTTACTGCGTTTGCTAATGCATCTACACCACGTTTTAATCCGTCACGTGCCTCAATATCAAATTTTATATCTTTTGCCATTTTAATGTTTATTTATTTCATCCGTTCGCTATCGCTCGGGTGTTGATTTGGTTAATCGTTTATTTGGTTTAGATGATCGCTAAAATGTCTTCTTCGCGCATGATCAAATAATCTTTTCCTTCTAGTTTCAATTCAGTTCCAGCATATTTTCCGTAAAGTACAGAATCCCCCACTTTTACAGTAATTGGCTCGTCTTTTTTTCCGTTTCCTACGGCAACTACAGTTCCTTTTTGTGGTTTTTCTTTGGCAGTGTCTGGAATAAAAATTCCTGAAGCTGTTTTTGTTTCAGCAGCTACTGGCTCTATAAGAACTCTGTCTGAAAGTGGTTTGATATTTAATGCCATAATGCTATATGTTTGTTTTATTTTATTGATATTATTGTCTTTTCAGAAATTATGCCAAGCCATTAAAACTGACATTTTTTCTTATAAAAAATGCCAGCATTGACAGGCTGGCATTTTAATTTTTATTTCGTGTGAACTATTTTTTAGCTTCTTCTGTTGCTGGTTTTACAGCTTCAGTAGTAGCTGGTGTTTCTGCTGATTTTGTTTCAGTAGTAGCTGCCGGAGTTGCTTGTGGTGCGCTAGGAATTGCTGGTGCTGTAATTGCACTATCATCAATAACTTTAGAACCAGTGTCTGCATTTCCTCCGTTAAAACTTAAACTTGACATTAAAATCAATACGATTAATGCACCTGCAAGATACCAAGTACTTTTGTCTAAAAAGTCTGTTGTTTTTTGTACACCACCCATTTGAGTTGAACCTCCTAATGAAGAAGATAATCCACCACCTTTAGGGTTTTGAACCATGATTACTACGATAAGTAAGAAACAAACTATTGTTATTAAGACTAAAAAAATTGTAAATGTGCTCATTGTTTAACTATTATTATTTTGTTGTAACGTTTTTATATCCGAAATTCGGTCTGCAAAGAAAGTAATTTTTTCTGGATATTTCAAAATTAATATCTCATAAGCTTGAATTGCTTTGCTATATTTTTTTTGTTCTAAATAAACCTTGGCTAATGTTTCGGTCATTAGATATGAATTGTCTTCTGTTTTTATAGCAACTACAGGTGTTGAAGTATCTTTTTTAACTGGCGAAATTTTAGGATTGGCTTCTATAAATTTGTCGATAATATCTAATTTTGAAGATAAATTATTTTCTGCAACAGGATTTTCTTCTCTAAGTATTGGTTTTACTTTGGCCAATTGTAACCATTCTTGAAACGAATGTGTTTCGGAATTATTAAATGTTAGTGGTTTTCCTATTTCTAATTTTTCTTCAATAGCTGAAACTTCTTCAATGGGTTCGGGTGTTATTTCGTCTTTAATATCTTGATTTGCTTCTGTTATTGATGAGATAATCGATTTTTCGAGGCTGTTAATTTCTGGTTTTATTTCAGCTTCAACAATTTCTATAATTGTGCTGTCTATAACTTTTATATCAAGGATTTGAGCTTCTTTTTCTTCAAAAAAACCTTTTTGAATGCCTACAAAATTTTCAGAAGTAATTAAATCAAATAAAATAGTTCTGTCGGTTGTAAAAGCTGCTGTATTTTTTAATTCTGAATTATACTTGAAACTATCTTGTTTGTATAAACCTTTTAGATGCAAACTTCTAGCGCTTTGAAAATAAGGGAAATCATGCAGGATTTTTTCCAAAGCAATGATTTGCCTGTCATTGACGGCATCGGGTTTGTTAATTAAATAAGTATATTCTGTTACGTTCATTTAGTTTAATCGGTTATTTGTTTATTTAGTTAACCAAATAAACAAATAACCATTATATTACCATTTTGCTAATGTAGCGTTAAACATATCTTGCGATATGCGTTCGAAAATTAAGTCTAGAGATTTTTTTAGTTGCGCTCCTGTAGGTAAATTATTTCCTGGAAAATCATCATAAAAAAAGAAACGTTTTTCGAAATCTTCTTCTGGTTTATTTTTATTTGAAAATCTTAAATTTATAGTTATTGATAATCTACTTTGGGCTGCGGTTAAATCGGCCGTGGCAGTCATTGGACTAATTCTGTAATCTACAATTTCGCCTTCGTAAACTAAATCACCATCGGTTGAGATTAAATTTAAGTTGGTCTGATTTTGAATTAAATCCTGCAAACGACGTGTAAAATCCCGATCTATTCCCGGTTCTACTAATTCTGAAACGTTTTGAAAATAACCTACTTGAAAAGTTTTTGCATCAATTTTTCCTGTTCCAGTAAAGTTGTAAACAGAACAACCTTGAAGTAAAAAAAAGGATGAAATTAAAATTATGTATTTTATTTTATTCATTTTATTTAAAAATTGCTTCGCCAGTTCGTACCGATAGCTATCGGTACTCGAGCCAAAGATATTCAAATAATTGTCAATTGTCAATTATTCATTATCAATTAAAGGTCAAATTGTTTTATTTTCCTGTACAAAGTTCTTTCGGAAATTCCTAATTCGTCTGCAGCCGCTTTTCGTTTTCCTTTGTTTTTTTCTAACGATTTTTTAATCATTTCAATTTCACGTTGCTCCAATTTCAAGACTTCTTCCTCTTCAATTGTTTCGGCAAATAAATAATTATCTTCACTTTCTTCAAATTCATTTTCTTCATCATGATTATTGAAGGTTGTGTTTCTTGGTTCTTCTTCAAACGAAATTTCGCTGTCAGCTTCCTTAGAACCGTATATTTTCTGAATTAGATTGGTGTTGATTTCTTGCACTTTTGCCGAACCATTTTTCATCAATTCCAACGTTAGTTTCTTCAAATCGTGCAAATCACTTTTCATATCAAAAAGGACTTTGTACAAAATATCTCTTTCGGTCGAAAAGTCGCTTTCTGATTTTTTACTTTTAATTACCGATGGCAAATTGCTTCCTTCTTGTGGTAAATAAGATAGTAGAGTGGCTCCTGTAATATCACGATTGGTCTCTAAAACCGAGATTTGTTCAGCCATATTTCGCAATTGACGAATGTTTCCTGACCAACGAAATTTTTGTAAAACCGAAACTGCATTGTCATCTAATTTCAAAGGAGGCATTTTGTATTTGTGTGCAAAATCGGCAGCAAATTTCCTGAAAAGTAAATGAATATCATCTTTTCGGTCACGTAAAGAAGGCAATAGAATATCGACAGTGCTTAACCTGTAATATAAATCTTCACGAAATTTTCCTTTTTCGATGGCATCAAATAAATTGACATTTGTTGCGGCGACAATACGAACATTGGTTTTTTGTACTTGCGATGAGCCTACTTTTATAAATTCGCCATTTTCTAAAACACGAAGTAAACGAACTTGTGTTGTGAGCGGTAATTCGCCCACTTCGTCAAGAAATATTGTTCCGCCATCAGCTACTTCAAAATAGCCTTCACGAGTTCCTGTTGCGCCTGTAAAAGCTCCTTTTTCGTGTCCGAAAAGCTCACTGTCTATGGTTCCTTCTGGAATTGCACCACAGTTTACAGCAATATATTTGCCGTGTTTTCTGTGAGAAAGTGAATGTATTATTTTAGGAATACTTTCTTTACCAACGCCACTTTCTCCAGCTACTAATACCGAAATATCAGTAGGAGCCACTTGTATCGCTTTTTCGATTGCACGATTCAGCTTTGGGTCATTTCCAATAATTTCGAATCTTTGTTTTATTGATTGTACTGATTCCATAGTTATTTTGTTTTGTCAAGAATTACACAAGTATAAATTGCGGAAATTATTCATTTAGTGTCAATCTATTTTAGATTGGTCGTTTCCTCAGTTTTGTGTTTTGGAAAGTAAGTTCTAATGGTATAAAAAGTAATTGCAAATCCTACTACAAATGCAATTATTGCCATAATTATGTTTTTTTTCGACATTTTTTTAAACTTTTTTTAATCTGTGGCTAACTTTTTTAATTCATCTCACTCAAACCAACCGCAATTCCTTTCAAAGTACCGCTTGTGCAACTTTCAATTTTCACATTTACAAAATCACCAATCTTATAATACTCTTTTGGAAAAACCACGGTAATGCTTTGCGAATTTCTTCCAGAAAATTCTTCTGTCGATTTTTTTGATACTTTTTCTACTAAAACTTCTACTGTTTGCCCTATGAATTCTTCGCTTCGCAACCAAGCGTGTTTTTGTTGTAAATCGACAATTTCTTGTAATCTTCTGGCTTTTATTTCTTCAGTTACATCATCTTCCATTTTTCTTCCTGCCAATGTTCCTGGACGTTCCGAATAACTATACATATAGCCAAAATTATATTTCACATAATTCATCAAACTCATAGTATCTTGGTGGTCTTCTTCGGTTTCGGTAGGAAAACCAGCAATCATATCTTGCGAAATAGATGCGTTTGGAATAATGGCTCTTATTTTATCAATCAAAACCATATATTCTTCACGGGTATGCAAACGATTCATTTCTTTCAAAATTCGATTGCTTCCCGATTGAACAGGTAAGTGAATGTGTTTGCAAATATTAGGATGTTTCGCAATAACGTGTAAAACACTTTCGTGCATATCTTGTGGATTTGAAGTCGAAAAACGAATTCTCATCTTCGGAAAACTAACAGCAACCATTTCTAGCAATTGGTCAAAATCGACAGCAGTTGCTTTTTGCATTTCGGTAGCATTGGTGAAATCTTTTTTCAATCCGCCACCATACCAAAGATAACTGTCTACATTTTGACCTAAAAGTGTAATTTCTTTAAAACCTTTATCCCACAAATCCTGAATTTCTGCCATGATACTTTGCGGTTCACGGCTACGTTCACGTCCACGAGTAAAAGGAACTACGCAAAACGTACACATATTATCGCAACCACGAGTAATAGAAACTAACGCTGTGATTCCGTTACTCATCAATCGAACTGGAGAAATATCTCCGTAGGTTTCATCTTTGCTCAAAATTACGTTTATTGCATCACGACCTTCTTCAACTTCGTTCAATAAATTTGGTAAATCTTTATAAGCATCAGGACCCACAACTAAGTCGACAATTTTTTCTTCTTCCAGAAATTTGTCTTTCAAACGTTCGGCCATACAGCCTAAAACTCCTACTTTCATTTTTGGATTAATACGTTTTACGGCATTGTATTTCTCCAAACGCTTGCGAATAGTTTGCTCTGCTTTGTCTCGAATAGAACAAGTATTTACTAAAACCAAATCGGCTTCTTCTAAAATATTTGTAGTATTATAGCCGTTTCCGGAGAGGATAGAAGCTACAATTTCCGAGTCCGAAAAATTCATTGCACAACCATAACTCTCTATAAAAAGTTTCTTGGTATTCTCGGGTTTATTTTCTAAAACAAGACTTTCACCTTGTTTGCTTTCTTCGATAATCTTTTCCATAAGTCAAATTCTTTGGCAAAGATAGTGCAAAAGAAAAAATCTGACAAGATGGCAGTTTTATTTAACAAAAATTTATTTGAAACAATCTGCTAATCATTCTTGCTCATTCCATGCTCAAATCTAGCATTGCAATCTTCAATACTACCCACAAATTTCCATTCTTTCGAAACCCCAAAAACAAAAATTCCTTTTCCTTTCGCCATTCGGTCTAATTTCCAAAGTGCTTTTGGAGATAACTTCTCATATAAAGGCTCTAATATTACACATTGTTCTTTCATTCCGTAATCCTTATCCCAATCTTTTGCTGCTGTTCGTTTGAGTATTGTATCAGAAAAATAAAGACCTTTTAATTGCGAGAAAGCAAAAGCAAATACTTTTTGAGAACCTTCATTGGCAAAAGTCACCACTTCTTTGTTTCTCACCACAAAAATGCGGATAAAATCACAATCTAATTTTGAAAGCTGATCAGCCACCATTCCAGCGGTTTTAATCCATTTTATGTCATGTCCTTGTTTTTCTCTTTCCAAATCAAACCATA
This sequence comes from Flavobacterium sp., assembly GCF_043779715.1. GTDB lineage: Bacteria > Bacteroidota > Bacteroidia > Flavobacteriales > Flavobacteriaceae > Flavobacterium. The sequence goes on from NZ_JAYWDT010000143.1 coordinate 12,871, forward strand.
TATAAAAGTCCCGTATCTGACTGATAGTTTTGTATTTAAAATTCCCATTTTCTGCCGAGAGGTTAAATATATTGGCTTGATTCCAAACCGGATTGTGTTGTTTTCTGTCCTTTTTTAACCAGCAACCTTCCGCAAGCGATGATTGGTTCGTTGCTTTCTGGTAAGATTTTAAATTCTTCCATTCCTGAGAAATCACAAGGTTTATGCTTAGCAAGTATAAAAGGATGAGGAATAAAATTCGTGTTTTCAATAGTAATGTGTTTGGTTGAAGTATTATTTTAACAAAAATAAATTCAATAAACTAAAGTAAGCAAATAACCCAACAATCCTTAAAATTAGTAGGTTAAATAATATTCGAAAATAAATCTAACCTTAATAATTAGTAAAAATTAGTGTCATTCGTAATGTGCTAATCATCTAATTTTCCAATCATTTAATCAATGAGAATCAGTGTCATTCGGAACACGCAAAACCCGCAATTAAATCACAATATTTATTTTTAAAAGCACCAAAACCGTAATATTTAAAAAATTCCCATACTTTTGCCGGAGAAATAAAAACATAATGGCAAAGAATTTAGTAATAGTCGAATCACCTGCAAAGGCAAAAACAATCGAAAAATTTCTTGGAGCAGATTTTCAAGTAGAATCAAGTTATGGCCATATTGCCGACTTGCCTTCTAAAGAAATTGGTGTCGATGTGTTAAACGGTTTCAAACCCAAATACGAAGTTTCGCCCGACAAAAAAGCGTTGGTTTCTAAACTAAAAACTTTAGCCAAAAATGCCGATATGGTTTGGTTGGCTTCCGATGAGGATCGCGAGGGAGAAGCTATTTCTTGGCATCTTGCCGAAGAATTAAAGCTAGATCCTAAAAAAACGAAGCGTATTGTTTTTCACGAAATCACAAAAACTGCTATTCTAAAAGCAATAGACAATCCACGTGAAATAGATTATAATTTAGTTAATGCACAGCAAGCACGTCGTGTTTTAGATAGATTAGTAGGTTACGAATTATCTCCAGTATTGTGGAGAAAAATAAAAGGAGGATTGTCGGCTGGTCGTGTACAATCGGTTTCGGTTCGGCTAATTGTAGAAAGAGAAAGAGAAATCATCAATTTTAAACCTGTTGCGACTTATTCTGTTCAGGCTGAATTTACTAACGAAGCTGGAAAATCATTCAAAGCAAAACTACCTAAGAATTTTAATACTAAAAAAGAAGCCGAAGATTTTTTAAATAAAAATATCGGTTCTATATATAAGGTAGGAGATTTAGAAACAAAACCTACCAAAAAAACACCAGCAGGACCATTTACTACGTCGACTTTGCAACAAGAAGCGGCTCGTAAATTGTATTTACCAGTAGGAATTACCATGCAATTAGCGCAACGTTTGTACGAAGCTGGACTTATTACTTATATGAGAACAGATAGTGTGAATTTATCTAAAGATGCGATGGAAGCTGCACAAGCTGAAATTATTAAATCTTACGGAAAAGAATATGCTAAACCTCGAACTTTTGTCAATAAAAGCAAAGGCGCACAGGAAGCACACGAGGCGATTCGTCCGACCGATATGTCGCAACACACTGTGAATATCGACCGTGATCAAGCACGTTTGTATGATTTAATTTGGAAAAGAACATTAGCTTCTCAAATGAGTGATGCTGAGTTGGAACGTACCAATGTTAAAATCGAAGCTAATAATCATTCGGAAATTTTTACTGCTTCTGGAGAAGTAATTAAATTTGAAGGATTTCTAAAAGTATATTTAGAAGGGCATGATGATGACGAAGAAGAACAGGAAGGTATGTTGCCTTCGATGAAAGTAAATGAAAAACTAGCAAATAATTATATCACCGCAACCGAAAGATATTCTCGAGCTGCAGCAAGATATACCGAAGCTTCTTTGGTGAAAAAATTAGAAGAGTTGGGTATTGGTCGTCCTTCTACTTATGCGCCAACAATTTCTACGATTATTAATAGAAATTATGTTGAAAAAGGAAATCTAGAAGGTCAAGAAAGAAATTATACGCAATTAATGCTTCAGTCTGGTAAAGTAGGAGAGAAGTTGCTTAAAGAAAATACAGGATCTGATAAAGGAAAATTGGTTCCAACAGACATTGGTACAATTGTGACCGATTTCTTAGTGAAGAATTTTGATAATATTTTAGATTATAATTTCACTGCAAAAGTAGAACAAGATTTTGATGAAATTGCCGAAGGAAATATCGAATGGGCAAAAATGATGCAAGATTTTTACGATAAATTTCACCCTACAGTAAAAGATGTCGAAGCCAATGCTGATAGAGAATCAGGCGAAAGAATTCTAGGAATAGATCCAAAATCTGGAAAACCGGTTTCTGTTCGTTTGGGTAAATTTGGACCAATGGCTCAAATTGGTGCTGCCGATGATGAAGAAAAAACATTCGCCAGTTTATTGAAAGAACAAAATATTGGAAATATTACTTTAGAAGAAGTATTGAATTTATTTTTACTTCCAAAAAATTTGGGTACTTATAAAGGTGAAGAAGTTGAGGTTTCAAACGGACGTTATGGTCCTTTTATTCGCTTCGGAACTACGTTTGTTTCTTTGCCAAAAGGCGAAGAACCTTTGAATGTGGATTTGAATAGAGCCCAGGAATTAATCGACGAAAAATTATTGGCCGATGCACCAATTGCAGTTTATAAAGGTGAAGGCGTACAAAAGGGAACAGGTCGTTTTGGACCTTTCTTGAAATGGAATGGTATTTTTATAAACGTAAGCACAAAATATAATTTCAATAATTTATCACAACAAGATATTGAAACGATTATTGAAGATAAAATTCAAAAAAACATCGATAAGGTAATCCATAATTGGGAAGCTGAAGGAATTTTGGTTCAAAAAGCCCGTTGGGGAAGATCTGAAATTACAAAAGGTAAAATTAAAATAGAATTAAGCAAAGACGTTGACGCAACAAAACTGACATTGGTCGAAGTGCAAGAAATGATTGCTAAGAAAACACCTGTAAAAAAAGCGCCAGCCAAAAAAGCAGCAGCTAAGAAACCTGCCGCAAAGAAAGCAGTTGCTAAAAAGAAATAAAATATGGCATTCGATTTTTTACAACCATTAGACGAAAATTTTTTAACATTTATTCAAGGATTGTCACCGCAAACTTTGGGCAAAAAGGTTGTGTTCCATACTGATGCTGAATTTCCAAACATCGAAAATGCATCTATTGCAGTCATTGGTGTTTTAGAAAATAGAGGATTGGGCGATTCGAACGAAATTGTCGATTTATCAAACATAAGAAAAGAGTTTTATAGCTTGTTTCCAGGGAATTGGCAAACACAGATTGTCGATTTAGGAAATATCTTGGCAGGAGAATCGTTAGAAGACACTTATTATGTTCTAAAAACTGCTATTTCTCATCTCATCAAAAATAAAGTTGTTCCTATAATTATAGGTGGTTCGCAAGATTTAACCTACGCTATGTATCGTGCTTATGACCAGTTAGAGCAAATGGTTAATGTGGTCTCGATAGACAGTACATTCGATTTTGCACGAGAAAACGGCTTAGAATCGGAATCGTATTTAACAAAAATGATTGTCGATGAACCAAATAATCTGTTTAACTATAGTAATATAGGTTTTCAGACTTATTTTAATGCGCAAGAAGAAATAGATTTAATCGAAAAATTATACTTCGATGCCTATCGTTTGGGAGAAGTTTGTAACAATCCGTCAATTGCTGAACCTGTTTTTCGTGATGCGGATTTAGTAAGTATCGATTTGTTATCAGTAAAATCTTCAGATTCAGGAAATTTCGCTACATTTGTTCCTAACGGTTTTTCAGGCAAAGAAATTTGTTCTTTGTCAAGATATGCCGGAATTAGTGATAAAGTCAGTTCTTTTGGCGTTTTTAATCACAAAAGTGCCAAACAAGAATCGACTTTAATAGCACAAATAATATGGTATTTTGTAGAAGGATTTCATTTTAGATCGAACGAATATCCTTTTGGAATCAAAGAGAATTATATCAAATATATTGTTACTTTGGAAGACGAACTTGTTTTTTACAAAAGTAATATTACAGAAAGATGGTGGATTGAGATACCTTTTATATCAATGCAAAACAATAAATTAAAGAAATCTACGTTATTGCCTTGCGTATACGAAGATTATTTAGCTGCATGCGCAGGCGAAGTACCAGAAAGATGGTGGAAAGCTCAAAGAAAAAATATAATTTAATTTCTAACAACATAAAATATAGCGAAAAGCAACTATTTTCAATTTTTTTAAGGTTTTTTTAATAAAAAAATTGTTTTTTTGAAAATAAATAA
>NZ_JAYWDT010000144.1:0-7522 GCF_043779715.1 Flavobacterium sp.
AAAGCCCTTTCAGGACTTCCCACATCTTCAGCTTTGAGGCATTTCTCTCGGGAGAAAATCTCCCAGAGAAACGACCGCAAAGCCGAGGCTTGTTAGCAGAAATTTTAAACCACCAATTCGCAAAAGATGAAAACAATATTGTTTTTTTTTATTCTCATAAACATTTCCGCTTTTGGACAAGAATTTAATTCTATTGAACAAGCAGAAAAGAATCCTAATAAAGTAAAAATTTTAGATTTATCCAATCAAAATTTAAAAACCCTTCCAACCCAAATATCCAAATATAGAAACTTAAAAGAAATTGATTTAGGACAAAATCCAAATTTAAATTTAGAACAAAGTTTCAATATCCTAAAAAACAATATAAAACTAAAAACTATTTATCTTCAAGAAAATAATTTAGAAAATTTACCTCTAAATATTTCAGAAATTAAAAATTTAAAAGAACTTTGGCTTGACGAAAATAACTTTTTTGAAATTCCAAAAGGTATTCTAAAATTAGAAAAACTTGAATATTTAAGGTTGTTTAGTAATAACATTTCTAAAATTTCATTTACCGAAAATGATTTACCAAAGTTAAATTCTATTGATTTATGTTATAACAATTTTTCTGATTTCCCAGTCGAATTGTCTAAACTAAAAAATCTAAAATACATTATAATGTGGCGTAGTAAAGTAGAAAACATAACGAATGAAATAGGAAATTTAAATAAAATTAAAGTTTTAAATCTTGAAGGAAATAGTATATCGCAACTGCCAACGGAATTTTCAAAACTTAAACAACTTGAAAAATTATCACTAGGAAATAACAGTTTAGAAACTGAAAATTTAAAACCTGTTTGGCAACTGACAAATCTTAAAGAATTAGAAATAGATAAAAACAAAATATCTGAATTACCGACAGGAGTATCAAATCTTAAAAAATTAAAAAAATTATCAATTGGAATCAATCCATTGGAAACAATTCCAAAAAGTATTTCAGAACTCACAAACCTTGAACAAATTGGTTTTGTTTCATTAAAAAACTTTAATTGGACCGAAAGTTTTGAGATAATTTCAAAAATTAAAAGCCTAAAACGAATTGGATTTCCTTCTTGTGGTTTGTCAAAAATGCCAATTGGATTTGAAAAATTAACTCAAGTAAAAACGTTTTGGCTAAATGGAAATTCTTTTGATAAATCTGAACAAGAAAGACTTAAAAAAATTCTTCCAAATGCTGAACTTAAATTTAACTAAAAAAACTTCTGCTAACAGGCGTTTGGCAAGATTGCGAATTTTGTTGTAAATACACGTTTACATTTCGCAAGAAATTTTATCTTTGATAGAAAATAATCGGTTCCGAAGTCCGCAACCTCGCCAAGCGCCAGAACGTCATTGTGCGTCATTTTCGAGCGACAGAAAACCGGAAAATAAAAACTAAAAATGAAAGAGAATATTTGGGATTTTGTAAACATAATTTACGTAGACTTTTTTATTGGTTTTGGTTTATATTCATTACTTTATTTAATCGTTTCGCTATTCATAAAAAACAAAACTAAAATTAATTTTGTAGACAAAATAGCAGCTGATTTAGTTGTTTTTGCAGGAATTATATTTTTTGTTAGCTGGATAATTGGACTTTATTTTACATTTCAGGAAATAACCGAAGAAGAAAAACATAGCATCTTAAACAGAATGTTTGGAAAGTATTGGTTTGGTTATTGGTTACAACCAATATTGTGGATTTTTACAACTCAAATCTTAAGAATTGAAAAAATAAGAAATTCAAAAATATTACGTTTAATTTTTAGTTTTATATTCATTCTATCAATTGAGAGATTTACAATTATTTTAGTCTCTATACATCGAGATTATATTGGGAGCAGTTTTGAAATGGGAATGTTTAACTTTCTAAAAGCAGAATATATTTTCCAAATATTAATCAAAATTACTATGTATTTATTATTTGCAGTAATCTTATATTTTGCAACTGAACAATTAAGGAAAATTAGAAATCGAAAAAGTGAATTTGAAGAATGAAAACAGAAAATAATACACTAATTATTCTTGCTATTGTTTCAATTACATTTACAGGAATTTTGACTTTTTATGCATTTAAAAAAGCTAGAAAAATAAGCCAAATGTCAGAAGTAGAAAGAAAGAATGAAATGGGAAAAATTAACAATAGAACGGGAAACTCTTTATTTTTAAAACATATTTTGGAAATAATAGGAAGTATATATAAATAAAAAAACGAACGCACAACAGCCGTTTGGCTAGATTGGGGTTTTAGGCTTAATTTAAAGTTTGTCTTGAATTTGGAAATTTTGTGCTAACCGAAATATTAATCTTAATTTAGTCCCCAACCTCGCCAAGCGGCGGGACGTTGTTACTAGAAATCGCAAAAAAATCGAAGAACTCAAAAAACCTACGTAACAATTTATTATCTTTACACGTAAAAAACTTTATTATGAACACGAAACTCACATTAAATCTTGATACGGAAATAATACACGAGGCAAAAACATATGCTAAAAGTCAGAGTGTAAGCTTATCAAAACTCATAGAAAACTATCTTAATTCGCTAACCAGAGAATCAAAAAAGAAATCTTCTGTTAGTCCATTAGTTGAAAGTTTGACAGGAATTATCCCAAGTGATTACGACGAAAGAAGAGATTACAGAAACTATATTGACCAAAAATATTCATAATGGAGAATATTTTCGTAGATACAAATATTGTTATTGACCTTTTAGCCAAGCGTGAACCTTTTTATAAAGATGCTCAAGATTTATTTACACTTAGTGATAAAAAAGAGGTTAAACTTTTCATTTCTTCGCTAACTTTTGCAAATGCTTACTACTCTATTGTCAAACATCATAAAGATGTAGATGCAAAAAAGTATTTGTCCAAATTTAAGGTATTAGTAACTATACTTCCTTTGGAAGATAAAGCAATCGAATTAGCCTTGGCTTCAGATTTTAAAGACTTTGAAGATGGTTTACAATATTTCGTTGCAATGGACAATGATGCAGATATAATAATAACTCGAAACAAAAAAGATTTTAAGAACTCGAAAATTCCCGTAATGACTGCAGAGGAATATATGAAGAAATAAAGCGACTTCTAGTAACAGCCACTACAACGGATTTGGGCATTTGGCTTAATGGAAAGATGGTTTTGTATTTGGGATGATTTGGCAAATCCGAAGAATGGGCTTAATTTAGTCCCCAACCTCGCCAAGCGGCGGGACGTTGTGGCACAGTGCAGAATCGACTCTGGCAACTAAAATCGTGAAAGAATTATCTTCTCACTTTTGAGATTTTTACACTTAAAAATCGCTTCCAAACTAACTCAATTCGAACTCAAAAAAGTGTACCGAAATGGACGCAAAAAAAATGTTGAGAAAAAGTCGCTGAAATCGATTCGATTTCTTTTGAAATAAACGCAAAAAAACTTCTAAAAAAAACAGTGCCGATTCATAGCATCGAGCCACAACAACGGTTTCGCGAGATTGCTAGGCTTGGTCTTTATTTGGAAAAACTCTGTTTTTTCCAATTTGGTTTTGTACTTGGTAAGTTTTGTGATAAATTTACGCAACCTAGCGAAGCCGCGGGACGTTACTGGAGAGTTTCACAACCAATTCGTGCCGAATTGAATCTGATGTTTCCAACTCGGAAATGAAAGCGGAAAAAATAGAAACGTAAAACCAAACTGCCGAACTGACTCTGGCAATTGAAACGTGGAAAACGTAATGTGGAGACATGAAAATCAAACTTGCCAAACTGACTCAGGCAATTGAAACGTGAAAAACAAACTTGCCAAACTGACGCTGACAATTGAAATGTGGAAAACGTAATATGGAAACTTGAAAAGCAAACTTGCCGAACTGACGCTGACAATTGGAATGCGGAAAGCGTAAAAACTGCCGAAAAATAAATTACGGGAAAACCATTGTTATCAAGGGAAACCCTCCAGTAACAGCCGTTTGGCTAGATTGGGGTTTTAGGCTTAATTTAAAGTTGGTCTTGTATTTGGAAATTTTGTGTTTTACCGAAAAATAAATCTTAATTTAGCCCCAAACCGCTTTAGCATGGGAACGTTAACAGTAATATTTCCAATATTGCGGAAAAAGTTACCATCTTATGAATAATTGTATAATCTGGCTGAAATTAGTAAACGAAACGCTTCTATTGAAAGCTAAACTTAAAACTAAGTCAAAACAGAAAAAAAGAAATAAATATCTCCAACAGCTCCCTTACAACATGCTAAGGTTCGTGCAGGTTTCAATGAGAGTCAAGATCAAGTGAAAAAATGAGGAAGTGAAAAAAGCAAAAAATAAAGAAGCAAGCTGGACTATTTGTCAAAAATGTCAGGGACGTGGCAAAAAAAGTCGCGGGCTCAGCAAGAAAGCACTACGCCACTACCAAATAGCGTTCGAACAATTTGAAAAAACGAATAGTGAAGGAACTGCTCCCGTTCGTCCCAAAGGGCATCTATACTCCTGCTTAAACTGTTCTGGTTCTGGATTGGTTGGTTCTACTAACTCTCCTATCGCGGATAAAGAAAACTTCCCACACGTTGCTATTATTGGTGCCGGTATTGGAGGAGTGGCTTTAGCTGTAGCTTGTTTGCATCGCGCAATCCCATTTACACTTTATGAGCGCGATAACGACTTCGCTGCTCGATCTCAGGGTTACGGAATCACTTTACAACAAGCTAGTAAAGTAATCGAAGGATTTGGTGTTTTCTCGTTAAATGAAGGGGTGACTTCTACAAAGCATGTGGTTCATACTACAGAAGGAAAAGTGATTGGCGAATGGGGAATCAGAAAGTGGATGCCTTCAGGTCCGAAAACATCTCCGAAACGTTTCAATGTGCATATCGCACGACAATCTTTGCGCTTAGCCCTACTTGAACAACTCGGCGGACATGATGCGATTCAGTGGGGACATCAATTAATAGATTTTAAGGAATGCGAAAATAAAGGTGTTGATATTACCTTTGAAGTAAACGGCGAAATTAAGACCTCAAAAGCAGATCTTGTGATTGGAGCCGATGGTATTCGTAGTTCGGTGCGGAAGTTGTTAATTGGCGAAGACATTTCCCCTTTACGTTACTTAGGTTGTATTGTGATATTGGGTATTTGTCCTTTGAGTGCTCTCGAAGGACTGAATAGTTCTTTGCTCGACTCTGCAACTGTATTTCAAACCGCCAATGGTAATGAGCGAATTTATATCATGCCTTATACATCAGACTCAGTGATGTGGCAACTTAGTTTTCCAATGCCAGAAAAAGAGGCTAAGGCTTTAAGCGCACAAGGATGCCAAGCACTCAAGGAAGAAGCGTGTCGTAGAACGCAGTGGCACGTTCCCATTCCTCAAATTTTAGCAGCAACCTTGGAAGCTCAAATTTCCGGTTATCCTGTGTATGACCGAGAATTACTCACATCAGAATTGTTGGATAAAGGTGGGCCAGTAACTCTGATTGGTGATGCGGCTCACCCAATGAGTCCATTCAAAGGACAGGGAGCGAATCAAGCGCTGTTGGATGCGCTCACGCTGGCTCGGAGCATCTCAAAAGAATGTAGTACATTCTCTCAATGGAAAAAAATTGGAGTGAGAGAAAGTGTATTAACTGAGTTTGAAGCAGAAATGTTAGAACGCAGTGCTACCAAAGTGAAAGATTCAGCAGAAGCCGCGCAATTCCTACATTCCGAAATTGTGCTGCATGAAGGAGATGAACCGAGAGGACGGGGTTTACGGGATGCCAATGCGGTAAAGACAATAGCAAAAGGCTTCAGTATCTAAAAAAAGTCAATGTATTACTGCTAGAGGAATGAAGCGGTTAAGTAGATGGAAAAATAAATAAGTCTTTAAAAATATAATTTCAATTTCTACATTTTTTTTCTCATTCTCGCCACAGGAATATCCAATTGCTCACGATATTTCGCAATGGTTCTGCGGGCAATAGGATATCCTTTTTCTTTAAGAATATCAGCCAATTGGTCGTCTGGCAAAGGCTTGCTTTTATCTTCTTCTGCAATAACAGTTTGCAATATATTTTTAATTTCGATTGTAGAAACTTCTTCACCTTGATCATTAGTCATAGCTTCCGAGAAGAATTCTTTAATTAGTTTTGTCCCATAAGGCGTATCTACATATTTGCTGTTCGCTACACGCGAAACTGTCGAAATATCCAACCCAATCATATCAGCAATATCCTTTAGAATCATTGGTTTTAGATTGGCTTCGTCGCCATCAAGAAAATATTCTTGTTGAAAATGCATGATAGCATTCATCGTTACATACAATGTTTCCTGACGTTGTTTTATAGCATCGATAAACCATTTTGCAGAATCTAATTTTTGTTTGATAAATTGAACAGCATCTTTCTGAGCATTCGATTTGTCTTTAGAATCCTTGTACGTTTTCATCATGTCTTGATAATCTTTCGAAACATGAAGTTCGGGAGCATTTCTTCCGTTTAAGGTTAATTCTAATTCGTCATCTACAATTTTTATCGCAAAATCAGGGACTACGTGTTCGGTCATTTTGTTACTTCCTGTATAAGCGCCACCTGGTTTTGGGTTTAATCTTTCAATTTCGTCGATTCCGTTTTTGAGTTGTTCTCTCGAAACTGAGAATTTCAACATCAATTTGTCGTAATGTTTTTTAGTAAAAGCTTCAAACTGATCCTGAATAATATTCATAGCTAACGCAACGGATTCAGTAGGTGTTTTGTGTTTTAATTGCAATAATAAACATTCTTGTAAATCTCTTGCCCCTACGCCTGAAGGTTCTAATTCATGAACAATATGTAGTATTTTTTCGACTGTTTTTTCATCGGTATAAATTCCTTGCGTAAACGCCATATCATCGACAATATCTTGTATCGTACGTCTAATATAGCCCATATCATCGATACTTCCTACAAGAAATTCGGCAATATCGCGCTGATCATCGGTCAAAATAAAAGTATTTAACTGATTGATTAAATCCTGATGAAAACTAACTGGCGCTGATAATGGTGATTCTCGATCTTCATCATCATCACTATAATTATTGGCTTGGGTTTTGTAATCCGGTGTTTCGTCGTTGCTTAAATATTCGTCTATGTTTATGTCTCCAGAATCGATGTTTTCATTGTCGTCATAATCATCATATTCGTCATTATTGTCGAACTCATCTTTTTCGTAAATTTCTTCTTGATCATCACCACCTTCCAATGCTGGATTTTCGTTCATTTCTTCCAGTAAACGTTGCTCGAAAGCTTGCGTTGGCAGTTGAATTAACTTCATCAACTGGATTTGTTGTGGAGATAATTTTTGAGATAATTTGAAATTTAGAAACTGCTTTAGCATATTAGTTTGTTTGGTTATTCGTTTATTTGGTTATTTGGAATCAAATCCACAAATAACCAAATCCGCAAATTAACTTTTTATTAAAATTCTGCATTCATAGGTGTTCTAGGAAAAGGAATTACGTCACGTATGTTTGTCATTCCAGTTACAAAAAGAACCAATCTTTCGAAACCAAGTCCAA
>NZ_JAYWDT010000145.1:0-7485 GCF_043779715.1 Flavobacterium sp.
AGACGGTTTTCTTTTATTTAGATTGAACTATATTTGTCACATTCAAGTATACGGGTATCTAAAGTTAAACGTGGTATACTGAGTATATTATTATCTTATATTATTATATAATTATAAATAAAAATTATATAATAAGTAGTAATTATTATTTTGATGATTTTTTTAAATCAGCTCCACGAGGTTTTTCATAAAGAAAAGCTAATTCTTCAATAGTCTAACCACCTCGAAGCAATGTAAAATTTTACACTTTATAGACCGCGTTTAAAAGGTTAAATTGATTTTAATTAACTCCTGTTTCTATGAACTATGAGAATAAAAAAAAAGCTCCAAATTTCTTTGGAGCTTCTATAGTATAAAAAGAGGTTTGACTATCTTCTTTTATCTCTAATTTTTGCTTTTTTACCAGTAAGTTCTCTGAAGTAGAAAATTCTAGCTCTACGAACTGCACCTTTTTTGTTGATTTCAATTTTTTGCAAAGCTGGCAAGTTTACTGGAAAGATACGCTCTACTCCTACTGCACCTGACATTTTACGAATTGTAAAAGTTTCAGTATTTCCTGAACCTCTTCTTTGAATAACAACTCCTTTAAAAAACTGAGTTCTTGTTTTTTCGCCCTCTTTAATTTCGTAATAAACTGTGATTGTGTCTCCAGCTCCGTAAACAGGGAAATCTTTTCTTGTTACAAATTCGTCTTGAACGAATTTCATTAAATCTGCCATGATAATTTTTTTAATTATGGTTTTAAATCAGAGCAACATTCACGGATTTCGCCAGAGGTTGGTCTAAGTGGATGCAAAAGTAATAAATAATTATGAATTATGAATTATGAATTATGCTTTTTTTCTAGAACTATATTCTTTTTCATAATTGCTTGATTAATGCTTGATTAATGCTTGATTTTATTTCGATATAACTAATTTCGAACTTGCCATTTGTTTTCCTTCGGAAGTAATTTTACAGATATAAATACCGTTACTTAGGTTACTTACATTTAATGTTATTATACTCTCTCCAAAGTTATAATTTGATTCTTTAATGTCGATAACTTTTGTACCTAAGATATTATAAATTTCAATTTTTATAGCTGTATTTTCTTTCAAATCGAAATAAATAGAAGCATTTCCTTTTGATGGATTTGGATATACTTCTAAATTTATCGAATTTTCTAAAGCGTGGTCTATTGTATTTAGAAAAGCCATGGGCTGTTGTTGCGTAACACAGTGTACCACACCTCCGCTTTTGTATAAATTTCGGCAATCGATACCCACAACCGTTCTTCCGGGATATAATCCTGCAATAATTGCATTAGCTACTGCATCATTAGGATCGTTGTAATTTGGAACTAAAACACGATTATTTGCTACATAATAATTAGCATAACTACCTTTGTAAGTTAGTGCTGCACCACTTGTAGGCTGTACATTATTTGCAGTTAGCGGAATAATGACTTTAGTAAACACCACATTACTTGCGTTTGAAGCAGCATATAATTTATCTATATCAGATTGCGGTGCACCCCAATATAATAAATCAGCTTGACTCATAGTTACTAGCTTGTTACCAGGAGCAAATTTTGCAAAACCATCAATATGCGCATCGGTAATATCATCTTGGCTAAACCAACCATCTAACCAGATAAATTTTGTAGCTCCTATATATTGAGTAAGTATTGCTTCTACTTGTACCTGAGTTTTTCCTAAATTTCTAACAGCATTAATTCCTGTTGGCGCTGTAGGGTTAGTCTGGGCAGTAATTGCGGATTTTGTTGCTAAAAAAGTACCTGCTCCGTCTAGTTCCCATGAACCACCTTCGATAGTTAATATACTGTTCAAGTTTAGTGGTATAAGTCCTGTTGCAGTACCCATAGCTGTTGGTACCGTATTGTCTTTGTCGAAGGCATAATCGCCTCCCCAACCATTAAAACCCCAATCTTGCATAACTAATGCGCCAGCTGAATTACGAACAAAAATACCTCCTATATCCCTCATCCAAACATCGTTTGTGGTTTTTATAATGAAGTTTACGTTTGTTAATGATACACTTGCGGCGTTTAGTAGGTTTGTTATTCTTGTTCGCTCTGTTGTATTATAAGCAATAATATGCACTTTTTCATTGGCTTGCAATGCGTTAGTCATAGCAACCCAAGTGGCATCATTCTCGTTTCGATAAGCATTTCCGTATTCAAAACTATGTGGCCAAGCCAACCATGTGCCTTCGTGTGGTTCGGATTCATCTGGGAAAGTGTAGGTTTGAGCGTAGTTATTATTCATAGAAAAGAGAAGGATTACTAATAGAATTTTTGTAAAAGTAGTTTTCATAGTTTTATTTTTATGTAGTTAGACAAGACAAAACTATATTTTTATAAAACTTATAAGTTGTCCAAAATGGACAACTTATAAAAGCGGAATTAATATCTCTGTTATAAAATCTGACTCAGAACTTGCGTTAGAATCGTGTTTTATGTAATTTTCTATAATAGGTAGATGGGAAAATTCTAACTCATTATCTAATATCCAGCCACCATAAATTTGAGCGTAGATTTTTTCGATACTATTGTAACTGCCATTATGAATAAACTTAGCGTATTTGCTCCCGAAAATTTCTTTTACGGGTAATTTTGGGTTCAAATTTTCAGCGAAAACACAAGCGTCATAATTACATTTTGATTTGTTTGTAATAATCACATCATCGGAAATAACACCAAAATATTGTGAGTTTGTAGTATCAAAATTATTTTTAAGAAAATTATCCCAAAGCGATTCTATTTCAGGATTTATATAATTTGTTCTACAACTCGAGTAATTAACTAGTTTTTTGGGTATAAAAATAATTTCAGGTTCTAAATCATAATCAATAGATTGTATGAAATTATTATCTCTAAAAAGTATTTCTTTCTTATTTCTGGCCACAGAAGGAGAAATACCAAAATGTTTTTTGAATGTTTTAGAAAAAGATTGCAAATCCGAAAAACCAACTTCAATAGCAATATCTGAGATTTGTTTTTTCGAATATAGTAATATTTTATAGCCGTTTTCGACTTTCAATCGGGTTTGATAACTTCCGATTGTTTCGTTAAATAGTGAAAAGAAAATACGTTGCAAATTCCTATAAGAATAACAAGAAATAGCTTCAAGTTCGCTTACAGCAATCAACTTGTCATAATTTTTCTCAATATAATTTTGAGTGTCGTAAATACGTTTCAAATATAGCTCACTCACTTTTTTCAGATTTCAGAATATTACTCTTCCAACAAATCAGGTCTTCTATTTTTTGTATGTTCATAAGCCATATCCTCTCTCCATTTGTCGATTTTTGCAAAATTTCCACTTGTTAAAACTTCTGGAACTTTCCAACCTTTATAATCTGCTGGACGTGTATAAATTGGAGGAGAAAGCAAATTATCTTGAAAACTGTCTGTTAATGCTGAGGTTTCATCACTTAAAACACCCGGAATTAATCTAATTAAAGCATCAGAAAGCACTAAAGCACCTAATTCTCCACCTGATAACACATAATCACCTATCGAAATCTCTCTAGTAATAAAATGATCACGAACTCTTTGATCGACTCCTTTATAATGACCACATAAAATGATAATATTCCCTAATAATGACATAGTGTTTGCCATTTTTTGGTTTAAAGTTTCTCCATCGGGTGTCATATATATTATTTCGTCGTAAGTTCTTTCGGATTTTAAATAGGTAATGCAATCATCAATAGGCTGCACATTCATCACCATTCCTGCGCCACCGCCAAACGGATAATCATCGACCGATTTTTGCTTATTAATGGTATAATCTCGTAAATTATGAAAATGAACTTCGACTAATCCTTTGTCTATAGCACGTTTCATAATCGAAGCTTCAAAAGGGCTTCGCAATAATTCTGGTAAAACGGTAATAATATCTATTCGCATGTTTTTTGAAAAAAGGTTCTGAGGTTCTAAGCGACAAAGGTACAAAGGTTTTTAGGAATAGTTTATATTTTTTCAGGAGCTATCCAGATAGCTATCGGGATACATCAGGGCTAAACTCCAAATTCGTATAAATGATGATCAAGGTGTTTCCATTGTAAATTATCCCATTCTTCAACAGTCATTTTACCAAAAAAAGGATGTTTGTATACTTTTATAGCATTTGTACCTTCTGTTTCAAAAGTTTTTACTTTTTTGATTAAATCGGCTTTGGTTTGTTCAAAATCATATTGACCGGTTCTGGTGAAATCCTTTGCTGTAGGACTATTTTTTTGAAAATGTTTAGATTTTAGCATTTTACCTTTAATCATTTTGCCTAAAAGTAAAAAAAGAAAATTCGATTTTAGTTTTAAGTCTCCAAAAGCCACATCAATAGGAGCCTGACAATGTGATAACATTTGGTCAACAGTCATTTTCCCCCATTGCGGTTGCGAATTTTGATTCAACTGATTAATTCGATTAATAATTTCTTGATTGTCAGATGAGTTGTAAATGCTTGACATAATATATAAGTTTAAAGTTTTAATTCCATTTGAATATCTGCTCTGTGATAATCAGTTTCGTCCAATGCTGTTTCTACAAAATGATATTTTTGATACAAATTTAAAGCTGTGTCTAACTTTCTGCTAGATACCAACATAATTGTTGATAGCTTTTTTTCTTTTGCAAAATTAATACAAGCATCCATTAATAAATTACTCAATTTTTGACCTTGAAACTTTTTATCAACAGCTAATTTCGCTAATTCATATTTAACATCATTTACTTTTTGCATGGCGACTGTTCCTGCGACTTCACCATCAACCAAACAAAAGAAAATTTCACCACCAGGTTTCAAAATGACTTCTTCAATGTTATCGAATACTTCAATATCATGCTTTTCAACAAAAAAATATTCTTCGAGCCAAGCTTTGTTTAAATCGATAAAATAGGATTTAAATTTTGGATTGTAAGTGATTATTTCTGTCTTCATTTAGTTGAGTTTATAAGCAAATTTAATCACATTTTAATTAATCCTAAAAGGTTTCAATTGTTATTTTAATACATTAATCATTATAATTTGTAAATTTGCACTTTAAAAATAAAAATCATAACAATGGAAAACGGAATATACGCTAAATTTAATACTACAAAAGGTAGTATTTTAGTAAAACTAGCACACGATTTAACACCTGGAACAGTTGGTAACTTTGTCGCACTTGCAGAAGGAAATCTAGAAAATAAAGTAAAACCACAAGGAACACCTTATTATGACGGACTAACATTTCACCGTGTTATTCCTGATTTTATGATACAAGGAGGATGTCCACAAGGAACAGGAACTGGAGCACCAGGTTATAAATTTGACGATGAGTTTCACCCAAGTTTGAAACATGACAAACCAGGAGTTTTGGCTATGGCAAATTCTGGACCAGGAACAAATGGTTCTCAGTTTTATATCACACACGTACCAACTACTTGGTTAGATGGTAAACATTCTGTTTTTGGTCATGTTGTAGAAGGTCAAGATGTTGTTGATGCAGTGGAAGGAAATGATATTCTAGAAACTTTAGAAATAGTTAGAGTTGGTGAAGAAGCTGAAAAATGGAATGCAGTAGAGGCTTTTAGAACTTTTGAAGGTTCTCGTGCAAAACGTGAAGCGGCAGAAAAAGCAGAAGGTGAAGCAAAAATGGAACAATTGGCTGCTGGTTTTGATAAAACAGAAAGCGGTTTACGTTACAAAATGATTCAAAAAGGTTCTGGTAAAAAAGCAGAAAATGGCAAAACAGTTTCGGTACATTACGAAGGTTCTTTAGAGTCTGGAAAAGTTTTTGACTCTTCTTATCCTCGCAAAAAACCAATTGATTTTAGATTAGGTCAAGGTCAAGTAATTGAAGGTTGGGACGAAGGAATTGCTTTACTTCAAGTAGGAGACAAAGCACGTTTTGTGATTCCGTCACATTTGGCTTACGGCTCTCGTGGTGCTGGTGGCGCTATTCCACCAAACGCTACTTTGATTTTTGATGTAGAATTGATGGATGTGAAATAATATTTTCATTAAAATAAATTTAAAAATCCCAACACGAAACTGTTGGGATTTTTTTTATTAAGAAAAACTGTTTTTACAATGTTTTTTTTTACTGATTAGAAGATAAAAAAAGGCTTCTCAATTTGAGAAGCCTTTTTTATAAACAAATATTTATAATTATCGTTTCATAGAAAAATGTGCTTTATGCTCTTTTGTAATTCCATTTTCTTCGTAGGTAACTATAAACCAGTAATCAGTTGAAGGCAATTCTTTTCCATTAAAAGTTCCATTCCAACCACTTCCAGAAGGTCTAATTTCCTTTATTAATTTTCCAAATCTATCAAAAATTAAAACTTTAGAATTTGCTTGACCTTTCAATTCAGGAATGTTCCATGTATCATGATAACCATCTGAATTTGGTGTAAAGTATCTAGGATAATCTACAATATAAGCAGTTGTAAATATTGAATCACATTCATTTCTTACTGTTATGGTATGTTGACCAGCACCTACATTTGTAAATACATTACTATTTTGAAAAGCCCCATTGTCTATTTGATATTCATATATTCCTATTGGAGTAACACTTACCGTTATGGTTTGCAAATCTGCAAAATAATCAGACGGCGTTGCAACAACAGTTGCTGGTGGCACAGAAACATTAACAGTTATTACTGCTCTTGGACTCTCACAAGTACCTACAGTTTGACTTACATAATAATTTGCACTACCAATTGCAGTTGTCGTAGGAATTGGAGCAGTAGCTGAACCTGTACCTCCAGTTGCCGTTGTATACCATAACAAATTACTTCCAACCGCAGTAAGCGGATTTGCTATATCATTTATACAATATGGTATTGGAGTTGTAACTGTTGGTGCTGATGGGTTATTTATAGTTACGTTTGCTGTAGCGGTACAACCATTACTATCTGTCATATAAGTAATAACTACAGTTCCTCCTGCAACTCCTGTTACCAATCCTGTATTACTTACAGTGGCTACTAAAGTATTTGAAGAAATCCAAGGAGTTGTTGCATTTGGAGTTCCAGAACCTGTAAGTTGTGTTGTTAATCCAATACAAGCATTTAAAGTTCCTGTAATTGTTGGTGATGCATTAACTGTTACTGTTGCGGTAATCACACAACCATTACTATTAGTATAAGTAATAATTGCGGTTCCTACTGAAACTCCTTTTACCAATCCTGTATTACTTACCGTAGCTACTCCAGAATTTGAAGAAACCCATGGATTAGTTGCATTGGCTGTAGCAGAACCTGTAAGTTGCGTGGTCAATCCAACACAAGCCGACAAGGTTCCAGTAATTGTTGGCAATGCGTTGATAGTTACCGTTGCAGTAATAATACAGCCATTACTATTTGTATAAGTAATAATTGCAGTTCCTACTAAAACTCCTGTTACCAATCCTGTATTACTTACAGTGGCTACTCCTGTATTTGATGAAGCCCAAGGTGTCGTCGCATTTGCAGTAGCAGAACCTGTAAGT
>NZ_JAYWDT010000146.1:0-17011 GCF_043779715.1 Flavobacterium sp.
TAAAAATAGTATATCATTTTTAACTGAAAATATTCCTGCATATAAAAAAGAAGAATATTCTCCTGATTTTCAAAATTTAGTTCCTAAAGTATTATTTGGTCTAGAGAAATTTAGTTTAGAAGGAGTACAGGGAACCGTTAAGACTTGGGAAGAGTTTGGTTCTTGGATAAATATTAATCTACTTCAAGGTTTGGACGAGGTTTCTGTAGAAACTCAAAATAAAATCAAAAATCTAGTTGGCTCTGAAACAGATGTTACTAAAAAAGCAAAAATAATTTACAAATATGTTCAAGATAAAGTTCGATATGTAAGCATCCAAATGGGAATTGGTGGCTGGAAACCAATGTCTGCAAAAGATGTCGACAGATTAAGTTATGGTGATTGCAAAGCCTTATCTAATTATACAAAAGCTTTATTGAAAGTTGTAGAAATTCCTTCCTATTATACCATAATAAATGCTGGAGAAAACAAAAAAGATATTGATTCTAATTTTGTTTCTATGCAAGGGAATCATGCGATTTTAGCTTTGCCAATAAATGACAAGCTTTGCTTCTTAGAGTGCACAAGCCAAACTACTCCGTTTGGTTTTGAAGGAGATTTTACCGATGATAGAAATGCTTTAATAATAAAACCTAACAAAGGAGAAATTGTACATACAGAACAATATAATGAAAAGTTAAGTAGTCAAATTTCCCAGGGTAATTTATCTATAAATGATTTAGGGATAATGTCAGGAGAAGTTTCGGTTGTTTCCAAAGGAATTCAATTTGACAATGTGTTTGTTTTAGACAAAAAAACACCAACAGAAGTTTCAGATTATTATAAAAGCAGGTTTTTAAATATTAATAATCTTAAAATAGAAAAAGTAAGCTTTGATATTAACAAAGAAAAAATTGAGTTTACTGAAAATCTGATAATTAAAGCAATTGATTACGGATTGATAAATGATAAAAAAATATTTTTTGCGCCGAATGCCTTTAACCAAAGTTCAAGAATTCCCCAGCGTTATCGAAACAGATTAAATCCTATGGAAATAGATAGAGGTTTTTTTGACTCTGATGACATAGAAATTACAATCCCAACTAGTTATGTTTTAGAAGCAATGCCAAGCAATGTAGAGCTTAATACTAAATTTGGTGAATATAAAACAGAATATATTATTGTAGATTCTCAAAAAATAAAATACAAACGTAATTTTCTTCTCAAAAAAGGATATTATGACAAGTCTGAATACGAAAATTACAGAAAATTTAGAGAACAAATTGCACAATCAGATAATTCAAAAATAGTCATCAAAAAAAAATAGAAAATGAAAAAACTTTTATCCTCAATTATTCTTATCATTTTGTTTTTTAACACTTCGTATGCCCAAAAATTCGAGTTAGGAAAAGTTTCTATTGCCGAACTTCAAGAAAAAATACATCCAAAAGATACAACCGCAAGCGCTGCGGTTTTATACAACGTTGGGAAAACACATTTCGAATTTACTCAAAGCAATGGTTTTACAATGGTTACCGAAGTTTCTGCTCGAATTAAAATTTACAAAAAAGAAGGCTATAGCTGGGCAAACAAAGCTGTTTCTTTTTATATTGGTTCTGCACCAGAAGAATCTGTTAATTTCTCAAAAACAATAACTTATAACTTGGTGAACGGAGTAATAGAAAAAACAAAACTTCAAAGTGAAGGAGAGTTTGTTGAAAAAACTAACAAATACTATTCTACAAAAAAAATCACGATGCCTAATGTAAAAGTTGGATCCGTGATTGAATATAAATACGAATTGAGATCTAAATACGATCAACAATTTAAAGATTGGGATTTTCAATTAGAAATTCCAGTAAATTATTCTGAATATACAACAGTAATTCCGGAATACTATTCTTACAATACACACCAAAAAGGTTTCTTAAGACCAATAATTACTAAAACAAGCTTTAATAATAGTTTAAATTTGTTTTATAAAGAAACAGCTATTTCCAGAACTGCTGCTAGTGATAGAAGAATTGCTGAGAAATTGGATTTTGTTGAAAATAAAACGACTTATTTTTTAGAGAATATACCAGCATTAAAAGACGAAGTTTATGTAAATAATATAGAAAATTACAGCACTAGTGTAAAACACGAACTTTCGTCTGTAAAATTCCCAAATAGGATGTTTAAATCTATTGCAGGATCCTGGGAAAGTGTGGTTAAAACAATATACGAAATGGATTCTTTTGGTGTAGAATTAGAAAAATCTAATTATTTTGAAGACGATTTAAATGCGATACTTTCTGGAACAACAGTTCAAGAAGAAAAAACTGCCAAAATTTTTAATTTTGTTCAATCTCGTATGAATTGGAATGAGTATAACGGATATAAATGTGAGGATGGTGTAAAAAAAGCTTTCAAAGATAAGAAAGGAAACACAGCTGAAATTAACCTAATGCTTGTAGCTATGCTACGCTATGCGGGAATAAAATCAAATCCAGTTTTATTAAGTACAAGAAGCAACGGAATTCCAATTTTTCCATCAATAACAGGATTTAATTATGTAATAGCTGCCGTAGAAACTGATAAAGGTTTAATTCTTTTAGACGCTTCAAATAAGTATACAACGATAAATGTTTTACCTACGAAAGCGCTAAACTGGTATGGAAAAATGATTAGAAAAGATAAAACATCAGAAGATGTAGACTTGATGCCAAAACAAAATTCAAAATCTTTAATCAATTTATTTGCTAATATAAATATTGATGCTTCAATTGAGGGTAAAATTCAAGAACAATATTTTGATTACAATGCGTTGAGTTATAGAGCAAATTACGCAAGTCTTTCGCAAGAAAATTATTTAGAAAAATTAGAGAAAAAATCTAATAATATAGAAGTTAGCGATTACATAATAGAAAATAAATTAGATCTCGCAAAACCAGTAATAGAAACCTATAGCTTTAAAAGGAGTAATTCTATCGAAAAAATTGGCGATAAATTATATTTCTCCCCTTTATTATTTCTAGCAGAAACAAATAACCCCTTTACACAAGAGAAAAGAGAGTATCCAATAGATTATGGTTTCCCTAATCAAGAGAGAATAAATTTAAACATCACAATACCCGAAGGATATACTGTAGAATCTATGCCAGAAAAAACAGCTATAGGAATAAGTGATAATCTTGGGATTTTCAGATTAAACATTTCCAATACCGCCAATAAAATACAAGTTATAGTATCTACAGAAATAAATACACCAATTTTTCCAGCAGATTATTATGAAGAATTAAAAGTATTCTACAGTAACATAGTAAAAAAACAAACCGAGAAAATAGTTCTAAAAAAAATATAAAATGAACCTAAAATCATCTCAACTCGAAGTAGACAATTGGATAAAAAACCACGGAGTTCGTTATTTTAACGAGCTAACAAATATGGCGCAACTTACGGAAGAAGTGGGTGAAGTGGCACGTATTATTGCACGTCGTTATGGCGAACAATCCGAAAAAGAATCCGATAAAAACAAAGATTTAGGCGAAGAGCTTGCTGATGTGGTTTTCGTGGTTTTATGTCTAGCAAACCAAACAGGAATCGATTTGCAAGCCGCTTTCGATAAAAAATTAGACCTAAAAACAAATCGCGATCACGACCGTCATCATAACAACGAAAAACTGAAATAATTGTGAATTTACTCCTGCAATCAACAATCGTTAATCAACAATCGTCAATCAAAATTTCTGGTTCCAAATCGGAAACCAATCGATTGTTATTGTTGCAAGCATTGTATCCAAACTTAGTTTTAGAAAATGTTTCTAATTCAGACGATTCTGAAGTAATGATTAAAGCTTTAATTTCAAATAAAACTGTAATCGACATTCATCACGCAGGAACCGCCATGCGATTTCTTACAGCTTATTTTGCCCAAAAAGAAGCTAAAGAAGTAATTCTAACTGGCTCATCTAGAATGAAAGAAAGACCAATAAAAATTTTAGTAGAAGCATTGCAGCAACTCGGAGCAGAAATTTCATACGAAGAAAATGAAGGTTTCCCGCCAATAAAAATCATAGGTAAAAAAATTACTCAAAATAAAGTGTCGCTTCCAGCAAATGTAAGTAGTCAATACATTTCGGCATTATTACTCATCGCGTCAAAACTTGAAAACGGATTAGAACTGACATTAGTTGGCGAAATCACCTCAATTCCTTACATCAAAATGACCTTGGTTTTGCTAAATGAAATAGGAATTGAAACTTCTTTTGAAAATAACATCATCAAAGTAAATCAAAAATCAAACATCGTTAATCAAGAATCAACAATCGAATCCGATTGGTCTTCCGCTTCCTATTTTTATTCCATCATAGCCTTATCAGATATTGGAACACAAATCACATTGTCAAGTTATAAGCAAAATAGTTTACAAGGAGATTCGGCATTAGTCGATATTTACAAAAACTTCGACGTCGAAACAACTTTTGAAAATAACTCTATTGTTCTTAAAAAATCAAAAATCGTTAATCAAAAATCGTTAATCTTCAATCTGAACAATTCTCCCGATATTGCTCAAACCATTGCTGTAACTTGCTTCGGATTAGGAATTGGTTGTCATCTTACAGGTTTGCATACTTTAAAAATAAAAGAAACTGATAGATTAGAAGCTTTACAAGTTGAATTAACAAAATTGGGCGCAACTATTTCTGTTACCAATGATAGTTTAACTTTAGAGAACACTTCAAAAATTAATTCTGATATAAAAATAAAAACCTACCAAGACCACCGTATGGCAATGGCATTTGCACCATTAGCCTTAAAAACATCAATTATTATTGAAGACGCTGAGGTTGTATCAAAATCATACCCTAGTTTTTGGAACGATTTGCAAAGTATAGGTTTTAATATTTTAGAAGAATAAAAACCTAAGAACCTTTGCTTCTTTGCGCCTCTTTTCAAAAATAAACACCAAAACACTTGACAACGCCTATCTCACAATCGTATATTTGCACACGATTTAATTTTAGAACTCAAAACTCTAAAACTTAAATTCTAGAACTCTAAAATTTTACTATGAAATTATCTCATTTCCAATTCAATTTACCAACCGAATTATTAGCAGAATATCCAGCCGAAAATCGTGACGAATCACGACTAATGGTTGTTGACAGAAAAAAAGGAACAATAGAACATAAAATGTTCAAAGATGTTCTCGAATATTTCGACGAAGGAGATGTTTTGGTTTTAAATAACACTAAAGTTTTTCCAGCACGTTTATACGGAAACAAAGAGAAAACAGGTGCAAGAATCGAGGTTTTCTTATTAAGAGAACTAAATGCAGAACAACGTCTTTGGGATGTTTTAGTAGATCCAGCGAGAAAAATTCGTATCGGAAATAAATTATATTTTGGAGATGATGATTCATTAGTAGCTGAAGTTATCGACAATACAACCTCACGTGGGAGAACATTGCGTTTCCTTTACGATGGTTCTTATGAAGAATTTCGCGCAAAACTAACAGAACTAGGCGAAACGCCAATCCCAAAATATATTTCTCGAGAAGTAACACCAGAAGATGCAGAGCGTTACCAAACGATTTATGCGAAAGAAGAAGGTGCAGTAGCTGCTCCAACAGCTGGTTTGCATTTCTCTAAACATTTATTGAAACGTCTAGAAATAAAAGGAGTTCAGTTTGCCGAAGTAACACTTCACGTAGGATTAGGAACTTTCAATCCAGTAGAAGTAGAAGATTTATCTAAACACAAAATGGATTCTGAGGAGCTAAAAATCACACAAGAAGCTTGCGATATAGTAAACGCTGCCAAAGTAAGAAAAAGCAGAATTTGTGCAGTTGGAACAACCTCAATGAGAGCAATAGAAAGCTCGGTTTCTTCAGCGAGAACACTAAATCCTTACGATGGTTGGACAAATAAATTTATTTTTCCACCACACGATTTTAGTTTAGCAACTTGTATGATAACCAATTTTCACACACCAAAATCGACCCTAATGATGATGATATCAGCATTTTGCGGACATGATTTAATGAAAGAAGCCTACGCAGAAGCTATCAAAGAAAAGTATAAATTCTATTCTTACGGTGATGCGATGTTAATTATCTAAACATAATTTATTTCAGATTTAAATATAAAACCTTTCAGTAATGAAAGGTTTTTTTATGGCGTGACCCGAAAAGGGTCGGGCTATCCGTTACAATCTTTTGTTCGTGCCTCAAAAAAGGATTTTCACTTCTATCCCTCACGCGGGCAGTATTTCAAAATTCAATGTTTTCGATTTAGAATATTCTAACTTAAATACCTTATATGGTTCAAAAAAATTTCGTAAATCTATGTGTTTACTTTGTGCATTTTCGTGAAATAATTTTCCTTATTTTTACAAAATCAAAAACCAAATCATGACTTTTCAAAATACATTACAATTTGCACAACAACTCGACTCGCAAGATGAGTTAAAAAAATATAGGGACGAATTTATATTTCCGCAACACAAAAACAAAAATGTAATTTATTTTACAGGAAACTCATTAGGGTTGCAACCAAAATCAGCCAAAACGTATGTTAATGAAGTAATGAACGATTGGGCAAATCTAGCTGTCGAGGGACATTTTTATGCAGACAAACCTTGGTGGGATTACCACGAACGATTTGCAAATCCGTTAAGTAAAATTGTAGGAGCAAAACCAAGCGAAGTCTCGGTAATGAACACACTTACGGTAAATCTTCATTTGTTTATGGTTTCATTTTATCGACCTACAAAAACACGATATAAGATTATTTGCGAAGAAAAAGCCTTTCCGTCAGACCAATACATGTTCCAGAGTCAAGTTAATTTTCATGGTTATAAGCCAGAAGATGCAATTGTTGAGATTAAGAGAAGAGAAGGTGAACACAATATTAGACTAGAAGATATTTTAGCAAAAATTGAAGAAGTAGGTGATGAGTTGGCGTTGGTGTTGTTTGGGGGTGTAAATTATTATACAGGACAAGTTTTCGATATGAAAACCATCACCGAAGCAGGACACAAACAAGGTGCAAAAGTTGGTTTCGATTTGGCTCATGCTGCAGGAAATATCAAATTAGAATTACATGATTGGAATGTCGATTTTGCTGCTTGGTGTTCTTATAAATATATGAATTCAGGACCAGGAAATGCATCTGGATGTTTTGTTCATGAAAAACATCACAATGATTCAGACTTGCCAAGATTTGCTGGATGGTGGGGACACAACAAAGAGAGGCGTTTTAAAATGGAACCAAATTTTGACCCAGTTAATGGCGCCGATGGTTGGCAAATAAGCAATTTGCCTATTTTATCATTAGCTCCCTATTTAGCATCAGTCGAAATGTTTGCCGCCGTTGGAATGGATAAATTAATCACAAAAAGAAATCAAATTACAGCTTATCTCGAGTTTATTCTTCATGAAATAGACAAAGAAGTGAAAGGACATTTCGAAATTTTAACACCAAGTAACCAAGAAGAAAGAGCCTGCCAACTTTCTGTTTTTTTACATGGAGAAGGTCGGCCTTTGTTTGATTATCTTATGAAAAATGGAGTCATAACAGACTGGCGCGAACCCAACGTAATTCGCTTAGCACCAGTCCCTTTATACTGCTCTTATGAAGATATGTATAATTTCGGTCAAATATTAAAAATAGGAATATTAGAAAACTAATAAGCTCTTTAGAGCCTTTGCAACTTAGAATCTCAAAAAAATGAACAAACAACAAAAAATACAGTCTTTTGATCCATCCCAACCAGGATTAGCTGATGCTACTATTTTTGGATTACCATTTACATCCGAAGAAAGTGAAATTATTATCATTCCAGTGCCATGGGAAGTAACGGTAAGTTACGGAGCAGGTGCATCGGAAGGACCAGAAGCCATTTTAGAAGCTTCTTTTCAAGTCGATTTGAAACACCAAGAATTTCCAGAATTATGGAAACTAGGAATGTATTATGATGAAGCGCCAGCACATTGGAAAAAAAATTCAGATAAATATAAAAGCTTTGCACAACCTATTATCGAAGCATTGGAAAACGGGGAAGTAATCGAAAATTTTCCTGCATTGCAATCCGATTTAGATAAAATAAATACAATTTGCGCCGAATTACATGTCGAAGTAAAAGAGCGCGTTTTGTATTGGATGGAAAAAGATAAAAAAGTAGTTTTATTAGGAGGTGATCATTCTACTCCATTAGGATATTATCAAGCATTGGCAACTGTTCACGACGATTTCGGGATTTTGCATCTTGATGCCCACATGGATTTGCGAATTGCTTATGAAGGGTTTACCTATTCACACGCATCAATCATGTATAATGCTTTGCAAATTCCTCAAATTTCAAAAATTGTACAAGTAGGAATTCGTGATTTCTGCGAACAAGAAGTTCAAGTTGCACAATCAAATAAAGTCGTTGTGCATACCGATATGGATATGAAAGCTGAAACTTTTGAAGGTAAAACATGGCAACAACAATGCGACGATATCATTACTGCTTTACCACAAAAAGTAACCGTTTCTTTCGATATTGATGGTATGTATTCCTGGTATTGTCCTAACACAGGGACGCCGGTTCCAGGAGGATTTTCTTTTGAACAAGCGACCTATTTGTTAAGCAAATTAGCAAATTCAGACAAAGAAATTATAGGTTTCGATTTAGTAGAAGTAGCACCAGGAGAAAATGATGATTGGGACGGAAATGTAGGAGCAAGAATGTTGTATCATATGTGTGGAATGTTAGCTAAAAACAACGGAATGGAAGTGGGGAATAAAATAATATTTAATAAAAATTAAATTATTATAATCCTTATAGGTTTTTGACGTTACTTTGTAATATATTAATTTTAAATATTTTAGTTATGAAAACGATAAGTTTGATTGTAGTATCTCTGTTTTTTTTTTCTTGTCAAAATCAAGCTAAACTAGATATTCAAAAAGAAAAGCAAGCGAGTATTGATTCGATGAAAGTTGTAATAGAAAAGCAAAAGGTTATCGATTCAATGAAGGTAGAAATGTCTCAAATTGAAAAGCAAAAAGAAGTAATTGTAGTAAATCACACTACTGAAACAAATACCAAAACAGCGAAAAAGAAAAAATGGAGTGGTGCTGCAAAAGGAGCGGTAATAGGAGCTGGTGTGGGAGCAGTTACTGGAGCAATTATTAGCAAGAAAAAAGGAGAAGGAGCAATCATAGGGGGATTAGCAGGCGCAGGAGTAGGAGCGGGAACTGGAGCTATAATTGATGATAGTAATAAAAATTAATAAATTATTTTTTAAGATAAGATGTGTTTAAATTTATTTCAAATTTAAACACATCTTTTTTATTTAAAACTGTAAATAATTAATTAGATTTGGATATTGATTTATCCAAAATGAAAAAACTTAAAAAATTATTTTTAGTTGTAGCTTCTCTTGTAATCCTTTTAGGATTAATGATTACAGGTTATTTGTTATATACAAAACCTAACTACGAGGGCGAAATTTCTATAAAAAACATATCAAAAGAAACAACTGTGTATTTTGATGATTATGGTGTGCCACATATTTATGCCGCTAATCAGAAAGATGCGATGACAGCATTGGGTTATGTTCATGCACAAGACAGATTATGGCAAATGGAACTCATTCGTCGTATTGCACCAGGAAAATTGTCTGAAATATTTGGAACTAGAGCACTTAAAAACGACAAATTCTTTATTGGATTAGGGATCGAAGAAAATGCAGAAAAAGCAATTGCTACATTAGATAAAAACGGGAAACCATACCAAATGGCAATGGCCTATTTGGACGGAGTAAACCAATATCTCAAAAACGGAAAAACACCAATCGAGTTTACAATTTTAGGGATTAAAAAAGAAAAATTTACTTTAAAAGACGTCTATAATACTTTTGGATATATGTCATTTAGTTTTGCGATGGCTCAAAAAACAGACCCTTTAATTACGGATATTAAAAATCAATATGGTGAAGAATATTTGAAAGATTTAGGAATCGATTATTCACTAAATCCAACAAGATTAAAAATTTCAAAACAACAAACACAACAATACGTCGAAATCTCGAAATCGATAACAGCTTTGTTAGAAAATTCTCCAGTTCCGCCATTTATTGGAAGTAATAGTTGGGTGCTTTCGCCAAAGAAAACAAAAACCGGAAAAGTATTGTTTTGCAACGATCCGCACATCGAATATTCGCAGCCAGGAACGTGGTACGAAGCGCATATTTCTTGTCCAGAATATGAAATGTACGGTTATTATTTGGCAGGTACACCGTTTCCGTTATTAGGTCACAATCGCGATTATGCATACGGATTAACGATGTTCGAAAACGATGATGCCGATTTGTTTCAAGAAGAAAACAATCCAAAAAACGAAAATCAATACAAAACAGCTACAGGTTTTGAAAATTATAAAATTAGAACCAAGACTATTAAAGTAAAAGACTCTACATCAGTAATTTTAAAAGTAAAACAAACACAACACGGACCAATAATAAATAGCTTAATTGCAGATTTTAAAACCCAAAAACCTGTTGCTTTCTCTTGGATTTACACGCAACAACCCAACCAAATCCTCGATGCAGTTTATAGCTTAAGTCGAGCCAAAAATATAGCTGAATTTCAAAAAGGCGTTTCCTACATTGTGGCACCAGGACTTAATATTATGTATGGCGATGCTAAAAATAATATTGCTTGGTTTACTTCTGGAAAATTATACAAATTAGAAAAAGGTGTCAATGCAAATCTTATTTTGAATGGCACCAATGCTATCGATGATAAAAAAGAATTCATAGATTATTCTAAAAACCCATCGGCAATAAATCCAAGATGGAATTATGTGTATTCTTCAAATAATATGCCCGAAGCGATTGATGGTTACAATTATCCAGGTTATTATTTGCCAGAAGATAGAGCCAGACGAATAACAAATTTATTAGACAATAAAAGTGATTGGAGTAAAGACGATGTAAGTAAAATGCTTACCGATAATACGTCACCAGTTTCGGTAGAAATTGTAAATGGAATGTTATCAATAATCGATAATAAAACTCTTTCAAACCAAGAAAAAACAGCAATTAATCTATTAAAAAACTGGAAAGGAACAAACAATTTGATCGATGTTGCGCCAACTATTTACACCAAATTGATTTATTTTTATTTAAAAAACACATATCAAGACGAAATGGGCGAAATTTCATTCAAACAATTTCTGAAAACCCATATTATGAAACAAAGTATAGCTTTTCAAACCAAAAATATAAATTCGCCTTGGTGGGATAATATTGATACAAAAAATAAAAAAGAAACCCGAAGCGAGATATTAAATTTGTCATTCAAACAAGCCATTTCAAGTTTAAAGAACCAACTAGGAACCGATGTGAATTCTTGGACTTGGAACAAAGTACACAAAGTAGAATACAAACATCCACTAGGAAGTGTGGCTTTATTTAAACCTTTTTTTAATGTTGGAAAATTTGAAATTTCGGGAACAAATGAAGTTATAAATAACACGATGTTCGATTACTCGGACGAAATAGAACATATTGTAAAAGCTGGTCCATCAACCCGACGAATTATCGATTTTTCTGATGTAGAAAATAGCTGGAGTATCTTGCCGACAGGGCAATCTGGAAACCCGATGAGCACTCATTATAACGATCAAGCCGAAATGTATTTGCAAGGAAAATTCAGAAAAATGAAACTCAATAAAGAAGAAATCATAAAAACTTCTACTAAATTGGTTTTCAAAGCTAAATAAATAGCCGCATCTTTGCAGACTTAAAACTATGATTAATATTACAGCTTTGATTGCTTCGCCCGTTCGCTATCGCTCGTAATTTTTAATTCGTAATTCGTAATTATTTAATGCAAAAATCTCAAAAAATTGCAATTGTAGGATCTGGTTTAGTGGGTTCATTACTAGCAATATATCTTAAAAAAGAAGGCCACACGGTTCATGTTTATGATCGAAGTCCGGATATTAGAACCATTCAGTTTTCTGGACGTTCTATCAACTTGGCGATGTCTAATCGTGGTTGGAAAGCACTCGATGGTGCTGGTGTTGGTGACAAAGTACGCCATATTGCCATTGCCATGGAAAAACGAGCAATTCACGTTGGTAATCAATTAAATTTTCAACATTACGGCTTGCAAGGAGAATGTATTTATTCTATTTCTAGAGGTGTTTTAAATCGTAAAATGATTGATTTAGCCGAAGAAGCTGGCGCCGAATTCTTTTTCGAACAAAAAATTTGGGACGTAAACCTTACCGATGCCACACTGCAAATGGGCGATACCGAACGTGGTGAATGGACTGACGTAAAATATGATATGGTTTTTGGTGCCGATGGGGCTTTTTCTAGAATCCGTCATCGTATGCAACGTCAAAGCATGTTTAACTATTCGCAAGATTTCTTAAATACAGGTTACAAAGAATTGCATATTCCAGCGAATGCTGATGGAAGTTATAAACTCGACAAACATTCCTTACATATTTGGCCGCGAGGCAAATATATGCTCATCGCATTGCCTAATCTCGACGGAAGTTTTACTTGTACACTTTTTATGCCTTTTGAAGGCGAAAACTCCTTCGCATCATTAGATAATAGACCAAAAGTTGAAGCTTTTTTTGCGGAAAATTTACCAGATACAATTGATGTAATCCCAGATTTAGCCGAAGATTTTTTCAAAAATCCAACCAGTACATTGGTTACTATGAAATGTTTTCCTTGGACTTATAGCGATAAAGTAGCCTTGATTGGCGATGCTGCTCATGCCATTGTTCCGTTTTACGGACAAGGAATGAATGCAGGTTTTGAAGACATTACGATTTTGAACGAAATGATGCAGCAATACGGAAACGATTGGAAAACTATTTTTTCAGAATACGAAAAATCCCGAAAACCCAATGCCGATGCTATTGCGGAACTTTCGTATCGTAATTTTATGGAAATGGGAACAAAAACTGCCGACGAAAAATTCTTGCTTCAAAAGAAAATTGAAAAATGGTTTGCCTCAAAACACCCAGAAAAATGGATTCCTTTATACGACAGAGTAACTTTTTCTACTCGTCCGTATTCGGAAGCACTTGCCATTGGAGATTTTCAAGAAATTATTATGCAAGAAGTTTTGAAAATAGAAAATATTGAAACAAATTGGCAAACAAAAGAAGTGGAGAATGTGATTTTAAAAAAGTTAGCCAAAAAGCATTAAGCTATTATTTAAAAATCTAATCTTCCCGATGTACTTTCGTGAAATCGAAAGCAGGAGTGCAAATTGCAATATATTCGCAAATTTCATCAAAAGGATTCGAATATTGAACTCGTGTATTTTTTTCTATTTTTATAGATTGTCTGGCTTCTAGAATTACAATTTCATCTTCAATAATAAATTGCTTTTTGCCAGAAATTATATAAGTATACTCATCAAATTCGGGTGTTTGAAAAGGTTCACTCCAGCCAGATGGCGCAATCATGTGTGCGATTGAAATTTCAGAATTACCAGTTGTGGCTTTTCCATGATGTTCTTCAATGAGTTTTCCGTCAGTTGTAGGGACTACAAAAGGGGATTTTTGAATTGTATATTTTTTCATAACTTAAAATTATTAATCCCAAACGTATTTCCACGAACCATCTTCTTGTTTTTTCCAAACAGTATGAAAAACACCTTTGAAATCTTTTTTATTTCCTAGAGAATCTGTAGCTGTCCAGATGTATTTCCCGTAAGTATATGCTAAAGTTCCATCGTTTGAAACTTCTACAAAATCTGCTTTCCAAGTCACTTTTGCTTTTCCAAATTTAGGAGCGCTAAAATGTTGTTTGATACTTTCTTTTCCTTTAATTAACGAATCATTATCCATTTTGATAATAGCATCATCCGCCGCGAAAGTGTAAAAAGCCTCCTGAATTCCTTTGGTTTGAGCTAGATTTTTAAAATCTTCTTCTGTTTTTAAAACTTGATCTTTTAAAATGAGAATGTTTTCCTTTTTGTTTTCACAACTTAA
Organism: Flavobacterium sp.; assembly: GCF_043779715.1. Classification (GTDB taxonomy): domain Bacteria; phylum Bacteroidota; class Bacteroidia; order Flavobacteriales; family Flavobacteriaceae; genus Flavobacterium. The sequence continues at coordinate 13,981 of NZ_JAYWDT010000146.1, forward strand.
CAGTAAAATAACTCCGATACATGCAAATAAATGTTTCATAGTATTACTTTTTAAAAATAAAACAATAATTTAACGTTCCGCTGCTTTGCAGGAAATATGATGCGAAATGGTCATTCACTAAATCACACACTAGCTCAAAACGGCTGTTAGTAACAGATGTTATTGAGTTAAAAAGTCTTTAATTGTTTTTGTATATAATTCAGGTTGCTCTGCAAAAATCTGATGCCCTGCATTTGGAATTAATTTGAACTTACTATTACTAAACATGTCAAGATACTCTTCTGTGTAACCCCAATCAATATTATCGCATTGTCCTTTCATTACCAAAACAGGAATTTTGTTGTTTTTTAGTTTTATTCTGGGGTCTTTTAAACTACCATAACTTACGCTTGTATTTAAATTGCAATAACTACCAGCACCTCCTTCTTCTTTCAATACATTAGCTGGGTCGCAAACAAGACCTTTGGTAAACACATTAGCCATACTTGTCAGAAAACCATCAGCTTCTTTATCAGTAGCCAGTTTTTTTCCAAAAAATCTTGCCCAAATTCCTATTGAAACGTACCTTGCATTAAGCACGATTGGAAGTACTTCTGCATTTGGATTGTATGGTTCTTTTAAATTCAAGCTGTCGGGTGCTTTAATTTTTTCTAACGCGTCATTTGCGGGTTTAATCGCACCTGGACAAGTAAAAACAATTCTATCTACTTTGTCTAAATTGTCAGCGGAATATAACACGGCCAATGCTCCACCCCAAGATTGTCCAACAAGAATTACTTTTTCGACACCTAATAATTTAATGATTTCTTCAAGATCTTTTATATGTCGTACTGCAGTGTATTCTTTAACTTTTTCTAGTCTTTCCGAAAGTCCACAACCTACTTGGTCATATAAATATACATCATACCCCAATGCTGAAAGTTTTCCTAATGTTTCAATATTTTTAGTATATACATATCCTCCAGGACCACCGTGCAAATAAATAATTGGATATGGTTTTTTTACCCCTTTGCTTGCAATGTGCGTATATGCAATTTTTGAACCTGTAGGTAAATTCCAATATTGAGTAGTTGTACGAGGTGTAATAGACGTTACATCTAACTTTGTTGGAATACATCCTCTAACTATGAATATTGCTAGGCAAATTAGAATTGCCCATTTTGTAAATTTCAGTATGTTTTTTTTCATCGTAATGTTTTTTCTTTATTTGCTGCTAACATTTTGCTTCTTGGCTCTTTCTTCTATTTTCTCAAAACTTTCATCAAAACACTAAACGCACCACGAATAAAACTAGCACTCGTGACAACTTTCAAAACTGATTTCCCAACAATTTCTCCCATTCCAGGCTCTTTGCTTTCTCGTTTTTCTTCTTCTTTTTCGGCAACTTCTTCCGAGATATCTTCAATTTTTTTAGTCAGCATCTCGTAAGCACTTTCACGATCAATCACTTCGGCATATTTTGCTACTAATTTCGACTTCGAATTTATTGTAGAAATTTCATTTTCGGTCAAAATATCCATTCTACTTTCTGGCGCACGCATCATAGTTGCGGCTAACGGTGTAGGAATTCCTTTTTCGTTTAAAGCGGTTACTAATGCTTCTCCAATTCCTAACGAAGTTAATAATTCTTCGGTTTTATAAAATTCGGAAGTCGGATAATTATCGGCAGTTTGGTTTATTGCTTGTCTGTCATTGGCAGTAAAAGCCCTTAAAGCATGTTGAATTTTTAATCCCAATTGTGCCAAAACACCTTTGGGAATATCCATAGGGTTTTGGGTTATAAAATAAACACCAACACCTTTAGAACGAATTAATTTGATGATGGTTTCTATCTGGTCGAGCAAAGTTTTACTGGCTTCGTTAAATATAAGATGCGCTTCATCAATAAAAATAACCAATTCCGGCTGGTCTACATCGCCTTTTTCTGGCATTTGTTGGTATATTTCTGCCAGAAGATTCAACATAAATGTCGAAAATAATTTGGGTTTGTCTTGAATATCAGTCAACCGAACAATATTTATATAACCTTGACCATTTTCGTCAATGCGCATCAAATCATCTATTTCGAAAGATTTTTCACCAAAAAAAGTAGTAGCGCCTTGTTGTTCGAGTCCGATAATTTTTCTTAAAATAGTTCCCGTTGTCGAAGTCGAAATTTTGCCATATTCTTCGGAGATTTCGTCTTTTCCTTCTTCGGTAATATAATTCATGACTTTTTTGATGTCTTTCAGGTCTAAAAGAGGCATTTTTTTGTCATCACAATATTTAAAAATTACTGATATTACTCCAGCTTGCGTGTCATTTAAATCTAAAATTCTAGAAAACAAAACAGGACCAAATTCCGAAACAGTAGCACGCAAACGAACGCCATCTTGTTCTGAAAGAGATAATAGCTCGACCGAAAATGCTTTTGGTGAGAAAGGAATATTTATTTTAGTATGTCTTTCAGTAATAAATGGTTTTTCCTCGCCTGCTTTTGCCACACCCGAAAAATCACCTTTTATGTCCATCATTAACACTGGAATTCCTTTTTGAGATAACTGTTCAGATAAAACCTGAATCGTTTTTGTCTTTCCAGTTCCTGTAGCACCAGCTATTAATCCGTGACGGTTTAAGGTTTTTAATGGGATTGTGACATGCAAATCTAAAGCTTCGCCGTCTAACATGGCACCGCCAAGAATAATACTTTCGCCTTTACAAGTGTAACCTTCGGTTATTTGGGTTTTAAATTTTTCTACCGTGCTCATTATATATCTTTATAAGATCTGCAAGTTATTAATTTTTGATTTAATAAAACCACTTAAACTTTTCTTAAAATCTGGCTTAATTTTTGCCGTTATTTAAAAGCATCGGCTTTTTCTGTAATTTATCTAAAACATATTATTTTTTTGCGAATTTTATGATTATCCTATAAAACAAACGATTTTTATATTAAATAGTTAGTAATCAGTTCGTTTTTGAATGTATTTTGAGCTTAATTTATCTTTTTGAATATTCTCAATATATTATTATTGTTATTAATGTTTAGAAA
>NZ_JAYWDT010000147.1:0-3424 GCF_043779715.1 Flavobacterium sp.
TGTAAGTTTTTATTTTCGATTGACTTAAAAACCTTGGATGAATTTTCGAACCACAATCACATTTTTTAATCTGATTATAATCCATTTTATATAAATTAAAAGACTTTTCGTTAGTTTCGGTAATTTCATTTCCGTTTGAATCTAAACAAATTTCGTGCGACAAAAATGGCTCATGCGAAAGCATAACTTGATTATCTGCAGAAATAACAACATCGAGTTCGAGAGTCGTCACACCAATATCTATAGCTTTTTTCATAGCTTCGATAGAATTTTCTGGAAGTAAACCACGACAACCTCTATGTCCTTGAATATCGAAATTTTGGGCAAAACAATTTAATGTAATCAGTCCTAAAATGAGGTGTAGTTTTTTCATTTTATAGCAATTTCAGGTTTTCTATCAAATAATCTACTTCTTCTTTTGTATTATAATGACTACAAGAAATTCGTAAACTTGGTTTTTTTAAGTCTTCTTCCGAGAGAATTTCTGCTAAAACATGAGATGGTTTTACACTTCCTGACTGGCAAGCACTTCCACGAGAAACGGCAATACCTTTCATATCTAGATTAAACAAAATCATCGAAGTTTTTTCTTCAGAAAAAGGCAAAATAACATTCAATACATTATAAAATGTTTCTTTCGGATTTCCGTTAAATTTCACTTCTGGAAAATGAGATTTTAATTGAAATATTGTATATTCTTTTAGTTCAGTAATATATTTTTCTTCTTCAGCTAAATGTAAATAGGACAATTCGAGCGCTTTGGTCATTCCTACAATATTATGCACACTTTCGGTTCCTGCTCGCATTCCTTTTTCTTGTTCTCCACCCAATAATATGGGATTTAAAACAATTCCTTTTCTTATAAATGCAAAACCAATTCCCTTTGGACCATGAAATTTATGAGCACTTGCAACAAGAAAATCTATTGGTGTTTCTTGTAAATCGAAAGTTGTTTTTCCAATTGATTGTACTGTATCAGTATGAAAATAAGCTTGGTATTGCTTGCATATCTTGGCAACTCTATTCAAATTAAGAACAGTTCCAATTTCATTATTTACATGCATCAAACTGACTAGCGTTTTTCCTTCTGATGAAAGTAAATCTGAAAGATGAACTAAATCGATCTCGCCCGAAGGCAAAATATTTACATAATCAATTTGAATATTATATAGTTTTTGTAGAATTTGAACTGTATGCAAAACGGCATGATGCTCTATTTTACTGGTAATTATTCTTTCAACTTTTAAATCTTTTATACAAGATTGAATAATAAAATTATTTGCTTCGGTGCCGCAAGAAGTAAAAATAATTTCTTGCGCAGAGCAATTAAGATTTTTTGCGATACTTTTTCGAGAAAGCTCAACTAAGTTTTTCGAATGACGACCAAATGCGTGAGTTGACGACGGATTTCCGTAATCATTAATCAATACTTGAGTCATTTCTGCAATAACTTCTGGTCGAAGTGGCGTAGTCGAGGCGTTGTCTAAATATACTTTTTTCATCGTGGCAAATATACTAATTTTAAATTTTTAGTATAGCTTTGTATGCTAGTTTCAAATAAAATGTCCTTTTGAAAAAAATTCTTTTACTTTCCGACACACACAGTCATCTAGATGATGCAATTTTAAAATATGTAAATCTTGCAGATGAGGTTTGGCATGCTGGCGATATTGGCGATTTATTAGTTACTGATACTTTGCAAAAACACAAGCCTTTACGAGCTGTTTTTGGTAATATAGACGATGCAAAAGCAAGGTTAGATTTTGCTTTGCATAATCGTTTTATATGCGAAGGTGTTGATGTTTGGATAACACATATTGGTGGTTATCCCGGAAAATACAATCCTAATATTAGAGAAGAATTACAACAAAACCCGCCAAAATTATTTATTTGCGGACATTCTCACATATTAAAAGTGCAGTTTGACAAAAAACTTAATTTACTGCACATGAATCCTGGTGCTTGTGGTAAGAGTGGTTTTCATACCGTGCGAACAATGCTGAGGTTTGTTATAGATGGTGATAAAATTAAAGATTTAGAAATTATCGAGTTGGGAAGTAAGTAGTTGTCTTTTTCTTAAGGTATCAAAGTCAATCCAAATATTAAACATTAAGACGTATGAAGCAATAATGTTTTTATAATAATTACAGTGCCTTGACCAATTTTAGATTTAATTCTCATGTCGCCTTGCATGTTTTTTACCCTTGCACGAATTTGAGTAATACCAAAACCATCAGACATACTAATATTTTTCGAATCGAAACCAATACCATTATCTTCGATTGTGATGTTTAGTTTACCATCAATTTCTTCTAACGATAATTTAGATTTTGATGCCTTGCTGTGTTTCATTACATTATTTAGTAATTCGGAAACTATAAAAAACATTTTTGTCTCAAATTCAGCATTATACCTTTGATCATTTGCTAAAGTAGAATGAAATTTAAATTGTATGAGTGAATTTGTATTGTTTTCGCAAAGATCTTTTAAAGCAAATTGCAAACCAAATTTCACTAATAATGGCGGCACTAATTCGTGTGATAAATCTCTTACTTTATCATGAGCATCTTTTAGCAAAGTCCTTGTTTTCTTCAAATCGGTAACTTGTTCTTTAGTCAAACTACTTTCAAAAGCAGACAAATGTAATCCTACCGATGATAAAACAGCACTCACATGATCGTGTAAAACAGCAGATATTTTGTTTCGCTCTTCGTCTTGCCCGTCGAGTGTGGCACTAATAATTTTGTATTGTAACTTGGTATCTATATCTTTTAGTTTGCCTTTTTGTTTTAATAATAAATTTTGGTAATAAAAATAGAAAATAACCCCAGCCAGAATAAACAAAGAAGCAAATAATAATAGCAATTTCTGATTTCTTTCTTGTTTTTCAATAATAGTTTTTTCTTTTTCTTTAAACTCGTTTTCAACCTTATTTATGGCATATTTTATTTCAATTTCCTGATTAGATTGTGCTAATTTATTTTTGTATTTCTCATCTTGTAGATCTAAATACTGGTTGTTGTATAAGTAGGCATTTTTATAATCGCCTAATTTTTCGTAGGCATAAGAAATATTCAAATATGCATTAGAAAGTGCCATCGAGTTTTCCTTATTTGGAAACATTTTGATAACATCTAAGTGTTCTTGTTTTCCTTTTTTATAGTCTTTCTCTACAGACATGTAATAAGCACCTAAATTATTTTTCACACTTGCGATTAAAGTTTTATCACCAGTCTTTAATGCAATATTATAAGAACTATCCAGATGTTTTTTCGCTTTTATATTTTCGTTTTTTGAATAATAATAGTTAAAAAAATTATTCTGATTAAGTGCTATATCTTTTAGGTTTTTAGATTTTTTAGTATAATAATCTACTTTGTTTGCGTAGTAAAAAGAACTGTCTGACTCAGTTTCCATATATATT
>NZ_JAYWDT010000148.1:0-7458 GCF_043779715.1 Flavobacterium sp.
AAACGAATCACTTTTTACATTTTTAGAAACCGCATTACATTGGCTAGACAACCACGATGAAATAGCTAATTTTCACCTAATCCTATTATTAGAAACTACCAAATATTTGGGATTTTACCCCGATACTTCTGATGTCGATATGCCTTTTTTCGAAATGATCGAAGGAGTTTTTACACCTTTTCATGCCGTTAGTTCGCTTACCGAACATGAAAGTAATTTGTTTAAAAAACTGATTGATTTAAAATTCGACAACAGTCAAAAAATATTCCATGTCATAGAACGCCAAATCCTTCTAAAAATACTGATTGATTACTATAGTTTCCACTTGGACGGCTTTAGAAAACCAAAATCACTTGATGTTTTAAAAGAGGTTTTCTCCTAAATTCTTTTAAAGTTCGTACTTTTTTAATCTAGCCCGTAAGTCAGCAATAATTTCGTCTTTCTCTAATATTCTTAAGTCTTTTTCAGTAATGAGTTTTTCCGATTGTTGGGAGATAGTCGACTGATAAGCAAGTGCTATACCTCCTTTTTGCATCTTGTTGTTAAAAATGATCCCATCAGGAAGTAAGTCAAGGAAGTTTTTGTCAAGAGCCAATGCAATTTTTTCAAGCATATTTACATCGGGAGTTGTTTCGTTGCGTTCATATCTTCTGTAAGTAGTTTCAGAAATAGCAAGTTTCGAAGCCATATCGTTTGGTTCTAATTTTTTTTCGATGCGCAAACTTTTTAATTTTGTACCAATATCCATAAGTATCTTTTGTGACTAGTTATACAAAATTAGAATAAATTTATTTAAAATGTCAAATTCGGTAAAAATTATATCAAAAACGGCAAAACTTGTGCTGTTTTTGATTTTAAAACACAAAGTATTTAGTTTTTATTTGTACGAAGGGTTTTCCTATGAAAATCTTATAAAAACATTTATTAACGATTAAATAATTACATTTATGAAAAATTTAGAAATTAAAAGAATTAGCCTTGCTAATATCGAAAGCAAGATGTCATTAGTAGAAATGGAAAGTATTAAAGGGAGTCGTAGTAATCCTTGTGAAAGTACAACTATGGGTATTGTTTGTGGATCAGCTGCTGTGTTGCTTTTTACACCTTTTTTTGAATTAGCACCTATTTCTGCTGTTGCTTGTTCTGTATGGGCTTCAGCAAATCATTGTGGGTAAATCAATTTAAATAAATATTAGTAATATAAGAATTTGTAATATGGAAGAAAATATTATCATGAAAACGTCGCTTAGGGACGTCAATAAGAAATTGAATGTGGTTGAAATGGAGAAAACGATTGCTTCAAGAGGATTTTGGGATGGTGTTTGTACATCTGTCTATATAGGAACTATGTTTTTTCCTCATCCAGTTCTTGTAGGTGCATCAGTGGGGTGTGTTCTTTATGATGCATACAAATAATTTTTAGTAAGAACGACTTTTAATGATTAGCTGAAACATGAAGAAATATAAATTTATGAAAATATTTAAAGTAATATTAGTTGTTCTAATTTTGTATGTGTCGTACGTTGACAGCTTGAACAACTTTGAGATAGTAATTAAATACTTAGTATTTTTATCTGTTGTAGCAATAGGTATTTATGAGTTAATCAGTTTTAGTCTTTGTAGAAAGGATAAAAATTACTAAGTAAATAGCAGTTTATTTAAAAAGTCTTTTTAAATGATTTTTTCATTTTTGAAGGCTTTTTTATTTGGAATTAAATTTTAAATATCCAGTAAATACTTTTGTTATTTTCAAAATTCTCATAACAATTAATCAAAAAAACTAATTTATGTACAGAGATTTTATAAAAACTAATTTTTGATAAATTATTATTTAACTCTCGCCTTAACCAATATTTTTAAAAATGAAAAGCAGTTTTTACAAGTTGTTATTTCTTTCAACAGCTTTAGTTTTACTTACAGAAATTACAAATAGTTTAATCGGTCTTAAAGATCTTCTATATAATTCCTTTAATGAGCAACTTACTAAAAAACAGATAGAAAATGCTTTTGCATTTCAGGAAAAATGGCATTGGGTCGGATATCTTATCGTTCCGCTTGTGACCATTATCAAAACTAGCCTAATAGCTGGTACTCTATATATGGGTACTTTTTTTTATAGTAAAATACTAGTTAGTTTTAAAAAATTATGGGGTATTGTACTAAGTGCAGAATTTGTATTTTTGTTAGTGCCAGTGTTTAAAATGATATGGTTTTATTACTTTAAAACTAGCTACAAGTTGGAGGATATTCAATATTTTTATCCATTATCAGCCTTAAATATTGTGGGACTTGAAGGGCTAGAGCCTTGGTTTATCTATCCGTTTCAAACACTTAACTTATTTGAGATTACATATTGGCTCATACTGGCTTATAATATTGGTAAAGCAACACAAACCAATATGGATGATGGTTTAAAGATTGTGATATATAGTTATGGTTTAGCCTTGCTATTGTGGGTGGTAACGGTGATGTTTATTACACTTAATATGGCATAAAGTTCAACAGCAGAGAGACACAAAAATAACGCTGAGTTGCTGAATATTGCGCAAATCTTTGTGTCTTTATGAAAAAAAATCAAAATGAAAAAAATTCTAAAAATAATTATTCTCATAGTCGTTTTGTCTATATTGGCGTTTATGGGCTACAAGGTGGTAACTAAAATTAGGCAAAAAAAGGAGGTGGCGGAGCATATCAAAATCATTCCAGTTTTTGAGTACCAAACGCTAGAGGGTAAACCGTTTTCTAACAAAGACTTGAAAGAAAATACAGCCACCGTTTTCTTGTATTTCAACAGCGAGTGTGAGCATTGCCAAAGCGAAGCAACTCAAATCAAGGAGAAAATAAATCAGTTCAAAAATGTTCAACTTGTTTTTATCTCCTTTGAGGAACCAAAACAAATAGCGACTTTCGCAATAACCTATAAATTGAACAACGATGCAAATATTTATTTTTTATGCGATTCGAAAGTTAGTTTCGCGACTACTTTCGATGTAAAATCTCTACCAACTATTGTCGTATATGATAAGGAAAAGAATTTACTAAAAAAAATTAAAGGACAAGTTAAAGTTCAAACTATTCTAAAATTGTTAAATAAAGCCTAAATGATTTTAGATCGTTGCTTAACGATTTTTTGACCTGAGCGATAGCGAATTAGTGTAGCTTTCAGATTTATAAAAACACATACTAAAAAAAAATCCAACATATTGCCGTTCTTGCTGCATAATATGGATCGTGTCATTCGTGTTTTCCTTACTGTGTACATTTCTGTTAGTTAATCCATTAGTCTATTTTTTATCGTAACCGATAATAAGGATGTTATGCCAGACAAATAAAAAAAACATCTGGTACATACTTTAAAACTTCAATTGATTTTAACCGTAACCCCAATTAAAACAAATTACATTGCATTCAAGACAAATTAAAAAAGCACACACGTTACAATTGGATCAGTCTGATTGTGGCGTAGCTTGTTTATTATCAATTATTAAATTTTATAATGGTAATAATTCTTTAGAAAAACTAAGAGAGTTAAGCGGTACAACCAAACAGGGCACAACAATGCTTGGTTTGTATCAAGTAGCCAATGAGTTGGGTTTTACCGCTGAGGGCATTCGAGGAGAAATGCAAGGTCTTAAAGAGCACAACGAACCACTTATATTACATTTGTTGATAGGAGAAAATTCTGAGCATTATGTGGTTTGTTACGAATATGACGAACAAAGAGGTTTTTTGGTAGGTGACCCAGCTAAAGGATTATATTATTTGTCTGAAACAGAATTAGACAAAATTTGGGCATCAAAAATTTGTTTAGTCTTGTCGCCAAACGAAAACTTTGTAACTAATAAAGAAGCAACTAAAGCACAAAAAAAGTATTTTGTAAACTTACTCAAAAACGATTACAAGTTGTTGTTTTTTAGTATTATAATTGGTGTTTTTGTGGCTAGTCTTGGAATGGCTATGTCGCTATTTTCACAAAAACTTATTGATGAGATTTTGCCCTCGCATAATATCAAAAAATTGATTACTGGAATTGTTTTATTAACCATTTTGCTTTTGGCTAGAGTTGGTTTTATGATTTTAAGAGAATTTTTCTTGCTCCAGCAATCCAAAGATTTTAATAATAGAATAAACTTTCAATTTTACAATTCCTTATTGCATTTGCCAAAATCTTTTTTTGACAATCGTAAAATTGGTGAATTAATCGCCCGTTTAAACGATACTAGTCGTATACAAAGCGTGATAAAATTGCTGGCTAGTAATCTTGTTATCGATATTTTGGTTGCGATTGTTTCGATTATTTTTTTATTCTTGTATTCTTGGCAAGTAGCAGTAATGTCGATAATTAGTTTGCCTATTTATTTTTATATTATTTATCGAAGTAATAAAAAAATAATAATTGCACAAAGAGAGGTAATGCAATGCTATGCCTTGAACGAAAGTAATTACGTTTCTTCAATGCAAGGTATTGAAACCATAAAAAACAACAACCGTCAGACTGTTTTTGGTAATGTAAATGAATCTATTTTTGGAGATTTTCAAGAAAAAATATTCAATTTAGGTAAAATAAATATTCAATTGTCGTGGCAAGCAGGATTGTCCAGCGTGATTTTCTTAATTGGTATTTTGGTTTATACATCTATAATGGTTTTTCATAAGGAAATGCAGCTAGGCGAATTGATGGCAGTTTTAGGAATTTCAGGTTCTTTATTGCCATCAATTGCCAATTTGGCTTTAATATCGATTCCTATAAACGAAGCCAAAATTGCATTTATTAGAATGTTTGAATTTGCATCGATAGAAAAAGAGAAAGAAGAAGGACAGCCTTTAACAGAAATTGATTCTATATCAATGCGAAATCTTTCTTTTCGGTTTGCAGGAAGAAATGAATTGTTTTCCAACATTAACATAACCGTTGAAAAGGGAAAAATAACAGCTATAGTGGGCGAAAGTGGCAGTGGTAAAAGTACTTTAAGCCAGATTCTGCAACGTTTTTACAATTTTGAAAAAGGAAAAATAATTGTAAATAATCAATTTGATTTAGCTGAGATTGAGTTAGAATGTTACCGCAATTTGATAGGTGTAATTCCACAAGAAATTATGATTTTTAACGGAAATGTAATTGATAATATTTTACTAGGAAAAACAGAAAATCCAGAAGCTTTTGTACAGTTTTTAAAAGAATATGGTTTTGAATTTTATTTTAGCCAATTCCCGCAAGGATTAATTACTATTCTTGGAGAAGAAGGAATCAATTTATCTGGTGGACAAAAACAATTGATTGCTTTAGCAAGAGCTTTATATAAAAAGCCACAGCTACTTATTCTAGACGAGGCTACCGCTGCAATGGATAGGAACACTGAAAAATTTACGATTGAACTTTTACAAAAGGTAAAAAAAAATTGCGCCATTTTCTTTATTTCTCATCGTTTGAATGCGCTACGAAATAATGCCGATAATATATATATTTTGGAAAATAAATCTATTTCAGCTTTCGGAAATCATGAGGAATTAATGAAAACAAGCAATTTTTATAGTGATTATTGGAAAGCTTAATCGTTTTTTTTGATTGTCCGTTTTTAATCATAACCCTGTAATGCTTGCTATTACCCCGCTGCTCGAAGTGTCCTTAAAAAAAACGTACTTAAAGACTGCGGGCTGCTGCGCGAATGTCTCTGACTTCGCGCCATTTTAAATCGTTTCGCCATCCGTAAACGTGATAAAAGTCTCACGAATTTTTACTATAACTATCCTTAGAATAATTAGCGTTTCAAAAGGGATAAAAAAATACAAAGTAACCGTTTGGATTATTTTGTAGTTTTATTTAAAATGGAGTATTATGATTTATCACTTAACGATTTGAATTTAATAAGACATCTACGAACAAGTCGGGAGACTTTTATTAGATTTACGTATAACAAGAACATTCAAGAAAAGGTCGAAGTCGGGAGACTTCGCCGAGCGGTAAATACGCAGGTTTCTAACTATATTAAAATCATGAAATGAAGCATATAAAACTAATTTTAATTTTGAGTTCAATAACTATCTTTTCGTTACAAATATTTACGGATTACAATATTAGCAAGTGGATTAAAGCAGCAGGATACCTATTCTTGTCGTGCAATTTTTTTTTAGAATATCATAACTCGATAAAGAACACAAACAAATAACACTTTTCTACGTTACTATATTATTGAATTTTAACAATTTAAAAAAGAGTACATAATGAAGAATTGACTAAAAATAGAACGCGCTTTTTTAAATATTACCGGATAACGTGGGTTTGCAATCCGTGCCCACAAAAATTAGCTATTTTGTCCAGTCGAGCGCAGTCGAGATTTACTTTTTTTTGCTAAAACTTATGTGACAAGCTTCAAGAATGGGTTTAATGTAGAGTTCAAATTGCGTGGAGCTTGGAAATATTAAGAGTAACCTCAATGAAAAATTAAAATTTAAACACAAGATAATGAAAACAAAAATTAAATTATTATTGATCTTTTTAGTGTTGTCTAATATCGCATTTGCCCAAAACGCAGTCAAAATGACTAATAACTATGGAAGTGAAAATATCGATATTCAAGGTCTCATTGACTTTGAAAATATTTACATAGAAAGATTGACTTTAGAGAGCAATGAATTAAATGGAAAATTTATTACTGTAAGCATAGAAGAATACAAAAACGGAAAATTGAAAAACACATCAATATTATTTGATGGTTCTGAAAGTGATTATTTTAAAATTGATTCCAACAAAGAATCCTTAAAATTCTTTTTTAAAATGACTGATGGAAAATTAAAGGCTTATATAAAAGGACAAAAATTTGGAAGCAAAAAATCATTCTTTAAATTATTTGAAGAATCTGAAAAATATGCATTGAAAGATTTTTTCGGAACTAAAAAAGAATTAAACCTAGATATTAATAAAAAAAATGCAGTCTTTGCAATTATAACACCAACAATTCACAAAGATGGTTCGGGTTCATATTGTGAAGTTGCACAATCAAATATAGCGGCTGACAAACTTGGGGAACATTTTAATATTCCACATTATTTCATAGTCAACATCGAATTTAAATAAAAGACTTTAGCAAACCCACTAGGGCGGATTTACTTCGTTGGTTCGCTATCGCTAGTTTGTAATCCATGCTCCGATAGCGCGGATTTGCAATCCGTGCCCACAAAAATTAGCAACTTTGTCCAATCGAGCGCAGTCGAAATTTAGTTTTAGCATTGAAACAATCAAAATTGTTGACAAACCAGTAAATGATTTTTTTGAATTAGAAGGAGATGCGTAAAAGTGTTTTTCCTTCTTTGACAAAATCCCAATAGATCGATTTTGGCTTAAAGCGTAACTTTCGACCTGCGACTTTCAACTTTCGACTTTAATTTATTACTTTCGCACTTCGATTAAAGAAAAGGATAAAATGAGCACAAAATTTACTGAATACAAAGGACTTGACT
>NZ_JAYWDT010000149.1:0-3410 GCF_043779715.1 Flavobacterium sp.
TTTTAGCCAGACCTTTTTGTTTATACCATTTAATCTTTGAACTAACTGGATTAGTTTGTCAATTATTCTCAGTTTGTCAATTATTCTCAGTTTGTCATACTGACACAGGTAGTATATTATAATATTTTCAAAAGCAAAATGGTAATATAATTCAATTTTATTATTTCCATTTCAAACTTTCCATCAAAATTCGTAAATCATTTTTTATGTAATCTGCTGCTGGTAATACGGAATCGTAATTGGGTTTTGCATAAAAATAAACGGAACCTACAAGAAAATGTTTTGTACTGTCAGTTAAGTAAAATTGCGATTGAGAAGCTGCATTTCCTCCTACTTCATAAAACATTCCGTATGCTTTTCTTTCTTTATTGGCATAAGGTTGTTCGCTAATTCCGTCAGCTTTTATAACGTGTTCGTAAGTTAATTTTTGAGCATCTCGCAATAATTCTTTTAGATTGTTGTTTACTGGTTTGTAATTCAAATAAACCGTTGCTTTTAGTTTTGGATAATCAATATCGAAATTGCAATTTCCTTTGTCTACAACTTTTCCATTTGTGTTATATTGGAAACTATAACCACATGTTTTATCGAAATTCGAATAATTTGGTTTCGGATAGTCTAAACTCAAATAAGCTTTTGGTTTAGGTAAAACATCATCTTTACAACCAACAATAGAAGTTGTAATTGCAATAAAAGAAAGAAAAGTAAAATATTTATTAAACATTGTTTGGGTTTTAAAAAGGCAAATCATTTTCGACAGTCGAATCGAAACTTGTTGTTTTTGGTACTTCAGATGATGTTTTTACATTTTCAGAATCTTTTTTAGTGTTCAAAAATGTAAATTCCGTGGCTTGAATTTCGGTCGTGTATTTAGTAGTTCCGTCTTCGGCTTGCCATTGGCGAGATTTTATTCTGCCTTCTACGTATATTTTATCACCTTTAGACAAGTATTTTTCGCAAATTTCTGCAGCTTTATTACGCACCACAACATTGTGCCATTCGGTCGAAGTTATTTTTTCGTTAGTCGATTTGTTAATATAAATCTCATTTGTTGCTAGCGGAAATCTCCCGATGCAATTGCCTCCTTCAAAATAATGCATTTTTACATCTTCTCCAAGATGACCTATTAACATGACTTTATTTAACGTTCCATTCATTGTGATTTCATTTGAGAATATCAAAGATAAGGCATTTTAATTAAAACTTATTATTCTCGATAAAATTGTGAAGCACAATAGGAAAAGGAAATTTATTTAAACTTTCAAAATCAAGACCGTTTTCTAGCGTAGTTTTTCTTTTCATTTTCCAAAATTTAATATGCAAATGTTGGTGCGTCAGTTTGTGCTTTATTGTTTCGGTTTCCATCAGAGTTATTTCGGAAATATCATCAAATTTATTGTGAATTAATTCCAAAATAACTTCGTCCGATTCTAAATTTTCAGTTTCTACTAAAGGAAATTCATATAAATTATGCCAAATTCCTTTAGCTGTTCGTTGGTTAATCGTCGTTTTGTTTTTGTTGTCTAATATATACAAGTAGTTCAGAAATCGATTTTTTACTTTCAATGTCTTGATTTTTACGGGTAATTCGCTAACTTTTTTCAGCGAAAGCGCAGCACAACTAGTATTAAGCGGGCAAATAGTACAATTAGGATTTTTAGGAACACATTGCAAAGCACCAAACTCCATAATTGCTTGATTAAATAATGCAGGATTGTCTTTATTGATTACTTCTTGCGCCAAAAGCGTGAATTCTTTTTTGGCTTTCGCCGACGCTATGTCGGTTGCAACATTATAATAACGAGAAAGCACTCGAAAAACGTTTCCGTCTACGACAGGAACCACTTCATTATAAGAAAAAGATGCAATTGCGGCGGCTGTATATTCTCCAACTCCCTTTAATTTGAGTAAAATTTTATAATCTAACGGAAAAATTCCGTTCAAATCATAGGCAATATGTTTCGCTGTAGCATGCAAATTTCGAGCACGAGAATAATATCCCAAACCTTGCCAAAGTTTCAGAACTTGTTCTTCGCTGGCATTAGCCAAATCGAAAACTGTTGGAAATTCCGTCGTAAAAGCCTCATAATAAGGCAAACCTTGCGCTACCCGTGTTTGTTGCAGCATGATTTCCGACAACCAAATACAGTAAGGATTGGTTGTTTTTCTCCATGGTAAATCGCGCTTATTTTCTAGATACCACGTGGTTAATGTTTTGCTAAAATTCATTGAAATTATTTGGTTAGCAAAAATAAAATTTTATGTGATTAAATTTTAATCAATTAGCTTGAAATATTGTTTATTTAATTTATATATTTGCAACCTCAAAAAATTACATAAACTTAATTACGTATTAAAATGACAAAAGCAGATATCGTAGCGAAAATTTCAGAGAAATTAGGACTAGAAAAAGGAGATGTACAGGCTACAGTAGAAACTTTTATGGAAGAAGTAAAAAATTCATTAGAAACTGGTGATAATGTTTACTTAAGAGGTTTCGGAAGTTTTATTGTAAAAACTAGAGCTGAAAAAACTGGAAGAAATATTTCTAAAAACACAACGATTAAAATTCCAGCTCACAATATTCCAGCATTTAAGCCTGCGAAAGTATTTGTAGAAGGAGTTAAAACAAATAATGAAACAACAAAATAAATTATTAATCAATAAAACTACACATTATGCCAAGTGGTAAAAAAAGAAAAAGACATAAGGTAGCAACGCACAAACGTAAAAAACGTGCGAGAGCTAACCGTCACAAAAAGAAAAAGTAGTTTTAAACTACTTTTTTCTTTTTAAACGTTCATTGAAATTGAGAAAAAGGCAAATAAATAAAAGACAAATAGATAAAAGACAAGAGCTTGTTATCTAGAATATTTTTTATCTAAAAATCTACTTTCTCCCAGGTAAAACCTGTAATGTTTAATCCATCTGTACTAGTTTAATTTTAGATTACAGATTGTAATATTCTAGATTTTTTTAAATCTATTATCTTTCAATCTATTGTCTATTATCTAAAAAATGCAGATAAAAATTTACACATGAATAAAGAATTGATTATTAGATCTAGTTCTGACGCTGTAGATTTTGCCTTATTAAAAGATGGAAAACTAATTGAATTACACAAAGAAGAAGAAACAAGCAATTTTCAAGTAGGCGATATTTTTATTGCCAAAATAAGAAAACCAGTTGCTGGTCTTAATGCTGCTTTTGTAAATGTTGGCTTCGAAAAAGATGCCTTTTTACATTATCATGATTTAGGACCTAATCTCGCTTCACAACTGAAGTTCATAAAACTTGTAACAACAGGTAAAATAAAAGATTTCTCCTTAAAAAGTTTCCAATTTGATAAAGAAATTGACAAAGACGGTACAATTACCGATGTAGTTGCCGTTAATCAATCAATTCTTGTA
>NZ_JAYWDT010000150.1:0-3393 GCF_043779715.1 Flavobacterium sp.
GTTTCATATTTTATCATAAATCATTGTTATTCCTCTTCTTCATTATCTCGAGATTGTGTTGCTCTCGTTCCTCCATTTTCTCTAATTTCGGTATGTCTGATTTCGCCACCAGTTGTTCCAGTTTGTTTTGCAAAATATAAAGTGATGGTACAAAAAACAATTGTTATATAAACGATACCATTTGAAAACGATTTTTTATAAACATTTGCCCACAATCCCAACAACGAAATCCCTCCCAATGCATAACATAGAATCGCAAATGTCCCCGCAATTTCTTCATGGATTTTAATGAAATTTTCATCAATTCCTGCCAAATTTTCAACAACTTCTTCGGCACCTTCGCCCGATAAAAATGCTGGAATTGCTAGAACTGCTCCCAAAATAAAAATAAAGTAAGCCGTCCTTTTTACTATTTCAGAACTAAAAAATAAACCTTCAATCATTACCAACAACCCAATTACTGGAATGATAATGGGTAAATGATTTAAAACTAAGTGTAAATGTGCATCGTTCATGATTTGTGTTTTTAAATTAATTTGAAATTTGTACTGGCAATATTATTTTTGATTAAAAACCATTTATTAATTAAATCCAACATCTTCCAAATCAAAAGTGGCATAAGTAAAATCACCATCAGGATAGGTGTAAATCGCTTCGGCATAACTGGCTAGTTTATACCCGTTTATGGTTTTGTAATCCCGCAAAGGTGTGTTCCATTTGAGTTTTTTGGTGGTGCCATCTTCAAGCAAAGCGGAACGATCTTCGGAAACAAAATTGACCAATTCACCTTTTTCATTAAAATACAACCAAGCCGAAATGGTTATTCCATTGTTGGTAAATGATGCTTTTACTTTATTTTCTTCCACTTGTAACCATTCAATTCGTTTGTCAATCAATGTAGCTGGTGCCATACAACACATATCGTTAAAAAAAGTGACGGTTTCTGATTCATTCATGACTGCACCTTTTTGAAATTCTACTTTAAACAGTGACAATAACCGAATATCCATATAGGCAATTCCGTTTTTAAAACAATGAAATCCTGCAACTGGCAAACCTTTCATGGTAGCATCGAGATAAAATAATCGGGTGGGCGTTGGTATAAAATTGTACTGTTCAGAGGTAAGATGCATCCAATCTCTTTTTTCGTGACTTCTAATTTTTCCTGAAAAGTCTATCCTAAAATTATGCACAATTGGTTTATCGAGACAATCTGCATAACGAATGTATTTTTTGACTGGCTCGGGCAAGTCTGTAATACTATCTTCTGAAAGTAACGTTTTTGGTAAATTTTTTGTATGCAATAAACCAATTTTTACTTCACTTTTGTATTCGTTTTTAAATTTTATCTGAAAAAATCCAATAATTACAAAAACCAAAATTAATACGTTGGCAATCGTACCAACCTTTGCGTCTTGCCAGTTATAGATGATTAGAATTTGCGATACAACCATTGCAATTAATCCAAAATAAGCCCAACTTTGATTTTTGAAAAGGTACAAAGCCAAACATATTAAGAACAAAAAACCTGTGGTAAGCCATACCATTCCTATTGGTTTAGAAATTTCTTTGGACAATTGCGTAATATTTCCATAATTATACGCTTTTGCAAAACCCATAAAATGGATTAATCCGTGAATGAATAGTAAGAATGCAAAGATGTATTTATACATAATGAACAGTTTTTGAATTTAATATTCCTGATTTTTTGAATTACTTTGGTTCAATAAAAATCCACCTATTCCAACCAACCATAAAACAACTGGATATGCCACCCAACGTTCTGTTCCACCATCGCCAATAATTGGAATGTATTTTTGTGCTGTAAACAATACGACCAATGTTATCAATCCGTAAACAAAAGCAAAATATTTAAATGGTGCAGCCGTAATTTTGAACGAAAGAATTGCTGCCAAACCTCCAGAAGTGAAAGTGAGTAGAGAAGACATTCCGTGGTAAGGAATTTTATCGCCAGGGAAAAAGCCAACGCCGAGTAGTCCTATTCCAAATAATAGAATTGGAATAGTGAATATTATTTTTTTGAAATGAAAGTGTTGGTATAATGAGGCTACTAAAATCATCAACCCCGAAAACCACATTGTTGTATTAAAGATTGTTGCCGATGGTTGATAACTGACACTATTTGGTGGAAGTGTAGCACCTAAATCGCTTATTTCGCTATTGGTTGTGGTATAACCCGATGGATAAAATGCTTCGGAAGTAATGATTCCCATTAAGATTATTGAGCCTGCGAAGAAAAATAATGAACCAGATATTTTTAAATTTTTCATAATAATTTCCTTTTGATTTTTAATTGTGGATTTAGAAACACCACGTTACAGCTAAGTTAAAAGCCAAATAATTCAAATTGACTGGTGTTGAAATTGTACCAAAAATTATATCTCTTGATAATGATCTGTATCTAATAGTTGGTGCAACTCGCAATGATTTATTTATTTCATAAGAAAGTCCAGTTTCTGCTTGCCAACCCAATCCGTGACCAGAATCTGAAATAATGTCTCCATTATCATTTTCTACTTCAATATGATTGTAAATTCCTGCAAGACCAACTATATAATTTAAATTATAAGTTGAAATTGGATGATTAAACTGAAAACCGAAACTATAGCCAGTTTCATCAAAATCTAGTTTTGATGGTAAATCTTTAGATGGAAAAGTGTTCCAACTCCAACCGACAAATGCCGATAAATGTTCTTGAACTCTATAACCAACTGTTGCTTCAGCACCAAATCCTGTATTGAGTTTTATGTTGTCTAAATCTTGTGTTGCAAAGTTGATACCTGGTCTAAAAGTTAGTTCCCATTAATTTTGAGCATTGACATTATTGCACGTTAAAAGCAAGAAAATTAAAATTAATACTACAACAATAATTTTATGATAATTTGATGTTAGACTTTTCATATTATATGTTTTAAATTAATTTGATACAAAGTTTAAGGTTCTGACAAAACTTTGTGTTGCATATTTTTTAACAAAATTTATACAATTCCATATCTTTTATTACGAATATTCATAAATGCCTACATCAAATGAAATAAATAATTATAATTTAGTAATACTTTCCATTTCTGCTTGCAAAATGTTTTCAATTCCTTTTATTAGCGCATCAGGATTAAATGAGATACTATCAATGCCTTCATCTACTAAAAATTTTGCAAAAGCGGGAATATCGCTCGGTGCTTGTCCGCACAAACCCACTTTTATTTTATTCCTTTTTGCTGCTCTAATAGTATCTTGTATTAAATGTTTTACTGCAGGATTCTCTTCATTAAACAAAGCACTAACCAATGTAGAATCCCGATCTAAACCCAATGTGAGTTGTGTTAAATCGTTTGATCCAATAGAAAATCCATCAAATAATTTCGCAAATTG
>NZ_JAYWDT010000151.1:0-3393 GCF_043779715.1 Flavobacterium sp.
AGAAAAAGAAGATAATACGGTAAAAAATATGAATAAAAGCAAATATAATTTCTTCATTGGGGATTAATGTTTCTATAAAGTTACTAATAATTTTGTAAGAAAAAACAGAATTAACAATTTTGAATCACTTTTGAGGAAATTATTTAATAAAAAATCGCAAATTTGCATTTCAAAATATATCGTCATGCCAAAAATATCAAACAAAGGACATCAAATGCCAGAATCTCCAATAAGAAAACTGGTTCCTTACTCGGAAATTGCTAAAAAAAATGGAAATAAAGTATATCATTTAAATATTGGTCAACCCGATATTAAAACTCCAGAAGTAGCTTTAAATGCAGTGAAAAATGCTGATATTAAAATATTAGAATACAGTCATTCTGCTGGTTTTGATAGTTACAGAACAAAATTAGCATTAAGCTACCAGAAGATTGGATTGCCTATAAATAAAGAAGATATTATCATTACAACTGGTGGTTCTGAAGCACTATTGTTTGCGATGGGAAGTACTATAGATGCTGGCGAAGAAATTATTATACCTGAACCTTTTTATGCAAATTATAACGGATTTGCAACTGCATCAGGCGTAAAAGTAGTTCCTGTAATCTCGACGATAGACACAGGTTTTGCATTGCCTCCAATTTCTGATTTCGAAAAACTAATTACACCAAAAACTAAAGCCATTCTTATATGTAATCCTGGAAATCCTACAGGTTATTTATATTCGGAAGAAGAAATTCAGCAATTAGCCGCTTTAGTCAAAAAACATGATTTATTCTTGATTGCTGACGAAGTGTACCGCGAGTTTACTTACGACGGATACAAACATTATTCTATCATGGATATCGCAGGAATCGAAGAAAATGCTATTATGATCGATTCAGTTTCTAAACGTTACAGTATGTGTGGCGCACGTATTGGTTGTATTGTTTCTAAAAACAAAGAAGTTATGGCAACTGCGATGAAATTTGCGCAAGCACGTTTAAGTCCGCCAACATACGAGCAAATTGCCAGCGAAGCCGCTCTAGACACACCACAAAGTTATTTCGACGAAGTAATTACCGAATACAAAGAACGTCGTGACACACTTATCACTGAATTAAATAAAATTCCAGGTGTAAAAGTAGCTACTCCAAAAGGAGCATTTTATTGTATCGCACAGCTTCCTGTAACCGATGCGGATCATTTTGCACAATGGCTTCTAGAAAGTTACGATTATAATAAAGAAACCGTTATGGTTGCTCCAGCTGCAGGATTTTATTCCTCACCAAATGTTGGTAAAAATGAAGTTAGAATCGCTTACGTACTGAAAAAAGAAGACTTAATTAAGTCAGTTCAAATTCTTGGAGAAGCTTTGAAAGTGTATAAAAACTAGTTGATTTAAAACTGTTGTTTTTTATATATATTTACAATTCAAAAAAACCAAAAATTATGAAACCGAAGGTTCACGAACACAAAAAAAACAATTTTAAAATTGTGAGTACAGCAAGAATTATAGCAGTTGCAATTTTAGGAATATTCATATATTCTTGTTCACCAAAAGTTGTTGCACCAGTTACTGCAGCTCCAAAAGTGGAACTTACGCCAGAATTAGTTGCAGGAAAAAGTCTTTACGAAAACAATTGTGCAAAATGTCATAAATTATTTGAAGTAACTAAACACACACAAGAAGATTGGAAACCAGTTTTAGTTCGTATGCAAAAGAAAGCTAGACTTGATGATGCACAAATGGCTGGAATTTCTAATTATATATTTTCTCAGTTGTAATAACTGTTAATTATCTGATAAAAACTGCCATTTTGAAAAATATTCTTATCATCGACGATGAAGAAAAGCTAAGGAACCTTCTCGCCCGAATTGTAAAATCGGAAGGTTTTGAGGTTTTTGAGGCTCCCGATTTAAAATCAGGTTTCAAAAAATTAGAAATCAACGATATTGATGTGGTTTTGTGCGACGTCAAACTTCCTGATGGCAATGGCGTTGATTTCCTTCAAAAAATAAAAACTTCATTTCCTTTAACAGAAGTCATTTTACTAACAGCTTTCGGCAAAATATCCGATGGAGTTCAAGCTATGAAAAATGGCGCTTTTGATTATATCGTAAAAGGTGACGACAATGACAAAATTATTCCCCTTTTGTACAAAGCTTTGGAAAAGGTGCAATTGCAAAAGAAAGTCAAGCAACTCGAAAAACGCATTTCTGATAAATATTCTTTTGACTCAATAATAGGGAAATCAAAAGGACTAGAACAAGTCATTGATTTAGCTAAAAAAGTAGCTAAAACTGATTCAACTGTTCTTTTAACAGGCGAAACAGGAACCGGAAAAGAAGTTTTTGCACAAGCCATTCACGAAAACAGCAATCGAGTTGGAAAATCTTTCGTGGCCTTAAATTGCAGTACTTTTAGTAAAGAAATCTTGGAAAGCGAATTATTCGGACACAAACAAGGTGCATTTACCGGAGCAATAAAAGATAAAAAAGGCTTTGTTGAAGAAGCAAACGGCGGAACCTTATTCCTAGATGAAATTGGCGAAATGCCAATAGAATTGCAAGCCAAATTATTGCGAGTTTTAGAAACCAATGAATACATACAAGTAGGTGATTCTATACCTAAAAAATCAAACTTCAGATTAATAGCCGCAACAAATAGAGATTTAAAAGCAGAAAGTGACGAACATCGTTTCCGCTCTGATTTGTATTTTAGATTGAATATTTTTGAAATTAATATTCCACCTTTACGGGAGAGAGTTAAAGATATTGTTCCATTAATACATTATTTTGTAGCTCAATTTTCTGCAAAAATCAATAAAAAAAATTTGGTTGTTGGTGATGAATTTCTTCAGAAATTGGAAACTTATCATTGGCCAGGAAACGTCCGGGAATTAAAAAATATAATTGAGCGCTCGGTTATTTTAGCAAATGATGAAGTTTTGACAATTGATGTTTTGCCTTATGAAATGCAGCATCAGGTTTATAAAACCAATAAAACTCTATCTGCTTTCTCGATGCAAAGTATAGAAAAACTACATATTCAAAAAGTACTGAATTATACACAAGGAAATAAAGCTGAGACAGCAAGACTTTTGGAAATTGGAGTGGCTACTTTATATAGAAAAATTGACGAATACGGTCTATAGAGAATACATTCATTTAAAAAAAATATAATTTATGCACACGAATAACGCCGATTTTCAATCTAAAATTACCCTTGCTGGCTCATTGATAGCAATAGGTATTGTTTTTGGTGATATTGGAACCTCACCATTGTATACACTTAATGCGGTTTTTCATAATAAAGTTATAACCGAAGTCATTGCATTAGGAAGTTTAAGTGCTATTTTCTGGACACTTTTTTTTCAAACTACCTTAAAATATGTCATTATCACACTTCAA
>NZ_JAYWDT010000152.1:0-7379 GCF_043779715.1 Flavobacterium sp.
ATTGCAAATTTACATCGTTGTAGTTGCAATGTATTTAGGACTTTTTATTGTTATTTAATAATTTGAAAGTTATCTTTGTAGCTTATTTTTATTCAAAAATCAATACTATGCAATCCGATCAATTAAATTATATTCCAATTTTAATGCAGTTTGTCCTAGCTGTAGGATTTGTTGTGGGAACCATTATAGTTTCAGGAAAACTGGGACCAAAAAGATCATCTGAAGTAAAAGGCAAAAATTTTGAATGTGGTATTGAATCTGTTGGAAATGCGAGAATACCATTTTCGGTAAAGTATTTCTTGGTAGCTATATTATTTGTTTTGTTTGATGTGGAAGTGATTTTCTTGTATCCATGGGCAATCAATTTCAAGGAATTGGGAATGGAAGGAATGGTTAAGATGGTAATTTTTATGCTTTTGCTTTTGGTGGGTTTTTTCTACATCATCAAAAAGAAAGCGTTAGAGTGGGAATAAAGATTTATTTTAAATGTTGAATTCTAAATTTTAAATGATTTCATTTTAATTTCTAATTCAAAATTTCTAATTCAAAATTATAAAAAATGAGTGATTCAAATATAAATATGGTTGCCCCTCCAGAAGGTGTTGTTGGTGAAGGTTTCTTCGCTACAAAACTGAACGATGTTGTGGGATTAGCTCGTGCAAATTCATTGTGGCCTTTGCCTTTTGCAACGTCTTGTTGCGGAATTGAATTTATGGCAACAATGGCTTCGCATTACGATTTGGCACGATTTGGTTCAGAACGTGTAAGTTTTTCACCTCGTCAAGCGGATATGTTGATGGTAATGGGTACGATTTCAAAGAAAATGGCGCCTATATTACGTCAGGTTTACGAACAAATGTCAGAGCCTCGATGGGTAATTGCTGTTGGAGCTTGTGCTTGTTCTGGTGGAATTTTTGATACCTATTCGGTTTTGCAAGGGATTGATAAAGTTATTCCTGTAGATGTTTACGTTCCTGGATGTCCGCCAAGACCCGAACAAATTGTTGACGGAGTTATGAAATTGCAAGAGTTGGTGCGAACAGAATCAGTAAGAAGAAGAAGTTCTCCAGAATACCAACAACTATTAGCTTCTTATAATATCAAATAAACAATGGCGCTAGAAACGATACAAATTCAAGATAAATTAGTAGAAACATTTGATTCTTCTGTTTTTGAATTCAAGCAAGAAAGAGATATATTTTCATTTGAAGTTGCTGCGGATAAAATAACTGCAGTGATTCTTTTTTTGAAAAATGATTCAACATTACGGTTTCATTTTCTAACAGATTTGTGTGGGATTCATTATCCAGACAATGATGAAGATCATCAATTTGCGGTGGTGTATCATTTGCACAATTGGTACAAGAATAAAAGAATTAGAATCAAAGCATACATTAACGGTGAAAATCCAGAAATAAAATCGATATCAAATATTTTCTTGAGCTCCAATTGGATGGAAAGAGAAGCCTACGATTTTTATGGGATAAACTTCATTGGTCATCCACAATTGAAACGTATTTTGAATATGGATGAAATGATTTCTTTTCCTATGCGAAAAGAATTCCCAATGGAAGATAGCGGAAGAACAGACAAAGACGATCGTTTCTTTGGAAGAACAACCGACAATTATTAAAAATACTCACTATTATAATTTTTCACATTAACTAAATGTCAGAACTATTATTACCACCAGAGCATCGCTATGCTAAAAGAATAAAAGAACAACTAAATGAAGATGGAAGCGAGCTTTCGATCCTGAATTTAGGGCCAACTCACCCAGCTACACACGGTATTTTTCAAAATATCTTATTGATGGATGGAGAAAGAATTCTGGAAGCGGAACCAACCATTGGTTACATTCACAGAGCGTTCGAGAAAATTGCGGAAAACCGTCCTTTTTACCAAATAACACCGCTTACGGATAGAATGAACTATTGTTCGTCACCTATAAATAATATGGGTTGGTGGTTGACATTAGAAAAATTGTTGGATATCGAAGTTCCTAAAAGAGCTCAATATTTAAGAGTTATTGTGATGGAATTAGCTAGAATCACAGATCATATCATCTGTAATTCAATCCTTGGTGTTGACACCGGAGCGTATACTGGATTTTTATATGTGTTCCAATTTAGAGAAAAAGTGTACGAGATTTATGAAGAAATTTGTGGCGCTCGTTTGACTACAAATATGGGACGAATTGGAGGTTTCGAAAGAGATTGGTCTCCTAAAGCATTTGAATTATTAAACACTTTTTTAGAAGAATTTCCAGCAGCTTGGAAAGAATTTGAAAACTTATTCGAAAGAAATAGAATTTTTATTGATAGAACTGTAAATGTTGGAGCTATAACGGCTGAACAAGCGATGGCTTACGGATTTACGGGTCCTAATTTAAGAGCGGCAGGTGTTGATTATGATGTTCGTGTAGCGCAACCGTATTCTTCTTACGAAGATTTTGATTTTATTATTCCTGTTGGAAAATCAGGCGATACGTACGATCGTTTTTGTGTTCGTAATGCCGAAGTATGGGAGAGTTTGAGTATTATTCGTCAAGCATTAGAAAAAATGCCGGAAGGAAATGATTTTCATGCTGATGTTCCGGATTATTACCTTCCTCCAAAAGAAGATGTTTACACAAGTATGGAATCGTTGATTTACCATTTCAAAATTGTTATGGGTGAAGTTCCAGTTCCAGTTGCCGAAATATATCATCCTGTAGAAGGTGGCAACGGAGAATTAGGTTTTTATTTAGTTACTGATGGAAGTCGAACGCCTTATCGACTGCATTTCCGTAGGCCTTGTTTTATTTACTACCAAGCGTATCCAGAAATGATAAAAGGAGCTTTGCTCTCGGATGCTATTGTAATTTTGTCAAGTTTAAACGTTATCGCAGGGGAGCTAGACGCATAGTAAAATTATAAATGATGAATTTTAAATTATAAATTATTCGAAACATTTAAAATTTATAATTCAAAATTTAAAATAATTAAAATGGAAAAAACACATTACAAACAAGAAATAAATATAACTGAAGGATTGATGTCTCGTATCAACGAATTGATTAGTTATTATCCTGAAGACAAAAGAAAATCAGCTTTGTTGCCTGTTCTGCATGAAGTTCAAGATGCTCACGATAATTGGTTGAGCATAGAATTGATGGACAAGGTTGCTGAAATTCTTTATATTAAACCAATAGAAGTGTATGAGGTAGTGTCGTTTTACACGATGTACAACCAGCGACCAATTGGAAAATACATGTTCGAATTTTGTCAAACTTCTCCTTGTTGTTTGAATGGGGTGGAAGATTTAATCGATTATACCTGTGAAAAATTAGGTGTAAAAGTGGGTGAACCTACTCCAGACGGTCTTTTTGAAGTTAGGGGTGTTGAATGTTTGGGAGCTTGTGGTTATGCTCCAATGATGCAATTAGGCGATTTTTATAAAGAGCATTTGACTAAAGAAAAAGTAGATCAGTTAATTGAAGATTGCAAAAACGATACAATACTATTACACGATAAATAATATTATGATAAACAATCATTTGACATATTTCAGTGTTACAAATTTTAAGAAATTTGAATTTCTTGAAGTTGAGAATATTGGTCAATTCAATTTGATTGTGGGCGATAACAATGTAGGGAAAACTTGTTTATTGGAGGCATTATTATTTGATGAAGATAAAAGTCAATTATTGTCTAATTTTTATATTGCTCTAACAAAGAGAGGATTGGAGTTTAAAATTGAGGAAGTTACTAGAAAATCAGGAAATTCAATAACAACTTCAACACTTTATCCTAAAGAGAATTATTTTAAAGAATATATTTTCGGTACATTTTCAGGCTTTGTAAGCTTTAATTATATTATTAATGATGGAGAAAGGAGGTCTTTAGATTTAAAAATTAACGATAAGGACAATGTAAGAAAGTTTTTAAAAGGATCCGAACTTTATAAAAATATTCCATTTGATGACTATATTAAACAATTTATTTGTTATAATGTCGATTACGTTGTGCAAGTAGAAACTTATTGGATTTATGATTATAATTTAGATATATTGAATTTTCCCTTAATCAGTTTCAATGACACACCTATAGAAGAGGAAACAAGAAACATTTATGAAAATTTAAAAACCAAAAGGGAAAAGGAAATTTTAATAAGCACTTTAAAAGTCGTTAATCCAAACATTGTTGATATTGAATTGAGAGAGAATTTTGAAGATTTGAAATCAGTTTTTTTAATCAGTTTTAAAGACAAAGACGAGTTCGTTCCTTTGAATTTTCTTGGAGATGGTTTCAAACGAATGTTCTATATTGTTTTGAAAGCATTATCATTAAAAGGGAAAAGAATACTAATCGATGAAATCGAAATAGGTATTCATTATTCAAAAATGAAAGATTTTTGGATTAATTTAATGAAAGTTTGCAAAGAGTTAGATGTACAGCTATTTGCAACGACACATAGTCAAGAATGTACAGAAACATATATTGAAGCATCAAATTTGTTGAATTACAATAACGATATTAGATTAATAAAACTTGAAGAAAGCACCAATAAAGATAAAATTTACGCTTCAACTTTTACATATAGCCAAATTAGTGCGGGATTAGATTCTAATGTTGAATTAAGAGGTTAATGAAAAAGTACGGTTTAAATAAAATATTTGTTGAAGGTAAAAGTGATAAACTATTTATTGATTTTTTACTTAAATCTTTTTTTAAAATTGAAGATTCAAGTATCGTAATTGATGTAAAAGGTAAAGATAGATTAACCGATCAACCTTTATTAGCCGACATTAAAAGAAAAGAAGAAAAAGCAAAAAATATAATTATTTTTGATACGGATTCAACAAAAATTAATGGAGGAAGAAAACAAAGAATAGAAGAATTAAATCATGATGAAACAAAGTTAAACTCAAAATTTGAAATATATTTACTCCCTTTTAATGATGAGCGGGAAGGTGTTTTAGAAGATTTATTAAACATTTGTGTTAAAACTGATTTTAATTTTTTTGATACGTGTTGGGATGTAATGTTAAGTTGTATAAATGATTCAAAAGCTAAAAATTTGAATATTCCAGCCCAAAAGGCATTTTTATATTCTAAAATTGATTTGTTTAAAAAATATAGAAGTATAAATTGGGACTATAAAGGTTCAACTGTTTATGATTATTCGGATAAAAATATTTGGGAGATAAATCCTGATGAAAATATAGAATTAAAAAAATTACTAGATTTCATAAATGAAAATCTATTTAATGATTAAATTATGTCACAAAAAATATTATTAGACAAAATAAATATTCCAGGAATTAAAACCTACGAAGTATACCGTCAAAACGGGGGTTATGCTTCAGTAGAAAAAGCCTTGAAAACATTAACACCAGACGAAGTAGTCGAAGAAGTGAAAACTTCAGGATTGCGTGGTCGTGGTGGAGCAGGTTTCCCAGCAGGAATGAAATGGAGTTTTATTGATAAAAAATCAGGAAAACCAAGACATTTAGTTTGTAATGCGGATGAATCTGAGCCGGGAACTTTCAAGGATCGCTATTTGATGGAATTTATTCCTCATTTATTGATTGAAGGAATGATTACCTCCAGTTATGCATTAGGTGCAAACCTATCCTACATCTACATTCGGGGAGAATACATGTGGGTGTATAAAATATTAGAAAGAGCCATTAACGAAGCAAAAGCTGCTGGATTTTTGGGTAAAAATATATTAGGTTCAGGGTACGATTTAGAACTTTATGTTCATTGTGGTGCTGGAGCTTACATTTGTGGTGAAGAAACTGCATTGATTGAATCATTGGAAGGAAAAAGAGGAAATCCTCGTATCAAACCACCCTTTCCTGCTATTTCAGGACTTTGGGCAAATCCAACGGTTGTCAATAACGTAGAAACAATTGCCGCTGTGCCTTGGATAGTTAATAATTCAGGTGCGGAATATGCTAAAATTGGTGTCGGTCGTTCTACAGGAACAAAATTAATTTCAGCTTCAGGACATATTAAAAACCCAGGTGTTTATGAAATTGAATTGGGTTTAAGTGTTTACGAATTTATGAATTCTGATGAATATTTAGGAGGAATGAGTTCTGACAGACCTTTGAAAGCATTTGTACCGGGAGGAAGTTCTGTTCCCGTTTTACCTGCACATTTAATTTATAAAACGGCAAACGGTGAAGATCGTTTGATGTCATACGAATCATTAAGTGACGGTGGATTTGCAACTGGTTCTATGTTGGGATCGGGCGGATTTATTGTTTACAATGATACCTCTTGTATTGTTCGTAATACTTGGAATTTCTCTCGTTTTTACCATCATGAAAGCTGTGGACAATGTTCGCCTTGTCGTGAAGGTACAGGTTGGATGGAAAAAGTATTGCATCGAATAGAAAACGGTCACGGTCGCGAAGAAGATATTGATTTGTTGTTGAGCATTCAAAGTAAAATTGAAGGAAATACCATTTGTCCATTAGGTGATGCGGCAGCTTGGCCAGTGGCAGCGGCAATTCGTCACTTTAGAGAAGAATTTGAATATCATATTCGTTTCCCGGAAAAAATAAAAAATAGAGATCATTTTGTTGCGGAACCTTTCTCCAAAGTCATAATGTCCAATGTCTTAAAGTCGTAACGGAAATGGGAAGGTTTAATTCATTTGAAGAAATTAATTCTTGGAAAAAATCAAGGATTTTCAACAAACGGATTTATGAAATAACCAATGGTGAAGAATTTAAAAAAGATTTTGATTTAGTTAGACAAATTAGAATGGCATCAATTTCAATTTCATCAAATATTGCAGAAGGATTTGAAAGAAACACGGATAAAGAATTTATATATTTTTTGTTCGTTGCTAAAGCATTTTCTGCAGAAGTAAGATCACAATTGTATTTAGCATTGGATTTAAATTTATTACAAAAATAGAATTTGACGAATTATTTGAGAATGTTTCAGATATTTCAAAATTAATAAGTGGATTTATAAAATATTTAAATGATAGTCAAAAGAAGTGAAGTCGAAATGTATTCGACATTAAGACATTTGACATTAAGACGTTAAGACTTTAAACATGAAAGTAACCATAGACGGTCAAAGCATAGAAGTAGAACCAGGAACAACAATCCTGCAGGCAGCTCGTATGATAGGTGGAGAAGTAGTTCCGCCGGCGATGTGCTATTATTCTAAACTAAAAGGTAGCGGTGGGAAATGCCGTTGTTGTTTAGTGGAAGTTGCAAAAGGAAGTGAAGCCGACCCAAGGCCAATGCCTAAATTAATGGCATCTTGTGTAACAGGTTGTATGGACGGAATGGAAGTGAATAGTAAATCATCTCCACGTGTACAAGAAGCCAGAAAATCAGTAACAGAGTTTTTATTGATCAATCACCC